>JALVEB010000163.1 GCA_027008705.1 Sedimenticola sp. | reverse complement strand
ACGCGCTGATCGCCGAAAAGTACGTCGGCATCCGCCCGGCGATGGGCTACCCCGCCAGCCCCGATCACACCGAGAAGGACATCCTCTGGGAACTGCTCGACGCCGAGAAGAACACCGGCATCTGGCTGACCGAATCGAAGGCGATGGTACCGACCGCCGCCGTCAGCGGCCTCTACTTCTCGCACCCCGAGTCACGCTACTTCGCCGTCGGCAAGATCAACCGCGACCAAGTGGCCGATTACGCCGAGCGCAAGGGCATGGAGCTGGCGCTGATGGAAAAGTGGCTGGCGCCGAATCTGGCCTATGACATCTGAATCCGGCAGCGCCGCTGCCCGATCCGCTGCGCTTGATCGGGCCTACGCCTCCCGGGTCTCTTGGCGCGTGGCGATCTTTTCCCGGTAGGCCGCCATCATCGCCTGCTCAAAATCAACCGCGACTAGGTGGCCGACTACGCCAAGCGCAAGGGCATGGATCTGGCGCTGATGGAAAAGTGGCTGGCGCCGAATCTGGCCTATGACATCTGAATCCGGCAGCGCCGCTGCCCGATCCGCTGCGCTTGATCGGGCCTACGCCTCCCGGGTCTCTTGGCGCGTGGCGATCTTTTCCCGGTAGGCCGCCATCATCGCCTGCTCAAACTCCCTGTTGCTGGCGTAGTCGAAGCCGAATACCGGTTTCCAGTGACGCGGGTTTTCCATGCACAGATAGAAGAACACCTTGTCATGCCAGGCCGCCAGCGCCTGCCAGGCATGGCGGAACATCGCCTGCTTGATCTCATCCGGATAACTCAGCTTGCCGTCGCTCTCGACCAGCGGCATCTTCAGTACTTGGCTATGAAAACCACGACGCTGACGCAACTGCTTCATCACCGGCTTGATGAAGGTCAGGGTGCCGAGCGACACCAGCGCCACCTCATCGGGCGAAAATTCGCGCGTCAGGCGCGCGAACAAGGCGGCGTAGTCCTCGCGCCAGCGGTCATAATGAATCATCGGGTGGAAATGGAAACCGATCAGGATGCCGCGATCGGCGACCCGACGCGCCGCGCGCAGGCGCTCGTCCAGCGGCGCGGTCAGGTGCTCCTCGTTGGCGATCAGCGCCGGGGTGTTCAATGACCAGGTGACGAGCACATTGGCCGGTATCTCGTGGCGCAACAGGTAGGCCACGTTCTTCGATTTGGTCTTGAGCTCCAGGATCACGTTCGGGTTGCGCCGCGCGAAATCCATCAAGGCATCGAGCACGCCACCCTGATTGCCCCACATCAGCGAGTCCGACGACTGCCCGGTGCCGATATGGTAATGCCGTTCCGAGTCCAGCTCCAGGCACGCGAGTTTTTCCGCGAAACGCGCATCGAAGCGCACCTCGTCACCATGATAGAAGGACTGGATGCTACAATAGCTGCAATCGAAGCCACAGTTTTCGACCGCGTCGAGCGTCATCAGGTTGCAGCAGCGCGTGCGCGGCGAAGCCACCGGACAGCGCCCCAGGCCGAGTCGTTCTTTCTCAACCGTAACCCGACGAATACGCGCGGCGGGACGGGGCGGCGCAACCAGCGCATAGCGGTTGGGCTGCTCGCGCAGCCGCTCCCGTTGCTCTTCCAACGCGCGCAACAGCGCCCTACGGCGCGCCTTGGGCGAGCCAGCAACGGGTTCGGAGGGCCAGCTCTCGCTCAGCGGCGAGACCGGCCACATCGCGAAATCGGCCGCGATCCCGGCGAGCCTGCGCAGCTCCTGATGCGTGAAGCAGTACTCGCGCGCCCGCGCAACGAGGAAATCCCGCTCCTCCGGGTCCAGACGTTGCACCTCCGGGGAATCCAGCCACTGGCTCAGACGTTGGTCCGGGTCGGTCATCGTTACCAGACCTTATGGGGAAAAGGCTTGCATTGGCATGTTACTGGAGACATGTTATCAGTTACCATGGACGCGCGGGCGGCGCATCGGTTTCGCTCCGAGGCCGAAAATGCATGGGCGACGAGTATAACGCTCATGGCCCAGGGTGGCATCCACCCGGATCATGAAAAATCAACGATTTGGCATGCTTGCACATTTCCACCCTCGTAGGCCGGTTCAAGCGAAGCGGAACCGGCTACGGTGGTGCTGTGAAACCGCGCCGCCGCCCGATCCGCGGTACTTGATCGAGCGTACGCTTGGTCAGCAGGTTGGCCGCGCAGCTACCGTATTTTCACATCAACCCCCATGAGAACGGGGACGGCGCCATACCCAGGCCATTGAGAAAATTAGAGATTTTATTATTTACACCAGGATCTTTCCTGGTGTATTTCCACATTACCAAAAGTCATCAAAGAGGAATAACGCATGCCAATATGGGTACTTGCCGCGGACAGCAGTCACGCGCAGATTCTTCAGGCGGACAAGCGCAAGGGGCCACTGACACCGGTCGAGGCATTCGCGCACCCGGAAAGCCGATTGAAGAACCAGGATCTGAAAACCGACGGCCCCGGGCGCACCTTCGACAGCGGCGGCCAGGGACGTCACGCCGTCGAGCCGGAGGTGAGCGCCCATGAGATGGAGGCGAACCGATTCGCCCATGAACTGTGCGCCCATCTGAAGGAGAAGGCGCTCGCGGGCGCTTTCAAAACGCTGTATATCCTTGCGCCGCCGGCCTTCCTCGGCAAGTTGCGCGCCTGTCTGGACGACAATGTGAAGAAGCGCATCGTCGGCGAGGTGACGAAGGACGTCGCCAAACACTCGCCGGACGAGATCCGCAAGAAACTGCCGGAATACCTCTGATGGAAGGCGCCCCTCCCGCTGGTCGGAGGGGCCGAATGCGCGCCGTTCAGGAATAGAGATCCGAACTCACCGAGCTCAGCGGCTCGGTAAAGCTGCTGAAGCCATCCAGCGTCTCTTCATCCATGGTGACATGAATCGTCAGCAACAATGATTCGAGCAACAACGCGACATCCTCATACCGCGTTTCGTCGATGCGAAACAGCGGACAGCGCAAACCAAAGTCGGCCGCCTGATGCGCCAGCCCGTCGAAGCGCTTGCGCGACAGGCGGGCGGCCTGGGTCAGGCCGATCGCCAACGTCGGCGGCTCTGTCATCGAGGTCAGTTGCTTCAGGTAATGGCGCAACTGCTCGATCGCGCTTTCATCGCCGCCATCGAGCAGCAGCAGCACGCCGGCATGCGGCATCTGTCGGAGGAAATGACCGAGCAAGGCGCTCCGTCCGGCGGGATAGAGGCGCAACGCCAGCTCACCGACATCGGGGATCTTCAGCGCGGCCTGCTCCACGCCGACCGCGATCCGCTTGTCGCCGTTGACGACCACCATGCGGCGGCGCGTCGACTCCCGCTGGCACAGAGTCCGCAACGCGCTCGTCTTGCCGCCGCCGTCCGGACCCACCAGCAGAATCGGGAATTCGTTCATCGCACACCTCGCAACACCCGTGAAAAGACCTTGGTTCCACTCAGGATCCGACGCGCCAGCCAGCCGCCGTCCGGCGCGGCGCGCGCCACCCCGTCGCTCCCCGTGGCGAACAAACCGAGCATGTGCGCCGCGCTGGCGAAACCGAACACATGACGCTGGTGGATCCCCAACCCGCTGGCCACCTCGAAGGCGTTCAGTTCGTCGCTCGCCCACAGGGCGCAGATCCGGGCCACATGGGGCGCATCGAGCAGTCGCGGCAGATCGGGCCAGCGCGCCAGCCGGCGTGGCGCGGCGATGTCCAGCGAATCGGGAAAACGCCCGCGCGCGGCGATCAGCGTGGCGAGCCATAGCAGCGCCTCGATCGACAGATGCCGCGGCGACTGGCCCGGCACGATCCGGGAGCGGAGCTCCTCGCCACCCACCTCCAGCGACGAACCGAACTCTTTCAGACGCTTGCCGCACAGCGCCTTCACATCGAGCAGATCGCCATACAGCATCGCAATCCCGACATAGGGGTTCAACTGGATGCCGCCCTCCGGCACGCGAATGAAAATGGCGCGCTCATCGCGCGCCAGCACGTTACGCAGCAGGCCCACCAGGTATTCGTCGGGGTCGAAAGCCAGATGACGCAGATGCTCCTCATCATCGGGACCGATCTCGGCCATGCTGGCATAGCGCGCGGTCAATCCGTTTCGCTTGCCATGCAACCAATCCGCGGCGCGCAGCAGGTTCAGACGCGGCAGGGAAAAAGACGCCTCGACCGGCCGAAGGCCATCCGCCATGCCGGCCTCATTCATCAGACGCGCGAGCTTGCGCAATCCCCAGGCAACGCTGTCTGGAGAAAGCGGCTTCTGCAATACCACCGCGCGGGCTTGCAGGCGCGGCGGCAGGCTGACCGCGCCATCCGCAACGATGATGACGCCCGCCATGCGGCGACCGGCGCGAAACATGCGCCAGCGCCGGTTCGCCAGCGGATCGGTGATATCGAAGACCAGACAATCAGCGTGCAGCGCGCACTCTTCGAGCTCGTCATGGGATTTAAAGAGCGCGCGAAGCGATTCGGAACGCAGCATGCGACGCAACATCTTTTTTGCCGCGCCCGCCTGCCCCACGGCGATGGAAAGGGGCTCTCGCATACTGCAAATTTCCTGCCGACAACCAAATGGTTGCGCTATTTTAACGAATAATACCCACGGCAATTATAAAATATTGTAAAATTTTTTTAATTCATTCTGCGAACACCTGCTGATATGTCGAGAGCAATGCTGGGTATAATGCCCTTCTTCCGCAATCCGGAGTCTTCCGCCATGCTTGGCCCGCGCCTGATCGGTCTGTTCGCAGCCGCCTTGCTGATCGGCGTGCTGACCACCTGGCTGTCGCAGCCATTCCGCTTTCCCGGGCGCGAGGAGTCGATGCTGTTCTTCACCATCGGCGCGATGCTCGGGCTCGGCTGGCGTTTCGGGTCCGTTGCGGTGCTCGGCGTCGCCGCCGGAGCCTTCCTCTATTACATCGGCTGGCATCGCCTGCCTCCATGGATCGCGGCCTGGACCAGCATCACGCTGGCAATCTCGGTCTCCCTTTCGTTGTGGGGCATTCGCCATTTCACCCGCAACCGCATCCGCGCCACGCCATTGCGCCTGCTGCTGATCTTCTACCTGTTCGGCGTCCTGCTGGCGCCGACCTTGCATACCCTGATGGATCTGCCGGCGGCGCATGCCGGCGGGCTCGTCGACCCCGACGAGGACCCGCGCGCCTTCTTGTTCCTGTACTGGCTGGGCGAGGCGCTCGGCGCACTGACCCTGGCGCCGGCGCTGATGTTGATGTGCCAGGGCGGCCCGCTGTTCAAGCAGTTCCAACAACCGTTGGCGGAGACCCTCCGCCATGAGCGCACGCTATGGGCACTCCTGTTCGTCCTGCTGCTGGGCCTGACCGGGCTGCTCGGCCAACGCTATCTCTATGCCGGCATCAGCGATGTCTTGATCCTGCTGTTCGCAATGCTGCTGTGGAGCGCCTTTCGCTTCAGCCTGGCGACGACGATGATCGCGGTGCTGGCGATGGCGGTCTCGATCTTCAGCTTCATCGCCTTCGGCATCGGCGGCACCCGTACCCCCTGGGACGAACCCGGTTTCGTTACCGTACTGATCTTCGTCATCGGCATCCACCTGCTGACCCAGGTGATCTCCGCCGCATTGCTCGAGCGCCATCAAAAGAGCGCGCGCCTGGCCTATCTCGCCAGCCATGACCCGGTCACTGGTCTGCAGAATGTGCAGTCCCTGCGCGACCGCATAGAGAAACTGCTCGTTCAGCGCCGGCCGGATGTCGCGCTGGGCTATATCGAGATCGACGAGTACGCCTCGGTCCGCAACCACCATGGCCCGTCCGGGCGCGACCAGCTGCTGCGCCAGGTCGCCGAATGGCTGAAACAGCGCCTGCCCGACAACGTGGAGCCGTATCACGTCACCGCCGGCGAATTCGCGATGCTGTTCACCAGCGCCGAGCAAGCGCGTGAAGCGCTCGACGCGCTGCTCCAGGACGGACCGCCGCTGTTCGACTGGCACGATCAGGAGCTGCCACTGACGCTCAAGGCCGGCTACGCCGGGATCGACGAGAGCTTCGATTCCCCGCGCAACCTGCTCAACATCGTCGGCAGTCATGTCCACCAACTGCCTCGCGATAGCCGCCACGCGGTCAGCATCGACCCGCTCAACGATGGTCTGATCCAGCAACGCGAGCTGCGCGCCCGCTGGCACGGCGAACTGCTCCAGGCCCTGGCCGAGAACCGCTTCTCGCTGCTGGCGCAACCGATCTGTCCGTTGAACGACGAAAGCGGGAGCGCCTTGACCCATGTCGAGTTTCTGCTGCGCCTGCACGATCGCGATGGCGAGAGCATCGAACCCGGGGTGTTTCTGCCACACGCCGAGCAGCTCGGCCTGATGCCGGAGATCGACCGCTGGGTGATCGATGCCGTGCTGCGCCTGATTGCCACCCACCTGCTGCCGCGCGAACGCAAGCTGCTGTGCAACATCAACCTGTCCGGCCAATCGCTGAACGACGACGGCTTTACCGAGTACCTGTTGAACCGCCTCGCGAGTACCCGCGTGCCGCGTGAAATGCTGTGTTTCGAGATCACCGAGAGCATCGCCCTCGCCAACATCGAGCGCACCCGTGAACTGATCCACAAGCTGCACGATCTCGGCTGCTCGATCGCGGTCGACGATTTCGGCACCGGAGCGGCCACGCTGGAATACCTGAAACGCCTGCCGGTGGACTACATCAAGATCGACGGCTCCTTCATCCGCGAACTCGAAGCGAGCCAGCTCGACTACCTGATCGTCGACGCGATTGCGCATATCGCCAGCGAACATGGCGTGCGCACCATCGCCGAGTATGTCGAATCCGACGCGGTGGTGAAAATCCTGAGGGAACTGCGCATCGACTTCGTGCAAGGCTTTCTGTATGGCCGCCCGGAAACGCTCGACGAACTACTCTCCACCCCCCAGGAAGAAGAGCTCCGCCATGCCTGACGAACACGCCCTGCAACAGGAAGCCCAGGCCTTCCGCGCCGGCCTCGACAGCCTGATCCTGGCCACCGTCGGCGCCGACGGCCCGGATGCCGGCTACGCCCCTTGCGTGCTCGACGACGACCATGCCGCCTGCATCTTCGTCAGCGAACTGGCGCGCCATACCCGCCACCTGCTCTCCGACGGCCGCGCCAGCGTGCTGTTCATCGAAGCCGAGGGCGATGCGCGCAACCCCTTCGCGCGCCGCCGCCTGGCGCTGAACTGCCGCGCCCGCGAGATCCCGCGCGACAGCGCACGCGGGGAACGCCTGCTCGACGCCTTGCAAGCGCGCTTCGGCAATACCGTCGAACTGCTGCGCGGCCTGCCGGACTTCCACCTGGTGCGACTCGACGTCGTCGACGGCCGCTATGTGCGCGGCTTCGCCCAAGCCTATCCGGTGCGCGGCAACGCGCTGGAGATCGGCCCGCGGCGCGAGCGCTGAGCGCTTTCCCGCGAACACACCGACCCCGCATGGGCAAAGCATGCCCGTCACTCATGAATTTTCGGCCACTGCGAGCGCCCCTCGCACCCGTGGGCGTCGTTGCGGAAACTCGCCATGGAATGGGCTGTGACCCGCTTCCGCGCCTGGCCCACGGGCGCGACGAACGCTCTCGAAAATCCGAAAAGTCATGGGCGACGAGTATACTCACAAGGACTTGTCATAATATTCAGAACCGGCTTTCCAAAGGAGAAACGCATGAGCCGATACAAGAAAGATCCCGAGGCGATCGCACGGCTCGACCCGATGTCCTACCGCGTCACCCAACAGAACGCCACCGAGCCGCCTGGCAGCGGTGAGCATCTGAACGAATGGCGCCCGGGCCTCTATGTCGACATTGTTTCCGGCGAACCGCTGTTTCTGTCGACCGAGAAATTCGAATCGGGCTGCGGCTGGCCCAGCTTCAGCCGTCCGGTCGATACCCGATGCCTGCGCGAGCGGCGAGACAGCAGTCACGGCATGGAACGCACCGAGGTGCGTTCCCGGCATGGCGACAGTCACCTCGGCCACGTCTTCACCGACGGTCCCACCGAGCGGGGCGGCCTGCGCTACTGCATCAACTCCGCGGCGCTGCGCTTCGTACCGCTGGAGGAAATGGCCGAACAGGGCTATGGCGACTACATCGACCGACTGAACGAGGAGAACCGCGCATGAGCATCGAACGCGCGATACTGGCCGGCGGCTGTTTTTGGGGCCTGCAAGAGCTGTTCCGCAAGCGACCAGGCGTACTTCAGACACGCGTCGGCTACACCGGCGGCGCGGTCCCGAACGCCACCTACCGCAATCACGCCGGCCATGCCGAGGCCATCGAGATCCTGTTCGACAACGAACGGACCCATTACCGCGATCTGCTGGCATTCTTCTTTCAGGTGCACGACCCAACCACCCCGGACCGCCAGGGCAACGACCGGGGCAGCTCGTACCGTTCCGAGATCTTCACCACCAGCGACGAGCAGGCGCGTATCGCGCGCGAGCTCATCGCCGCGATCGATGCCAGCGGCCGTTGGCCCGGCCCGGTGGTTACGCGGATATCGCCAGCCGGCGATTTCTGGGAAGCCGAGCCGGAACACCAGAACTACCTGGAACGCCATCCCGGCGGTTATACCTGTCACTTTCCGCGCCCCGATTGGGT
>JALVEB010000162.1 GCA_027008705.1 Sedimenticola sp. | reverse complement strand
TCTATTTTCTCTTTATCTGGAAGAACAACCTTTCGACTCATTACTCTGGCTCCATAGAAAACTCAAGTAAAATATAGCATATATCGCGGTTAACTATAAAAAGCGAGTATATAATCTCACGGGTCTTGACACGCCATCAGTCCCAACTCAATGCGCCGCCGGTCTGGTACTCGGTGACGGTGGTTTCGAAGAAGTTCTTCTCCTTGCGCAGATTGGCTTGTTCATCGAGCCACGGCAGGGTGCATTCGGCGCCGGGGAAGGGCTCTTGGTGGCCAAGCTGACGGGCGCGGCGGTTGGCGACGAAGCGGAACTGGCCGATATGGTCTTCCCGGCTGTAGCCGAGGATGGGGTCGCGCAGGATGTAGCCGGCATAGGCGGCTTCGGCGGCCTCGGCCTCTTCCCACATCTCGCGGATGGCTTTCGGGTCGAGTTGGATTTCTTCTTCCTTGATGATCTGTTTGACTACGCGGATGCCGAAGGAGGCGTGCAGTACCTCGTCGCGCATGATGTATTGGAATTGCTCGGCGGTGCCTTTCATCAGGCCGCGGCGTTGGAGCGCGAAGATCGGGCTGAAGCCGTTGTAGAACCAGCAGCCTTCGAAGATGCCGCCGAAGAAGGTGTAGGCGATCAGGAAGTTTTCCAGTTCGTCGCGGTCGCGCAGGTCGATGTCGGCGCGCAGCACCGAGTTCAGCCGGCGGTTGGCGATCTGGATCTTCTGGTTGATCTCGGGAACCACGCGGTAGCGGTTGTAGATCTCGCCCTGGTCGAGTCCGATGGTCTCGATGCAGTGTTGGTAGGTCCAGGTATGCAGGGCTTCTTCGTAGACCTGCCGGGCCTGGTAGATCTGGAGTTCCGGCGCGCTCATCTTCTCCATCACCGCCAGGCCGATGTTGCGCATCGCGAGGATGTCGGAGGTGGTCAGGTAGGAGAGCACGTTCTCATAGACGTGGCGCTCTTCCAGCGTCATGTTGTGCTGGTAGTCGTGCACGTCCTGCGCCATGTTGATGTCCAGGGGCGTCCAGTGGTTCTTGTTGGCGTTCAGGAAGTATTCCCAGGCCCAGGGGTATTTGAACGGGGCGAGCTGGTTGATATCGGTGAGGCCGTTGATGACGCGTTTGTCCTCCGGGTTTACCGGGTCCATCGAGATCGGCTCGATATCGGCGCGGACGACGGTTTCGCGCGGCGCGATCTCTTCCGCGACGGGCGGCGGGGTGCCCGGTTCGGCGGTGGGTGGCGGGCTGGGTGGGGCCAGCGGATCGTCCCAGTTCAGCATGATGGCGGACTCCTTCGGTTCATCGTGGTGTACTGCTGGCCGGCCCGGCCCCGCTTTTTTGCTGATGAAGGCAACGGGAGACATGAGCGCGGGGCCGGGCCGGCCAGACTTACCTGGTTGGCGGTCGCGTGATCGCATAACCGCGTATTCGTTTCTACTGACAGGCTTCGCAATCCGGGTCGAGGATCGAGCAGGCCTTCGGCGCGCCGGTCTTGGCGGCCAGCACGCCCTCGACCTGGATCGGTCGGGCGGCCTGACGGGGATCGACAGCCGTTTTCTCGACCCCGGTGGCACCCATCGAGCGCAGGTAGTAGGTGGTTTTCAGGCCGCGCACCCAGGCCAGCTTATACAGGTTGTCGAGCTTCTTGCCGGATGGCTCGGCCATGTAGAGGTTCAGTGACTGGCCCTGGTCGATCCATTTCTGGCGCCGCGAGGCGGCCTCGACCAGCCAGCGCGAGTCGATCTCGAAGGCGGTGGCGTAGAGCGCTTTCAGCTCCTCCGGCACGCGGTCGATGTGCTGGAGGCTGCCGTCGTAGTATTTGAGATCGTTGACCATGACCTCGTCCCACAGTCCGGCGGTTTTCAGGTCGCGTACCATATAGGGGTTGACGACGGTGAACTCGCCGGAGAGGTTGGATTTGACGAACAGGTTCTGGTAGGTCGGCTCGATCGACTGGCTGACGCCGCAGATGTTCGAGATCGTCGCGGTCGGCGCGATCGCCATGCAGTTGGAGTTACGCATGCCGATGCTGCGCACGCGCTGGCGCAGGCTGTCCCAGTCCAGGGTTTGGCCGCGGTCTTGTTGCAGATACTGGCCGCGTTGTTCGGCAAGGCGCTCGATCGAGTCGATCGGCAAGATGCCCTGACTCCACAGCGAGCCTTCAAAGGTGGCGTAGCGGCCACGCTCTTCGGCGAGATCAGTGGAGGCCTGGATCGCGAAATAGCTGACCGCTTCCATCGAGCGGTCGGCGAACAGGACCGCCTGTTCCGAGGCATAGGGGGTGCGCAGCTTGTATAGCGCATCCTGGAACCCCATGATGCCAAGTCCGACCGGACGGTGGCGCAGGTTCGAGTAGCGCGCCTGGGGCACGCTGTAGTAGTTGTATTCGATCACGTTGTCGAGCATGCGCATCGCGGTGGAGACGGTTTTCTTCAGCTTTTCCATGTTCAGGCCGTTCTCGTCGACGTGCGCGGCGAGGTTGACCGAGCCAAGGTTGCATACCGCGATCTCGTTGTCGGAGGTGTTCAGCGTGATCTCGGTGCACAGGTTGGAGCTGTGCACGACGCCGACGTGCTGCTGCGGAGAGCGCAGGTTGCACGGATCCTTGAAGGTGATCCACGGGTGGCCGGTTTCGAACAGCATGCCGAGCATCTTGCGCCATAGCTCCAGCGCCTTGACGCTGCGATGCACGCGCAATTCGCCGCGCGCGGCCTTCTCCTCGTAGGCAAGATAGGCCTGCTCGAAGGCCTCACCCACGAGATCATGCAGATCCGGCACCTCGTCGGGTGAGAACAGGGTCCAGTCGCCTTCCTCGGCGACGCGCTTCATGAACAGATCCGGGATCCAGTTCGCGGTGTTCATGTCGTGGGTGCGGCGGCGCTCGTCACCGGTGTTCTTGCGCAGTTCGAGGAAGTCCTCGATATCGATGTGCCAAGTCTCGAGGTAGGCGCACACCGCGCCCTTGCGCTTGCCGCCCTGATTGACCGCGACGGCGGTATCGTTGGCCACCTTCAGAAAGGGTACCACGCCCTGGGACTTGCCATTGGTGCCCTTGATGTGCGCGCCCATGCCGCGCACCCGGGTCCAGTCGTTGCCGAGACCGCCCGCGTATTTCGAAAGCAGGGCGTTATCCTTGATCGCCGAGTAGATGCCATCCAGATCGTCCGGCACCGAGGTCAGGTAGCAGGAGCTGAGCTGCGGGCGCAGCGTGCCGGAGTTGAACAGCGTCGGCGTGCTGCTCATGAAATCGAACGACGAGAGCAGATCGTAGAACTCGATCGCGCGCGCCTCGCGATCCAGCTCGTTGATCGCCAGCCCCATCGCGACGCGCATGAAGAAGGCCTGCGGCAGTTCGATGCGATGGCCGTCGGAATGGATGAAATAACGGTCGCTCAGGGTTTGCAGGCCAAGGTAGGTGAACTGGAGATCGCGGCGCGCATCCATGGCGGCGGCAAGACGGGGCAGGTCGTACTGCAACAGCTGGCTGTCGAGCAGCTCGAGTTCGACTGCCTTGCGGATATAGGCGCTGAAATAGGTCGGGTAGATCGTGGCCATGTCGGCCTGGGTCGCGACATCGGCGTGCAAGCCGAGAAAGCCGAGCGCCTCGCGGCGCAGGTCGTCGAGCAGCAGGCGCGCGGCGACCTGGCTGTAGTTCGGCTCCTTGTCGATCAGCGTGCGCGCGCTCATCACCAGCGCCTGGCTGACATCACTCTCCTTGACGCCATCGAACAGATTGCGGCAGGCCTCGTCGAGGATGGCTCCGGCGTCGACCGCCTCGAGTCCGGTGCAGGCTTCCTCGACCAGTCGGCGCAGGCGTTCGACATCCAGCGGACGCTGGCTGCCGTCGGCCAGCGTGACCTGGACCCGCGGGGGCTGCTCGCCTTGTTGCTGACGCGCTTCCTCCCGCTGGCGGGCGCGTTCCGCACGGTACAACACATAGGCGCGCGCGACCTTGTGCTCGCCGGCGCGCATCATCGCCAGCTCGACCTGGTCCTGGATGTCCTCGATATGCACGGTGCCGCCATTGGGCATGCGACGGGTCAATGCCAGCACGACCTGACGGGTAAGCTGCCGGACCACGTCATGGATGCGCGCCGAGGCCGCCGCGCTGCCGCCCTCGACCGCGAGAAAGGCCTTGGTCATGGCGATCTCGATCTTGGTCGCATCGAAGCTGGTGATCTTGTTGTTGCGGCGGACCACGCGGAACTCGGCCGGCACCAACTCGCTGAGCTCACTGCCCACGCCAGCCGGCGGGGCGTCTTCGAGCGGCGGTATGGCAAAGGCGAGGGGGCTTGTGGTATCGGTGGTTTCGGCGGTCATGCTTCCTCCCGGTGGTTTTGGAAAGCCCGGATCGACAATCGGATCGTGCCAGCATCGATCCGCGTTTTCCTTGCGTTGTGGACAGCTCGGGTCCGATGGCGACTTCTGTGCGCGGGTTTCAATATATACGCTGTAATCAGGGTGTCAACCACAATATATTGTGTATTTTCTGTTCATGGCTGGCGTCAAAGCTGTGAGCAGGCTGTGGATAAGAAGGCTAAGTTTTTCTTTTTGCGGGGGAAGTCCGAGGTGGGAACATCGTGGCTTGGTCCGCGCTCTTTTGCGTGCGGGAAATGGGTCGATTCGCATGATTCATGCGGTTCGTTCCCATCTGGGTGGGCTGTTGGGGGAGGTCGGCTCCCAGTCGGGGAGGGAGCCCGCGGCCCGCGTGAAACGGGCCGCGATGCGCTGCTCAATAGCGGCGGTAGTCGTCGTCAGGCGGCGGCGCGGCGGTGGGATCCTGGTTGCGGTCGTCGTAACGGCGCTCATCATAGCGCCGGTCATCGTAGCGCCGGTCTTCGTAGCGTCGGTCTTCGTAGCGTCGGTCTTCGTAGCGTCGGTCTTCGCCGGAATGAGGTTGTCCCCGATCCCGATCGACCGGTTCATGGCGGGGTGGCTCGTAGTCGCGTTGTTCCTGCCCCTCGACGATGGGGCGGATGAACAGCTCGACGCGCCGGTTCAACTGACGGCCGGCCTCTGTGGCATTGCTGGCGCGCGGATCGCTTTCACCGCGTCCCTCGGTGCGCAATCGCGCGGCGGAGACGCCGCGACTGACCAGGTAGTCGGCCACGGCGCGCGCGCGCCGCTCCGAGAGCCGCTGGTTGTAGTCGGCCGGCCCGGTGCTGTCGGTATGGCCGACTACATAGACGATGGTCTTGCGATAGCGTTTCAGGACATCGGCAAGCTTGTCCAGCGACGGACGAAACGCCGGCTTGATCGCGGCGCTGTCGAAGTCGAACGAGACCTCGGAATTCAGCGTCAGTTTCAGGGTGTCGTCGCGCAGGCGCTGGATCTCCAATTCCTTGGCTTGCTGTTCGCGGCGCAGCGCTTCCTCGAACTCGCGTTGCTGTTGGTCCATGTAGTTGCCGACCGCCGCGCCGGCCAATGCGCCGATCGCCGCGCCGGCCCAGTTGCCCCGCCCGGGGCTGACTTGGTTGCCGATCACCGCGCCGGCAATGGCCCCGGTTACGGCGCCGATCTTGGCGCGTTGGTGAGGATCGTCCGCCGCGCAGCCGCCGAGGCCGAGCGTGGCGCCGCCAAGCAGCGCGGCGAGGGACAGATTCAAGATACTGGATGGCTTCATGATTTCTCCCCAATATAGGTTGCCGTTTCCATTCTGGCTCCATCAAGTGTGAAAATATACTCGTCACCCATGGTTTTTCGGATTTTCGAGACCGTTCCTCGCGTCCGTGGGCCAGGCGCGGAAACGAGTCATGGCTCATTCCATGGCGGGTTTCCGCAACGACGCCCACGGGCGCGGGGGGCGGCGCAGTGGCCGAAAATTCATGGGCGACGAGTATACGGTCACGACCCAGCCAACCGCTGAAATGAGATTGACCTGACAAGGCGTAGGGCCCGATCAAGTACCGCGGATCGGGCGGCGGCGCGGTTTTGTGGCGCCGTCGCAGCCGGTTCCGCGGTACTTGAACCGGCCCATGAAGGTGGAAAGGTGCAAGCATGCCAAGTCGTTGATTTTTCATGGCCGGGGGCGATGCCACCCCGCGTCATGAGTGTTAGGACAACTTCCCAACGCCAAAGTTTTATCGTAACTACTCAACTGACCGCTGAAAACGGGGCAATGCAGCCGGTTCAGCTTTGAATTTTCCGGGCCAGGCACGGAAATAGAGCCATAGCCGGGACTATGGGGCGTTTCCGCAACAACGCCCACGGGTGCGAGGAGCGGCCGCCGTCGCCGAGTGGCTCCTCTTTCAGCGTGGATTCAGCGCTGGCAGACGTGGCCCGCTGGGGCGGGGCGGACGACACTTGCGCAACCGCGCCGAGAGCAGATGGGGACGGATCTGGGCGTTGAAATCCCGCTTCCAGCGTGGGAAGTCGTCGATCGGCTCGCTGCCGTAGACGGCTTTCTCGAGGCGTAGCATCAGCTCCGCCACCTTGGCGCGGTCGGCGGCGGGATGACAGTTGGCAAGGGAGTCGCCGATCGCGCGCAGCGGCGCATTGGCCGGGATGCCCAGGCGTTTGTGCCCCAGCAGCTGGATCGCTTGCGCCCAGCCTTCGGGGTCGTTCTCCCGCGCGAGCGCGCGCATGCAGAACCACAGCCTCCAGGAAATCGGTAGCCGTTGGGCGATCGCGGCACGCGCTGCATGCGCCAGACGGCGGGGAGAGAGCCGGCCGAGAAAGCGGGTCAGCGGCGCATAGAAGCCGCCCAGGGTCACTTGCAGGAAACGTTGGGGAATCCGCAGCAGCTCTCCACCGCGTCCTCCGCGGAGAAAATGGCGGTACCATTGGTACAGCGCCATGCCGATGGCCAGCACGAGCGGAAGCAGCCACCAGCGGTTGGCGAAGAAACCGTTGTTGTCGTTGACATTGCGCCAGGGTTCGTTGCCCTTGGGCGTGCCGTTGGCGACGAAACGTCGCGCCGGCAGCAGGGTGCTTTCGGCGCGAGAGAAACGGGTGTTCCACCAGTGCAGTTCGACGGCGGGCAGCTCGATGTTGCCGCCGAAGCGGGGCACCAGGGTGAAGTGCTCGACGCGACGACCGTAGATCATGTCGTTCATTCGCGTCAGTCCTTCCTCGATCTCGCTGTTGTCCTGGTAGACGCGAAAGTCCCCTCCCTGCTTGAGCTGGTTGGCCACGGAAGGGATCTGTTTGGCCGTGGCGCCAAAGGCCGTGGTCTCGATCGTCAGTCGCATCGGCTTGCCTGCCGCGGGGGCCTCGCTATCGCTCAGATCGGCTTTCATCCGCAGGTCGTAGAGCGGCAGCCAGGGCTTCACCGAAGGATCGGGCGGCTTGACCTCGAGCCGCAAGACACGGCCTTTCAGGCTTTCGTTCAACGGCAGGTTCAGGCCGGGATTGCGTGTCACCCGCACGCTTGCGGGGGGCAGTTTGAGCACACCGGGCTTCAACGGCATCACCAGATACCGGAACTCGGTGGTGAACCGGGTCTGACCAGTCAGTTGGTCGCTTTCGGTAACCGCTTCCCCGAGCTGACGCACGACCGCGTCCGCAACCTCCGGCGGATCGGCGACAACACTTTTCAGATCGCCGCTGCTGATGATGCGGATCTTGTAGAGCAGGCTTTGCTGCACCCATGGAGCGGGATCGCTGATGCTGCTTTCGAGCCGGGGAGGCGAAAAGCGTTGCACGCGTTGGATGGGCGTCGGGGTTTCTTGCAGAACCCGCCGGTTGGAGCTGCCGCGCGGTCGGAAGCGCGGCTGCCGTGAGCGAGAGCCGCTGCCGAATGAGAAGGAACTCGAACGTTCGGTTCGGGCGGAGCGCGAAGGCGGAGGGCGAAATTGGTAAGTTCCCGGATAGGCCGTGTAACCGGGCGGATAGACGACGGTGGGCGCCGCCGGTGCGGCCCCGGCCAGCGCCAGCAGGCCAGCCAGCAGCCATGCGCCCCTTACCATGGCCGAGGCTCCTGGAGTGGTTGCCGTATGCCTTGCATCATCCGTTGTTCCTCGATAATGAACTGGTTGCGCAGTAGCGAAGTGGGGTTGCCTTCGACCTGTTGCAGCCATTGTTCAATGGGTAGGGAAGGCGCCTTGCCCTGACCGCTTTGTTCACTGGCGGCACCGCCCTGTTGCTGCTGCTCATCCATTGCGCGTGCGTTGTCGGGCGGTTCGCCGGCCTGTTGGTCGAACTCGCTGACACCTTCTTCCACAGAGGTTTCTTCCTCTAGGGACAGATTCTGAGGCTGCCGACGTGGCGGTGCTTGGCTTTTGTCTTGGCCGCCAGCTTCACCTTCCAGTGATTGCTCTTCCCCAGGGTTCTCATTGCTCTGGTCAGGTTCTTGCTGCTGTTCCTCGCCCAGGCCCTGCTGTTCGTCCTGCTTCTGCTCGTCGCCCTGGCCTTGTTGTTCCTGCTGCTGCTCGTCGCCCTGGCCCTGCCGTTCCTGCTTCTGCTCGTCGCCCTGGCCTTGTTGTTCCTGCTGCTGCTCGTCGCCCTGGCCTTGTTGTTCCTGCTGCTGCTCGTCGCCCTGGCCTTGCTGTTCCTGCTTCTGCTCGTCGCCCTGGCCCTGCCGTTCCTGCTGCTGCTCGTCGCCCTGGCCTTGCTGTTCCTGCTGCTGCTCGTCGCCCTGGCCCTGCTGTTCCTGCTGCT
>JALVEB010000161.1 GCA_027008705.1 Sedimenticola sp. | reverse complement strand
GGACGAGGCATTACAGATCAAGAACACCGACATCGCCGAGGAGCTGGCGCTGCCGCCGGTCAAGGTGCATTGCTCGGTGCTCGCCGAGGATGCGATCAAGGCCGCGGTCAAGGACTATACTGAAAAGCAGCGCAAAGCGGCCTCCTGAGCGCGGGAGCGAATCAGGAGCGCTCGTCCCGAGGCTTGCGCCGGTGGCGGGCGGAGGCAGTCATTCGGAGGAACGAGGCATGGCAATCACACTGACCGACGCGGCGGCCAAGCGCATCGAGACCTTCCTTGCCAACCGCGGCAAGGGGATCGGCATTCGGCTTGGCGTCAAGACCAACGGTTGCTCCGGCATGGCCTATGTGCTGGAGTTCGCCGATCAGGCCGATGACGAGGACATCGTCTTCGAGGATCACGGATTGAAGGTCGTGGTGGACCCGAAAAGCCTGGTCTACCTGGACGGCACCGAGGTCGATTTCGCAAAAGAGGGGCTCAACGAAGGTTTCAAGTTCAACAACCCCAACGCCAAGGGCGAATGCGGTTGTGGCGAAAGCTTCAACGTCTGATCCGATGCTGGATTTCTCCAAGAACTATTTCGAGCTGTTCGGCCTGCCGGTTGGTTTCGTCGTCGATATGGACGCCCTGGCCGAACGCTACCGCGAGTTGCAGCGCGTGCTGCATCCGGATCGTTTCGCAAACGCCGGCGAGCAGGAAAAACGCCTCTCGATGCAGGGAGCGACCCAGGTCAACGAGGCCTACGCCACGCTGCGCGATCCGCTCAAGCGCGCAATCTACCTGCTTTCACTGCACGGAATCGATATCGACGCAGAGAAGGAAACCACGCACGATGCGGCCTTCCTGATGGAACAGCTCGAATTGCGCGAGGAGCTCGAACAAGCCGCGCGGGCGCCGGACCCACAGGCCGTAGTCGGTGAACTGCTGGATCGCATCGGCGCGAGCATCCAGTCGCTGCTGGCGCGCATGGCGATCCTGTTCGAATCGCCGACGCCGGAGAACCTCGAGGCCGCGCGCGAACTGGTGCGCAAGATGCAGTTTCTGCACAAGCTCTACAACGAGGCCGAGGCCGTCGAGGCCCGCCTCGAAGACGCGGTATAAGCCAATGGCATTGCTACAGATCGCCGAACCCGGCCAAAGCGCCGCGCCGCACCAGCGCAAGCTGGCCGCCGGCATCGACCTCGGCACCACCAACTCGTTGGTCGCCACGGTCCGCAGCGGCAAGGCCGAGACCCTGCCAGACGAACAAGGCCGGCACCTGCTGCCGTCGGTGGTGCGCTATACCCCGGATGGGGTGATCGTCGGCGAGGCCGCGCGCGCCGCCGCCGCGAGCGATCCGCTCAACACCATCGCCTCGGTGAAACGCCTGATGGGACGCGGTGTCGAAGACGTCAAGCAGCTTGCCGGCAAATTGCCGTATCGCTTCGTGGAAGGCGAATCCGGCATGCCGCGCATCCATACCGTGGCGGGCGACGTGACCCCGGTCGAGGTCTCCGCCGAGATCCTCAAGGTGCTCGCAAAGCGTGCCGGGGAGACCCTCGGCGGCGAGCTGAGCGGCGTCGTCATCACCGTGCCCGCCTATTTCGACGAGGCCCAGCGCCAGGCCACCAAAGACGCCGCGCGGCTGGCCGGCTTGAATGTCTTTCGCTTGCTCAACGAACCCACCGCGGCCGCCGTGGCCTATGGTCTCGACAGTGGTTCCGAAGGGGTTCATGCGATCTACGACCTGGGTGGCGGCACCTTCGATATCTCCATTCTGCGTCTCAACAAAGGCGTTTTCGAGGTGCTCTCCACTGGTGGGGATTCGGCGCTCGGCGGTGACGATTTCGATCGCGCCATCGCCAACTGGATCCTGCAACAGGCCCGTCTCGCCGATGCCGACGCCAGTCATGAACTCTTGCGCCGCGTGATGGATGCCGCGCGCGCCGCGAAAGAGGCCCTCAGCGATGCCGAAGACACCACCATCGAGGTTGAGCTGGACGGGCGGGTCTGGTCTGGCAAGCTCGATCGCGCCACCTTTACCCAGCTGATCGATCCGCTGATCAGCAAAACCCTCTCCGCCTGCCGGCGCGCACTGCGCGATGCCGGTGTCGATGCCAGCCAGATCGAGGACGTCGTGATGGTGGGCGGTTCGACGCGCGTGCCGCGCGTGCGCGAGCGCGTCGGCGAATTCTTCGGTACCACCCCGCTGACCGATATCGACCCA
>JALVEB010000160.1 GCA_027008705.1 Sedimenticola sp. | reverse complement strand
CGTGGGCGTCGTTGCGGAAACTCGCCATGGCATGGGCCATGACTCGTCTCCGCGCCTGGCCCACGAGCGCGGGGAACGGTCTCGAAAACCCGAAAGTCCATGGGCGACGAGTATACTTTATCAGCTACGATTTTCTGCTTGTCGGCAGATCCGCCGACTGCCAACCGAGCATGCCGCCGGCGAGATTGTAGACCTCTTCGAAACCGGCCGCGCGCAGCTGGCGCATCGCCAACGCGGACTGGTTGCCGGAACGGCATACCACGATGATCGGTCGCCCCTTGTACTTCTCCAGCGTGTTCAGCTGGTTCTTCAGGCCGTTGATCGGCAGGTTGATCGCACCGAGGATATGCCCCTTGCTGAAATCGGCCATAGGACGCACATCGATGACCACCGCGTCGCGATGATTGATCATCTCGGTCGCCGAAAGCGGCGAGACATTGCTTTTGGAAGCGGTCAGGCTGACGTAGATCAGCAGAGCGACGACGCCGACCCAGGAAGCGACCAGCAACCAGTGGTTGCCGGCGAATTCGATGACTTGATCCATACCTGCCCAACTGCCTGAGAGAGAAATGCCACCACGGCGCGCGCCGCCGGCCTCGCGGCGGTGCGACGCGCAAAACGACCGAATATACCGCCCGTGGGTTTTCGGGACCGTTCCCCGCGCTCGTGAGCCAGGCGCGGAGACGAGTCATGGCCCATGCCATGGCGAGCTTCCGCAACAGCGCCCATGGGCGCCCGCTGGAGCCGAAAATTCTTGGGCGACGAGTATATCAGTGGCCGTGCGAACAGAAAACGTCGCGCATCATACAGATCAACTGCAAGGTACGCGAGTCGCTGACACGATAGTAGACGCGGTTCGCGTCCTTGCGCGCGGCGAGTATGCCCTTGTCGCGCAGAATGGCAAGATGCTGCGAGATATTGCTTTGCGAGGTGCCGACCAAGTCGACGATATCCTGCACGCTGACCTCATCGGCGCCGAGCGTGCACAAGATCTTGAGCCGCAGCGGGTGCGACATCGCCTTCAGCGAACGCGAGGCGCGCTCGATGTCTTCATCGTCGGACAACAGCTGCCCGACATCGCCCCCGCGAAGCTCGGTATTCGCGCTGGTGAACTTATGCTCCATCCCAATCGTCTCATTATTAATGTAAACTTATACAATAATACGCTTTTCGAGCGCGCTTGTAAGCTAGGGGATTTCCCTAGTATCGAACCGGCCTCGACCCGCGTCTGCTACAATCGCGCCTCCGTCGCGCGCCGGCGCGCCATGCGAACCGCCCGGCGGAATACAACATGCTCCGAGGATAAACACCGGTAATGTCTGAATCATCCAAGTCCGTTGTTCTCGTCATTCTCGATGGCTGGGGATACCGCGAGGACACCGACTACAATGCGATCGCCGCGGCGAGAAAGCCGGTCTGGGACCGGATGTGGAAGGAGTGCCCACACACCTTGATCAAAACCTCCGGCTCCGCCGTCGGCCTGCCCTCGGGACAGATGGGCAACTCCGAGGTCGGCCACCTGAACCTCGGCGCGGGGCGCGTGGTGTACCAGGAGTTCACGCGCGTCAGCCGTTCGATCAAGACCGGCTCGTTCTTCTCCAACCTGACCCTGACCAGCGCGATCGACAAGGCCAAGGCCGCCGGCAAGGCGGTTCACGTCATGGGCCTGCTGTCGCCCGGCGGGGTACACAGCCATGAGGAGCATATCCATGCAATGGTGCGCATGGCGGTGGAGCGCGAGGCGCCGCGTGTCTATCTGCACGCCTTTCTCGATGGCCGCGACACGCCGCCGAAGAGCGCCGAGCAGTCGATCGACAAGATGCAGGCGGTCTTCGATGAACTCGGCCATGGCCGTTTCGCCAGTATGATCGGTCGTTACTATGCGATGGACCGAGACCACCGCTGGCCACGGATCCAACAGACCTATGACCTGCTGACCCTGGCCGAGGCCGAGTACGAGGCCCCGGATGCGCGCAGCGGATTGCGCATGGCCTACGAACGCGGTGAAAGCGACGAATTCGTCCAGGCCACGCGCATCGTCCCTCCGGGCGGACAGCCGGCCTACATCGACGACGGCGACGTGGTGATCTTCATGAACTATCGTTCTGACCGCGCGCGCCAGATCACGCGACCATTCATCGAGCCGGAGTTCAACTGCTTCGAACGCAAGGTGGTACGCGAACTCAGCGAATTCGTCAGCCTCACTGAATACAACTCAGAGTTCGACATCCCGGTGGCTTTTCCGGCCGAGCGGCTGCACAACGTGTTCGGGGAATACATCTCGAAACTCGGCCTGAGCCAACTGCGCCTCGCCGAGACCGAGAAATACGCCCATGTCACCTTCTTCTTCAACGGCGGCCGCGAAGAAGCCTTCGACGGGGAAGAGCGCATCCTGGTGCCTTCCCCCCAGGTCGCCACCTATGACCTGAAGCCGGAGATGAGCGCCTACGAGGTGACCGATCACCTGGTCGAAGCGATCGACAGCGGCGAATTCGACGCCATTGTCTGCAATTTCGCGAACGCCGACATGGTCGGCCATACCGGCAATTTCGACGCCGCGGTGCAAGCCATTGAGGCGCTCGACGAATGCCTCGGCCGCGTCAACTCGGCGGTGCACCGCTCGCGCGGCCAGTTGCTGATCACCGCCGATCACGGCAACGCCGACCAGATGCGCGACCGCGACAGCGGCCAGGCGCACACCGCCCACACCAGCAACCTGGTTCCGCTGGTGTATTGCGGCTGGCGCGATATCGAGCTACAGCAAGACGGCGCGCTGTGCGACGTTGCGCCGACGATGCTGCAACTGATGGAGCTGCCGGTGCCCGACGAGATGACCGGCCGACCGCTGGCGCGCCCTCCAGAAACCGAAGAGGAAGCGAGCTGAGTCGCCTCGTCTCCGGCCTGGCCGCGCTCCTGGCGCTGTCGCTGGCGCACGCCGCGCCGAACGACATCAACGACGGTCGGCGCGCGCTGCGCGAGGTCGAGCAGCGTATCGACGCGACCCGGCACGAACTGCGGCAGGCGCGCCAGCGGCGCGACGACGCCGATCGCGCGCTGCGCGAGGTCGAGCGACGCATCGGCCGGCTGCACCTGCGGCTGGAACAGCTGACCCGGCGCCTGCGCCAGGCGCGCGCCCGCATCGCCCGCCTGGACCATCGGCTCGCCCCGCTGCAACAGCGACTGGCCAGGCAGCGCGAGCTGCTGCGCCGCCAGTTGCGCGCCGCCTACGCGATCGGGCGCGAGGGAAAACTGAAACTGCTGCTGTCGCAGAACGACGCCTCGCGCGTTCGCCGCCTGCTGGCCTACCACGGCTATCTCGGCAAGGCGCGCGAGAAGCGCATCGCCGAGATTCGCGCCAGCCAGGAACGCCTTGAACGCCTGCTCGCCGAGCGACACAGCGAGGTCGCCCAGCTCGAGCAGGACCAGCTCGCGCAACACGACGAAGAGATCGCGCTCGAGGCCGCGCGCCAGCGGCGCGCCGGCCTGCTGGCGCGCGAACGGCAGCGAGTGGAAAGCCGGTCCGAGCGCCTGCGCCGGCTCGAACGCGACCGCAAGCGTCTGCGCGCGCTGCTCGCGCGGCTCGAGAAGGAAGCCGCGAATCGCGATCTGAGCGCCTCGCTGGGCACACCGTTCGCCGCGCGCAAGGGGAAGCTGCCGTGGCCGCTCGCCGGCCGCCCGCGCGCCGCGCCGGACGCCGGCGGCGGCGTGCTGATCCCGGCCCCGGCCGGCGCCCCGGTACACGCGATCCATCGCGGACGCATCGCCTTCGCCGACTGGCTGCGAGGCTACGGCCTGTTGACCATCATCGATCACGGCGACGGCTTTCTGAGCCTCTATGGCCATAACCAAGCCTTGTATAAGGAAGTCGGCCAGTGGGTCGAGGCCGGTGAAACCATCGCGAGCGCAGGCAACAGTGGTGGAAAACGCAGCGCCGGCGTATATTTCGCAATCAGGAAACAGGGCAAGGCGGTCGATCCGCGTCGCTGGTGCCGACGGGCGCCGCGCCGCTGAGCCGCCATTCGCATCATGTCGAGGAAATCATGCTGAAAATCCGTTTCATGCCGGTGCTGCTGACGCTGTGCCTGCTCGCGCCCCCACTGGCGGCCAAAAGCGACGAGAAAGGCGGCGCATCCATCGAGGTGCCATTGAACGACCTGCGCAAGTTCGCCGAGGTCTTCGAGCGGATCAAGCGCAACTACGTCGAGGAGGTCTCCGACCACCAGCTGATCCGGCTCGCCATCAAGGGCATGCTCTCCGGACTGGACCCGCATTCCGCCTACCTCGACGCCGAGGCCTTCCGCGATCTTCAGGTCGGCACCAGCGGTCAGTTCGGCGGGCTCGGCATCGAGGTCGGCGAAGAGAACGGCTATATCAAGGTCATCTCGCCGATCGATGACACCCCGGCGGCGAAGGCCGGCATCAAGGCCGGCGACCTGATCATCCGCATCGACGGCAAGCCGCTGAAGGACATCCCGGTGGACGACGCGGTCAAACTGATGCGCGGCAAGCCCGGCACCAAGATCGTGCTCACGGTGTTGCGCAACGGCGAAGACAAACCACTGACGATCCCGGTGGTGCGCGACATCATCCAGGTGCGTTCGGTTCGCGGCCGGCTGCTGCAGAAAGACTTCGGCTATATCCGCCTCGCCCAGTTCCAGGCGCACACCGCGCAAGACATGCTGGCCCAGATCGCCAAACTGAAGAAGCGGAACCAGGGTCCGCTGAAAGGGCTGGTGCTGGACCTGCGCAACAACCCCGGTGGCGTGCTCACCGGCGCGGTCGCGGTCAGCGACGCCTTTCTGCGTGACGGCATCATCGTCTACACCGAAGGCCGGGACAAGGATTCACGCCTCAACTTCAAGGCCGCGCCGGACGACGTACTCGACGATGCGCCATTGGTGGTGCTGGTCAACGGCGGATCGGCCTCGGCTTCCGAGATCGTCGCCGGCGCGCTCCAGGATCACGGTCGCGCGGTGATCATGGGTGAGCGCACCTTCGGCAAGGGCTCGGTGCAAACCATCGTCCCGATCGACGAGCGCACCGGCATCAAACTGACCACCGCGCGTTACTATACCCCGAAGGGGCGCTCGATCCAGGCCGAGGGCATCACCCCCGACATCCCGCTCGAAGCGGTCAAGCTGAGCCGTGCCAAACACCAGGTCAAGCGCTTGAAGGAGGCCGACCTCGCGCATCATCTGAACAAAGGGGACAAGGCCACCAACCAGGGCGCCAATCGCAACGATGAGATCCAACCGATCACCGATCTCTATCTGAAAGATTACCAGGTCGCCGAGGCGCTGAATCTGCTCAAGGGGATGTATCTGTTGCAGCAACGTCAGGCGCGGGCGGCGCGGGACGAGTGAACCCGAAACGACATCACCACGGGAGGCCGACATGCCACGCGTATTGATCCCCCTCGCGCAGGGCTGCGAGGAACTCGAAGCCATCACCCTCATCGACCTGCTGCGGCGCGCCGGCGTCGAGGTCATCAGCGCCGGCCTCGACGAAGGCGTCGTCACCGCCTCGCGCGGAACCCGGCTGCTGCCGGACACCACGCTCGACGCGGTACGCAACGAGGATTTCGACCTGATCGCGCTACCCGGCGGGCTGCCCGGCGCCGACCACCTCGACCAGGACCCGCGCCTGCGCGCGATCCTCGCGCGACAGGCCGAAAAACAACGCGACATCGCCGCGATCTGCGCCGCGCCGAAGGTGCTCGCCCATGCCGGCCTGCTGCATGGCCGGCGCGCCACCAGCTACCCCGGCGTGCTCGATGCACTGGACCTGGATGACACCGAGGTCACCGGCGTGCCGGTCGAGGTCGACGGCCACATCATCACCTCGCGCGGTCCCGGCACCGCGATGGATTTCGCCCTCACCCTGATCGAACGCCTGGCCGGCGCCGAAAAACGCGCCGAGGTGGAGCAGGGCCTGATGCGGGAACCGGGCTGTTGACCCCCTTCGACAGCGAGCGCGGCGCCGGCCTCAAACCCCCGGGGCGGCACGAGCGCCACCTGTTGCGGCGTCTTCAAAACCCGCTGTTCGATGCCGGCGACCTGGATCTCGACGAAGCGCGCCGCCTGGATCGCGACGAAGCCCAGCAGTTTCTCGTTGAACTGCGTGAACTGGTGCAGCGCGCGGTCGACCTGAAGCCCAACGAGGACAGCGAGGTGATCCTCGGCCTGAAAGAAGCGCTGGACCAAGCCTATGAACGGGCCAGCGCGCTCGGCGGCGACCAGGCCGGCAACCGCGAGGCGATCCGTCAGCTGATCATCGTCATCATGAACGCGGTGCGCGGCGCGGCCCAGGGGGATGCCAGGGCGATGGCCGAACTCGACGCCGAGGACGAAGCCCGCGCCTGGCATTTCCGCCTGCTCGAGGAAGCGCTGGTTCCCGACCTGCTGGCCCCGGATTCCCCGATCGCCCCGGATGAACTGGCCGCGACACTGCTCTCGGAAAGCGAATCCGCGGTCACCAATGCGCTGCATCTGTTCGACGAGACGCAACTCGACATCCTCTACCACGAGGCCTGCGAACTGCTCGCCACGCGCGAACCCGGCAATGAGCTGCGCGACAACGCCGAGCAACGTCTCGAACAGATCCGCGCGGCGCGGGACGCCAGCCGTCCCGAAACCCTCCCCTGAGCGCCCCACTGCCATCGCGTTGACCTAGATCATCGTTTTTTCGGTGGTGGGGGCTTACTTTGCAGCCATGTAACGACTCGCCCCCCGACAGGAATCACCGCCGATAACGGCAACTGCGTCGCGGCATCGCGGCCGGGTCGTCGCACAGCCATTTTCTGCCCAGAGTCCCGTCATGAGCGATTCCGTCGATTTCCAACAGATCTTCCAACCTGAACTGATCAAACGCTACGACCAGTCCGGACCACGTTACACCTCGTACCCGACGGCGGTTCAGTTCACCACCGACATCGGTGAGGCCGACTATGCGGGCTGGGCCGCCCAATCCAATCAGGAGCCGATCCCGAAGCCGCTATCGCTGTACTTCCACATCCCGTTTTGCAACACCGTCTGCTTCTACTGCGCCTGCAACAAGATCATCACCGCCAACCGCAAGCGTGCCGCGCCCTACCTGGACCGCCTGCACAAAGAGATCGAGATGCAGGCCACCCTGTTCGACGACGACCGCGTGGTCGAACAGCTGCACTGGGGCGGCGGTACCCCGACCTTCCTCAACCAAGTCGAGATGGCCGGCCTGATGGCGCACACCAGGCGCTTCTTCCAGCTCCGCGACGACGACGAAGGTGAATACTCGATCGAGCTGGATCCGCGCGAAATCGATGCCGATGGCATCCGTTTCCTGCGTGATCTCGGCTTCAACCGCATCAGCCTGGGCGTGCAGGATCTCGACCCCGAGGTTCAGAAAGCAGTCAACCGCATCCAGCCGCTGGACATCACGCTGGAGGTGCTGCACGCCGCGCGCGACAACGACTACCGCTCGGTCAGCATGGACCTGATCTACGGCCTGCCGAAACAGCGGCTCGAGAGCTTCTCGCGCACCCTGGACACCCTCATCGAGGCCGGCCCGGACCGCCTCTCGATCTTCAACTACGCCCACCTGCCGCAGCTGTTCAAGCCACAACGCCAGATCCATGCCGCCGAGCTGCCCTCACCGGCCGAGAAACTCGCCATCCTCGAGATGTGCTTCGACAAACTCGGCGCCGCCGGCTACGTCTACATCGGCATGGACCACTTCGCCAAGCCCGACGACGAACTCGCCGAAGCCCAGCGCAACGGCCAGTTACACCGCAACTTCCAAGGCTATTCGACCCGCGCCGACTGCGATCTGATCGGCCTTGGCATGACCAGCATCGGCAAGGTGCTTGGCAACTACAGCCAGAATCACCGCCAGATGGACGACTATGTCGCCGCCATCGACAACGGCCACCTGCCGGTTTTCCGCGGCTACGAACTGGAACCCGACGACCAGCTGCGCCGCGAGATCATCAACGGCCTGATCTGCCATTTCGAGCTCGATACCCACGCTCTCGGCGAACGTTGGAAGATCGACTTCAATCGCTTCTTTCGGCCCGAGCTCGAACGTCTCGAGTCGATGCGGCAAGACGGCCTGCTCCGCATCGAACCCGACCGCATCGAGGTCCTTCCGCCCGGACGCCTGCTGATCCGCAACATCTGCATGGTCTTCGACCGCTATCTCGACCCGGAGAAAACCAGCGGGCGTTTCTCGAGGGCGATCTAAGTGAAGGCCCCGCCGGCAAGCGGCTTGACCCCGGACTGTCAGGTCCCTTCCGGCCAGTTCGCGCCGGGAACCACGGCCTGGGACTCATCCATGATCTGCGACGGTGTCTTCTCAACCGCCGCGGTACGCGACGGCTCGTCCGCGCGCAATGCATAGGCGGTTTCTTCGACCTGTACCTCCGTCGATGACGAGGGGGCCGCTACCTGATTGTCCCCGTCCGACAGCTGATACAGACCATTTTCCTCGGAAGCATTGGCCGCGCCCAGCGCGCCGCCCAACAAAAGCGCCAATAAGATGTGCTTTTTCATCGTCTTTCTCCGTGCTTATCAGAACACGTTATTAGAATATTATAATATTCTGGATATTTCAAGTGAAAGATCCAAAAAATAAGCAGATGTCAAGCTTCTTTTACGCGCCGTTGCCCAATCGGGCCTTGACACCCTACGTCTTGCCAGGTCAATGG
>JALVEB010000159.1 GCA_027008705.1 Sedimenticola sp. | reverse complement strand
GCTGGCAACGCGGGGCACCAGCCGGTAGGGGCGCAGCAGGAAGTGGTATTGCAAGGGCGGCTCATAGATCTGCGAGATGAAATCCCACTCCGAGGAGCTGTACGAGCGCGCCGGGTCGAGGTGCTTCGGGCGCTCCGAGAACGAGGAATAGTAGATATTGCGCCCGGCATCACTGGCCGGATAGGGGTTGTTCCAGGGCCCCGGCCCGCAACCGCCCAGCAGCAACGCAAGCCACGCCACCAGCCACGCCCGGCCGATGGCCAGGCGCGGCGGTCTGGTTCCATTCGCGCGTTCCCGTGCTTTCACCTTCAAGGGCTTTCCGGTACCTTTAACAGAAGCCGGGATGAAAAGGCGCAGCCAGATCATCCCGTCATGAACAAATGCCAATCGTTTTACGTTTTACGTTTCGCAAAGGGAAACGACCGGCCATCCGCGCCTCGCGCCAGGGCATCCGTTTGCGGACGAAAGATGCGAAGCAGACGATTCAACTCAACACCAGGGGCAACCCCCCACGGCAAGCCGGAGGATACACCAATATGGGTTTCATGCAGAACAAGCGGGTACTGATCGTCGGGGTCGCCAGCGACCGCTCGATCGCCAGTGGCGTCGCCAAGGCCATGCACGCACAGGGCGCCGAACTAGCCTATACCTATCAGACCGAAAAATTAAAAAAGCGTGTCGACAAGCTCGCCAGTGAAACCGGCTCTGAATTGGTATTGCCGCTGGATGTCTCCGACGACGCCCAGATCGATGCGGTTTTCGACTCCCTCGGCAAGGCCTGGGACGGACTGGACGCCATCGTCCATTCGGTGGGTTTCGCGCCACGCGAGCTGCTCGAGGGCAACTACGTCGATGTCACCACCCGCGAGGGCTTTCTGCTTGCGCACGAGATCAGCTCGTACAGCTTTACCGCCCTGGCCCGCGCCGGGCGCGAGATGATGCGCGGGCGCAACGCCAGCCTGGTGACGATGAGCTATCTGGGCGCGGTGCGCACCATCCGCAATTACAACGTGATGGGTGTCGCCAAAGCCAGCCTCGAGGCCAATATGCGCTACATGGCCGAGGCACTGGGACCGGAAGGCATCCGCGTCAACGCGGTCTCGGCCGGGCCGATCCGCACGCTCGCCGCCTCCGGCATCAACGATTTTCGCTCGATGCTGGCCGAGGCCGAGGCCAAGACCCCGTTACGGCGCAACGTCACCATCGAGCAGGTCGGCAACGCCGCCGCCTTCCTCTGTTCGGATCTGGCTTCCGGCATCACCGGCGACGTGCTCTACGTCGACTCCGGCTACCACATCCTCGGCATGGCCTGAGCGTCGATGGCTGCCCACGAGTGCAACCACTGCGGCCAGCGCATCGAGGCCGGATGCGCCCATTGCCCCTACTGCGGCACTCCGACGCCGGAGCAGCGAGACCAGCAGTTCGCGCCCCGGCGCGCGCGCTTCGTGGCCTTGTTCCTGGCGCTGGCGCTGTTCAGCCTCGCGATGATGCTGTGGCTGCCGCGTGTGTTGCGACACTGAACCGGACTCCTCACCGCAACGGAGGCGCCTATCGCCAGCGCGCGCATCCACAACGCCGCCTCGTCCCGATTGTTCAATGCGGCTGGACTGCCGGCGCTGTTCCTTCTGGTCACGCTGGCGACAGCGGGCTGCCGACCGCCGCCGCGCGCGCTGTCGCTCGGCGTACCGCTTTCGGCCCAGGCCTCGTTGGTATGGCTGGCGCTCGACCTGGGTTATTTCGATGCCGAGGGTCTGCGCGTCGCGGCCCGCCCCTTCCCGAGCGGCAAGCGCGCACTCGAGGCGCTGCTGCGCGACGAGATCGAGCTTGCGGTCAGCGCCGAGACCCCGTTCGCGATCGCCGCTTTCGATCATCCCGAACTGCGCCTGTTCGCCACCATCGGCGGCAGCGACAACGACATGCGGGTGCTCGCGCGGCGCGATCACGGCATCGATCACATCGAGGACTTGGCCGGCAAGACCCTCGCCACCCAGAGCGCCTCGGCGGTGCACTTCTTTCTCCGTGGCTTTCTTCTTTTTCACGGACTCGATGGCCGCCTGCCGCCGTTGCGTTTCCTGAAGATCGAGGCGCTGCCAAGCGCGCTGACGCGGGGTGATGTGGATGCGATTGCCGCGCGAGAGCCTTTTCTGAGTCAAGCGCGCGCGGCGATCGACGCGCGCCGACGGATCGAGTTCGCACTTCCCGGCCTGTATACCAAAACCCACAACCTGGTCGGCCGGGAGGGCTACCGCGAGGCGCATCCCGACACCATCGAGCGTCTGCTGCGCGCCCTCGACCGCGCCCGTCGCTACGCGCGCGCCCGGCCCGAACGCGCGATCACGCGTCTCGCCCGGCGTTTGTCGCTCCCGCGCGAGGCGCTGGCGCGCCTCTGGCCCTCATTGCGCCTTCGCCTGTCGCTGGACCAGGGCTTGCTGACAACCTTGCGCGAGGAAGCCCAGTGGGCGATCGACGACCGCCTCGTCCCCGACCACGAAGCGCCCCCGGACTTCCTCGGATTTCTCGATCCCCAGCCGCTGCGACACGCGCTACCCAACGACTTTGGGCTGCTCGGGCTGATGGAGGAGTAGACAATGAGTCTCCGCGCGCGTCTGCGGCTGTTGGCCTGGGGGAGTCTGCTGACGATCCTGCTCGCGGTCTTTTTGTGGTGGCGCGGCCACCAACTGACCCATGTCCAGCGCGACAAGGCGCGCTATATCGGTCAGTTGCGCGGCGCGGTGCTGAACCTGAACGTGCTGACGCTGGAGCTGTTGCACGACAACGCTGGGCGCCTCGCCACCAGCCAATGGCGCGCGATCCACCGACGCATCGGGGAACGTCTGCGGGACCCGCGTCTCGCGGAGCTGCCCAACCAGACGCTGCTACGGAACGCACATGCGCGCCTTGCGCAACGGCTCGATCTGTTCCAGCAGGCACGCGCCCGCTGCCGCGCCGATCACAGGCGCTCGGACTCGCGATCCTGCAAGACCCTGCTGCGGCGTCTTGGAACCCAGCTGCGCCTGGTATTGCAGGAGTTGTTCGTGGAGATCGACCACGCCGACGAATGGACAACCCGACAGCTCGACCGCCTCTCCGAGACCGCCGCCGGCCTGATGCTGAGCCTGCTCGCGCTGCTGACGCTGTCGACCGCGATCATCCTGTGGCCGGTGACGCGCCGGATCAACCGCGGCCTGTCCCGGCTGCTCGCTGCCAGCGAACGCTTCGGCGCCGGCGACCCCGAGCCCCCCCTGCCGCTCGACGGCAACGACGAAATCACGCGCCTCGGCGCCGCCTTCCAACAGATGGCCGAACAACGCAAGGCGGTCGAGGAGCGACTGCGCCACAACCGGGCGTGGCTGGAAAAACTGCTCGATACCCTGCCCCATGGGGTGCAGGAGAACGACCGGAACGGCGTCATCACCTACGCCAATCTGGCGCTTCACCGCATGCTCGAAGCACCGCCGGGAAGCCTGGTCGGACGCGCGATCGAGGATGTTCTGTCCGAGCCGGGCCAACGACGATGCGCGCGGCGCTGGCTGCGCCGGATCGTTTCGAGATTGCCTGAGCCGCGACCCTTCGTGATCCATTACCAGACCCTTTCCGGGCGACCGCTCATCGTCGAGATCAGTTGGAGCTACCAGCGGGACGATCACGGCGAGGTCCGCGGCTTCTTGTCCGTGGTCTCCGACGTCAGCGCGCGCGTGCGCGCCGAGAAGGCGCGCGCGGCAAGCGAGGCCAACCTCTCCGAGGCGCAACACATCGCGCGGATCGGCAGCTGGGAGCTGCACCTGCCAGACCGCGCGTTGCATTGCTCGGAGGAACTCCTGCGCATTCTCGAATGGCCTCCCGACCGCGGGATCCGCGCGCGCGACTTCATCGAACGCGTCCATCCCGAAGACCGCAAACAGCTGACCGCCGCCTACAGCCAAGCGGTACGGCGCCGCCGTTCCCATGATTTCGTCCACCGCCTGCTCATCGACGGGCGGGTGAAGTACGTCCGCGAGCGCGGAAGGACCGAGTACGCCGCGAACGGCCGTCCGCTGCGCTCGATCGGCACCACCCAGGACATCAGCGAACAGATTCGGACCGAGCGACAACTACAGTATCGGTTGCGCATCGAAGCCGCCCTCGCCGAGGTCTCCACGCGTCTCGCGCGCACCCTCGACATCGACGACGAACGCCTGCTCGACGAGGCCCTGCGCATCATTGGCCGCGGCGTCGGCGCCGACCGCGCGTACCTGTTCCAGCTCGATACCGACGCCCGTTGTCTCGACAACACCCACGAATGGCGGGCTCCCGGCGTGACCAGCCAGAAAGCCGAACTGCAACGGGTCCCGATCGCCGACTATGCCGCTGTTTTCCGCCGTTTCCAACGTGGCGAAACGCTCCGGCTGTCGGTGACCGGCAAGGCCGACAGCGAGCTCCAGCCGCTGCTCGGGTTCATGCGCGCAAGCGGGATCCGTTCCCTGATCAATGTGCCGGTGATCGACGCCGGTCGCCTGCTGGGCGTGGTGGGTTTCGACGCCGTCCGCGAGGAACGCGAATGGCCGGCCGAGGATGCCCGCCTGCTGCGCACCCTGGCGGAAAGTCTCGGCGGCGTGCTCACGCGACGGGAAGCCAAGCGACGTCTCGCGGATCACACCTGGTATCTCGAAAGCCTCGACCGGGTCTCCCGGCTGATCGCCGGGCGCTGGCCGTCCCAAAACCTGCTCAATGAACTGACCGGCCTGCTGCTCGAACTCTTCGACACCACTCGCGCCTGGCTGCTGTGCGCGAACGACGATGCGCCAGGCTACCACATCATCGCCGAGGCAACCCGCCCCGGCGCGCGCCGCGCGATGGAAAGCGGTCTTACGATCTCCGAGGACGACTGTGCCCGCGAGCCCGGCCCACGGATATTCGCCAGCGGCGAGCCGCAAGTAGTGCAAAGCGACGAACTCACCGACCCGCCCGACTACCTTGCCGACTACCAGATCGGCAGTCAGTTGATCGTCGCCATTCCCTCCTACGGCGAACAGCGCTGCGTGCTGGGACTGCACCATTGCGCCGGTCGCCGCGCCTGGAGCCCGGTGGAGAAACAGCTGTTCAAAGCCATCGCCGAGCGCGTCGCTCTGACACGCGCCGGCGGCGAGCTGCTCGAGCGCCTGCAAGAAAGCCAGCGCCGTCTGCTCGAAGCCGAACGCATCGCCAACATCGGCAGCTGGGAACTACGGCTGGATGACCAGGAGATGCATTGGTCCGCCCAGCAGTACCGCTTGCTCGGCCTGCGCGACGATACCCGGCCCCGCCTCTTCGCGATGCTCGATCTGGTGCATCCAGACGACCACAGCCGGGTCAAGCGCGCCTTCCAGGCATTGATCGGCGGGCGGCGAAGCTCCCTCGATATCGAGCATCGCCTGCTCCGCGGAACCGGCGGCGAATGCGTCGTCCATCAGTTGGCGATCGCCGAGCAGGACGATCGCGGCAACGCGCTGCGCCTGATCGGCACCACCCAGGATGTCACCGAACGCGTGCGCCTGGAACGGGAACTCACCGTGCATCGCCGCCATCTCGAAGAGCTCGTCGAGGAACGCACCGCCACCATCCGGCGCCAGGCGCAAATCATCGAGCAGATCCACGGCGCAATGCTGACCACCGATCTCGACGGCCGCATCACGAGCTGGAACAGCGGCGCCGAACACCTGTTCGGCTACTCCGCATCGGATGCCATCGGCCGCGACATCAGCCTGTTGCACAGGCCGGAAGAGCGCGCCAGGCTGCGCTCGGACATCATCAACCCGCTGCTCGCCGAAGGCCGCCTCGAAACCGATGCCGAAAGACAGCGCGCCGACGGCCGGCTGGTGCCGGTGCACCTGTCGCTGTCGCTGCTGCGCGACGAGGCCGGCCAACCGATCGGCATCATCGGCTACGCCATCGATATCAGCGAGCGCAAGCGGCAGGAACGCGAGCTGCGGGCCCTGACCGAGCGGCTCGAAGCCTCGAACAAGGAGCTGGAGTCCTTCTCCTACTCGGTTTCGCACGATCTGCGCGCGCCGCTGCGCGCGATCGACGGCTTCAGTCTGGCGCTGATCGAGGACTACGGCGACCAGCTCGACGCCCCGGCTCTCGACTATCTCCAACGCCTGCGCGCCGGGGCCCAGCGCATGGGCCGCCTGATCGACGACCTGCTGCAACTCTCGCGCCTGAATCGCGCCGACCTGCGACGCGAGCCGCTCGACCTCGCCCGGATCGCCGACGGGATCGTCGCGGAGCTGCGCGCGGGGTCGCCCGAACGCGAGGTCGATGTGGAGATCGACCACCCGATGCCGGCGCTGGGCGACGCCCGCTTGCTGCATGTGATGCTGTCCAACCTGCTCGGCAACGCCTGGAAATTCACCGCGCGCACGAACGAGGCGCGAATCCGCTTCGGTCGCGATGCGCGGCGCCCCGGGGTGTTCTATATTCAAGACAACGGCGCGGGTTTCGACATGCGCCACGCGGACAAGCTGTTCGGCGCCTTCCAGCGCCTGCACCGGGTCTCGGAGTTTCCCGGAAGCGGCATCGGCCTGGCCACCGTGCAACGCATCCTGCACCGCCACGGCGGATGGATACGCGCGCGCGGCGCACCGCATCAGGGCGCGGTCTTTTCCTTTTCCCTGCAAGCCGATACGCCGCCGGACGAGACAAAATTCGAAGGAGAACGCAGTGAAAAACAGGATACTGCTGCTGGTGGAAGACAATCCGGATGACGAGGCCCTGACGCTGCGCGCGTTGCGCCGCCACAATCTGGCCAACGAGATCGTCGTCGCCCACGATGGCCAGCAGGCGCTGGACTTCCTGTTCGGAGAGGGCGAATATCAGGGTCGGGATACCCGGATCCAGCCGCAGGTGATCCTGCTCGATCTGAAGTTGCCCAAGGTCGACGGTCTGAGCGTCCTCGCCCGCCTGCGCCGGCACCCGCGCACGCGCCATGTGCCGGTGGTCATCCTGACTTCGTCGGACGAGGAAAGCGACTTGCTGCGTGGCTATGAACTGGGCGCCAACAGCTATGTGAGAAAACCGGTAGACTTCGAGGAATTCATCGAGGCCGCGCGCCAACTCGGCCTCTTCTGGCTGGTTCTGAACGAGGTACCCGATGCCTGAAAAGACCGCGGATGCGACGCTGCGGCTGCTGATCGCCGAAGATTCCGAAGACGACGCCCTGCTCATCCTGCGAGAATTGCGCCGCGGAGGCTACCGCCCGGCGATGCGGCGCGTCGACAACGCTCCCGACATGCGCCAGGCATTGGAAAACGCGGACTGGGACCTGATCATCGCCGATCACAACATGCCGGGCTTCGATTCCGCCGAGGCGCTGACCCTGGCGCGCGCCCACGATCCGAATATCCCGTTCATTCTGGTCTCCGGCAGTATCGGCGAGGAGATCGCGGTCGACGCCATGAAAGCCGGCGCCCATGACTACGTCATGAAAGACAACCTGACCCGCCTGCTGCCGGCGATCCAACGCGAACTGCGCGAGGCCGAAAACCGCCGCGACCACCAGGCCGCGCAAGCCCGCCTCCACCATCTGGCCTTCCACGATTGCCTGACCGGGCTGGCCAACCGCCCGGAGTTCGACCGACGGCTCGAACAAGCGGTGTGCAGCGCGCGCGACGCGAACCAGCGCCACTCGTTGCTGTTCATCGACCTCGACCGGTTCAAGTTGGTCAACGACAGCTGTGGCCACCTCGCCGGCGACGAGATGCTGCGCCGCATCGCGCGCCGTCTGCGCGAGGGGATTCGTGACAGCGACCACCTCGCCCGCCTCGGCGGCGACGAGTTCGGCGTGCTGCTGAACAATTGCAGCCTGGAACGAGCCGAGCGCATCGCCAAGCAGCTGCTCGAGCGGCTCAAGAGCTATACCTTCGTCTGGGGCGAACGCGGTTTCCGCGCCGGCGCCAGCATCGGCCTGGTCGAGATCGACGGCTTTCGCGATGCCCACGACCTGCTCAGCATGGCCGACATGGCCTGTTACGCGGCCAAGGAGCATGGCCGCAACCGCCTGCGGATCTATACCGAAGGCAACCACGAACTACGCCAGCGCCGCGGCGAGATCCAATGGCTGCAACGCCTGCAAAAGGCCATCGCCGACGATAGCCTGGAGCTTCATCATCAACCGATCCGGCACCTTGCCGGACCGCTGACGCATCATGAGATTCTGCTTCGCCTGCGGGATCACGAAAACCACCTGAGCCACCCCGACGCCTTCATCCCCGCCGCCGAGCGCTACAACCTGATGCCGGAGATCGACCGCTGGACCATCCGCCATGCCTTCACCCACCTCGCGCGCCGGCGCCATGATGACGGCCTTTGGCTGCTCAACCTCTCCGCCACCTCCTTGAGCGACGAACATCTGATCGACTATATCCGCGCGCAACTTCAAACCCATGCCCTGAGGCCGGAGCGCATCGGTTTCGAGATCACCGAAACCGCCGCGATCGCCGATTTCGACCGGGCCCGCGAACTGATCCAGGCGCTGCGCCGACTCGGCTGCAAGGTGGCGCTCGACGACTTCGGCACCGGCATGAGCTCGTTCTCCTACCTGAAATCGCTCGAGGTTGATTTCATCAAGATCGACGGCGGTTTCGTGCGCAACATGCTGCACGAGCCGATGGACAACGCCATCGTCGAGGCGGTCAACCGGATCGCCCATGTCAGCGGCATCCAGACCATCGCCGAATTCGTCGAAAGCGAGGCGATCGCCCAGCGGGTCGGCGCGCTGAACGTGGACTTCGCCCAAGGCTGGGCGATGGGCCGCCCCGAACCGCTCACGCCGACGCGGATCACGCGGCAGCCGACGGAGAAGCCGACATGAGCCCGCGGGCCCTCCGCGCGCCGGACCGCGCCGGCACGGCGACGTGAACGAGGTCGACAACCAGGAGATCGCCGCGCAATTCGAGCGCATCGCCGAATTGCTCGAGATTCAGGGTGAAAACCCGTTCCGCGTGCGTGCCTATCGCAACGCCGCGCGCACCATCCAAAACCTCCCGCGCAATCTCGCCAGCATGGTCGCCGCCGGCGAGCGGCTCGAGGAGCTGCCCACCATCGGCAAGGATCTGGCGGCCAAGATCCGGGAATTCGTCACCACCGGCTCGCTGCGCAAGCTGCGTGAACTCGAGCGCGCGGTGCCACCCGGGATGCGCGAGTTGCTGAAGGTGCCCGGACTTGGACCGAAGCGGCTGCGCGTGCTGCGCGACGAGCTCGGCATCCGCGACCTCGCGGCGCTCGAGCGCGCCGCGCGCGAAGGCCGGGTGCGCCAACTGCCGGGCTTCGGCGAGAAAAGCGAGCGCAAACTGCTCGCCGAACTCAATGAACTGCAACGTCGCGCGCGGCGCTTCCCGTGGGCCGAGGCCGAAGCGCTCGCCACTCGCCTGCTCGCGCATCTGAAAACCGCGCGCGGCGCGCGCCGGGTCGAGATGGCCGGCAGCTACCGGCGTCTGCGCGACACCGTCGGCGATCTCGACATCCTCGTCAGCGCCACCCGCGACAACGCGGTGATGGAGACCTTCGTCGCCTTCGAACGCGTCGAACGAGTGCTCTCGAAAGGCCGCACCCGCGCCAGCGTGGTGCTCGACAACGGTCTGCAAGTCGACCTGCGGGTGGTGCCGCGCGCCAGCTTCGGCGCCGCCTGGCACTATTTCACCGGCAGCAAGGCGCACAACATCGCGGTACGCGTGATGGGCGTGCGGCGCGGCCTGAAGATCAACGAGTACGGGGTCTTCGACCAAAGCGGTCGACGCATCGCCGGCAGCGACGAGAGCTCGCTCTACGCCCAAGTCGACCTGCCCTGGATTCCGCCCGAACTGCGCGAGAAACGGGGCGAGCTGGAGGCCGCCGCGCGCGGCGGGCTGCCGAGGCTGATCGAGCGCGCCGACCTGCGCGGCGATCTGCATGCCCACACCACGCGCAGCGACGGCGAGGACGATCTCGCGACCCTGGCCCGGGCCGCGCGCGCGCTCGGCCATGAGTACCTCGCCATCACCGAGCACAGCCAGCACCTGCGCATCGCCCAAGGTCTCTCGGCGGACGCCTTGCTCGCCCACTGCGACGCCATCGACGCGCTGAACCAAAACCTCGATGGACTGAGGCTGCTGAAAGGCGTCGAGGTCGATATCCTCGAAGACGGCGCGCTGGATCTGCCCGACGAAGTGCTCGCACGGCTCGATCTCTGCCTCGGCGCCATCCATTCGGCCTTCGGACTGTCACGGCGACGCCAGACCGAGCGTCTGCTGCGCGCCATGGACAACCGTTGGCTGGACATCATCGCCCATCCCACCGCGCGCCTGCTCGGCAAGCGTCCGGCTTGCGAACTGGACATCGAACGCATTCTGGAAAGCGCCCGACAAAGCGGCTGCGCATTGGAGCTGAACGCCCAGCCGCTGCGCCTGGACCTGGACGACATCCATTGCCGCATGGCGCGCGAACACGGCGTCGCCATCGTCATCTCCAGCGACGCCCATTCCGCCCGGCAACTGGACAATCTGCGCTACGGCATCGCCCAGGCCCGGCGTGGCTGGCTCGAAGCCGGCGACGTACTGAACTGCCTCTCCTGGGACGCGCTGCGCGCCCGACTGCGGCGCAACCGGTGAAAGCCGTGCCCAACCTGATGCCGGCACCGGGTCCGCGCCCGACCGGGAGGCCGTGATGATCCGCTCCGCCGGCATCGTCATCGTGCGCATCGAACAGGGAGAATGCCGCTTCCTGTTGCTGCGCAGCTATCGTTACTGGGATTTCCCGAAAGGCGGGATCCTCCCCGGGGAAGACCCACTGGAAGCCGCCAAGCGCGAGGTGCGCGAAGAAAGCGGCCTCAGCCGGCTGGATTTCCGTTGGGGCCACGGATTTATCGAAACCCCGCCCTACCGCAGCGGGCGCCACCGCAAAATCGCGCGTTACTATCTTGCAGAAACGAAGCAACGGGAGATCCTCATGTCGGTCAACCCCGAGCTCGGGCGACCGGAGCATGAGGATTATCGCTGGGCAACCCGGGAGCAGGCTGATCGGCTGCTCAGTCCACGACTGCGTGTCGTGCTCGATTGGGCAGCGGACACCGCCGGTTGTCACTGACCGGAGGTCTCGCCTTCCAACCAGGCCGGCGGATGCACTATGCGCCGGCGCGCGAGAGCAGATGAGACAAGATCGTGAACGCCTTGCGGATCTGTTCCGGTGCGGTATGGAAATGCGGCGAAAAACGCACGCCGCCGCCGCGACAGGCGCAGATCACCTGATGCGCCATCAGGCGTTCATAAAGTGCCTGACTGTCCATGCCGGGCACGCGAAACGTGACGATGCCGGCTCGCCGTGTCGCATCCCGCGGGGTCAGCAGCTCGAAGCCGCGCGCATCGATCTCGTCGATGATGGCGGCGACCCGCGCTTCGATCCGTCGCGCGATCTCCTCGATGCCGATCTCGAGCAACAACGACAAGCTGGCGTCCAGCGCGTGGATACCGAGCTGATTCGGACTGCCGCACTCGAAGCGCCGCGCCGAACGCGCCGGACGCCAGTCCCCGGCATCGAAATCACCGACGGCTTCCACCATGTGCCAGCCGAACTGCACCAGGCGTAGTTCCTCGCGCGCCGATGGGCGACTATAGAACAACGCCAAGCCCTCCGGACCGAGCAACCATTTGTGGCCGTCGGCGACGACAAAATCGGCTTTGACGGCATCGACAGCAAAAGGCAAGGCGCCGAGACTCTGGATGGCATCGACACAGAAGCGGATACCCTGACGCCGGCAATAGGCACCGATCTGCTCCAGATCGATCCGCAGGCCGTTGGCGTACTGCACCGAGCTCACCGACACCAGTCTGGTACGCGCATCGCACAACGCCAGCAGGGCTTGCTCTGGATCGCAAGCGTTCAGTGGCGCGAGGCGGGTTTCGACACCACGCCCGGACAGGGCCTGCCACGGCAGCCGGTTGGATGGAAACTCGTCAGCGAAGCTGACCAGGTTGTCTCCGCGACGCCACGGAAAACCCTCGGCGATCACGGACAGCGCCTCTGAAGTGTTCTTCATCAAGGCGATATCGTCCGGGGAGGCGGCACCGATCAGCGCGGCCAGACGTTGTCGCAAGCACGCCTCCCGCGCCAACCATTCGGGATAACGGGTCGCGCCGAGTCGCCGGTTCTCCCCGGCGAAGGCGACCACGGCCTGTTCGGTACGCCGGGGCCACGGCGCCACCGCGGCATGGTTCAGGTAGATGATCTCCGGGTCGAGCCCGAATTCGTGATGCATATCACTTTCCGTTCCATGATGAGGCTCGAATGATATACTCAATGTGGAGAGGCCGGGCGCAATAACGGGCCATCCCCGCGAGCCTGCCACGCGGGTGGATTGCCAGACGGATCGGATATGGAAATGTTTCCTCTTGAAATTAAGATAAGAACTTACCAATACCCCTTTCAATGCCTTATCGTCTTTCCGGGGACGGAGTTCACATGAAAGCCTTTTTGCTCAGCCTGCTCGCCGCCAGTGCCATGATTTTGATATCTTGCAAATATGATGCCAACAGTTCCGACCTGGGTTCGTTGAAAGGTACCTCGTGGGTGCTGGAGGATCTTGCCGGTCTCGGTGTGATCGACACCGCCGAAAGCACCCTGGTGATCGGCGACGACAATCGCGTCAGCGGCTATGGCGCCTGCAATCGCTGGTTCAGCAGTTACGAGTTCTCGAATGGCAAGCTGCGCATCCACCAGATCGGCGCGACCAAGCGCCTGTGCCCCCCGGAGATGATGGATCAGGAAAAGCGCTTCTTCGATGCCTTGTCGAAGGTGCGCGAGGTGCGCATGGACGAACACGGCCGCCTGCTGATCTATAGCGAGAGCTACGAACAACCCTTGGTGTTCCGGCCCAAGCGGCAGGCGGGATGAGCACCGGCCCGGTCGTCCTCTGGCTGGTGATCTGGATCGCCGCGTTCACCTGGTCGGCGATCCAGCCGCGCGACGAATTCACTTGGTTTCTGGAAACCTTTCCCGCCCTGCTCGGCCTCGCCGTGCTCGCGATCACCCGAAGACGCTTTGCGCTGACGCCGCTGGTCTACTGGCTGATTCTCGCACACAGCCTGATCCTGATGATCGGCGGGCACTATACTTATGCCGAGGTGCCTCTGTTCGATCGCTTCTCGGAATGGTTCGGCTGGGGCCGCAACAACTATGACAAGCTCGGGCATTTCGCTCAGGGCTTCGTGCCCGCGATGATCGCGCGCGAGGTTTTGCTGCGCAAGCAGGTGGTCAACGGGCGACGCTGGTTGCACTTCCTGGTGGTGTGTTTCTGCCTGGCCTTCAGCGCATTCTATGAGCTGGTCGAATGGTGGGTCGCGGTTCTCACCGGCGACGAGGCGAACGCCTTTCTCGGCACCCAGGGTTACGCCTGGGATACCCAGTCGGACATGGCCTGGGCGCTAGGCGGCGCGATCCTGGCGCCGGCCTTGCTCGCGCGCTGGCACGACCGTCAACTGGCGCGGTTGATTCCGGCCATGTCTACGAATCGATCCGCCCACGCCGCTGATATTGTTTCATAAAGGCCATGACCTTTTTTACATAGTCGCGCGTCTCGCGGTAGGGTGGCACCCGGTTGCCATGGTCGCGCACCGCGCCGGGGCCGGCATTGTAAGCCGCCAAGGCCAGTTTCAGGTCATCGTCGAACACCGCAAGCAGCTGTTTCAGGTAGCGCGCGCCTGCCTCCAGGTTCTGACGCGGATCGGTGCGATCGGAGACCCCGAGCCGGCTTGCGGTGTCGGGCATCAACTGCATCAGACCTACCGCGCCGACCTTCGAAACCGCTCTCGGATCATAGGCCGATTCGGCCCGCACGATGGCATGCAGCAAGGCCTCGCTGACGCCCTGACGGCGCGCGGTCTCGGCGATCAGCGGCGCATAGCGTTTCTGATTGCGGCGAAAGGCTTGGTAGTCGACCACGCGGCGGACTTCGTCCCGGTAGCGCTTGGTCTTCCATTCCAGACGGTAATATGATTTCTTCAGCGGCTTGTTGGTGAAGGTTACGTTGCCGAAGCGGTCGACGTATTTGTAGACCTCGGCACGCGCCGGAGCGGCGAGCCACAGCGCCAGCAACGACAAGAGCAGTCGTTCAACAGCCGTCATCGCAGCCCATCTCGTCGAGGATCCGGCGCAGGTCTTCGGCGGTATCGACGCCCCTTCCCGGACGTTCGTCGGCGCCGCGCACGGCGATCCGGTAGCCGTTCCACAACACGCGCAGCTGTTCCAGCGCCTCGGCCTGTTCCAGCGGAGAAACCGGCAGGTTCGCATAGATCTTCAGAAAGCCGACGCGGTAGGCATACAGGCCGATATGACGCATCGCCACATGGGCCTTTGGCAGGCTGCCGATGCCGTTGGCGAAGTGCTCCCGGTACCAGGGAATCGGCGCGCGGCTGAAGTAGAGGGCGTAGCCATGACGGTCGCTGACCAGCTTGACGACGTTGGGGTCATCCAGCTCGCCTATGCTTTCGAGCGGCGCGCCGAGCGTCGCCATCACCGCGTCGCTGTGTCCCGAAAGCGCGCGCGCGACCTGGGTGAGCAGTTTCGCCGGCATGTCGGGTTCATCGCCCTGGAGATTGACGACGATCTCTTCGTCGCTCCAGCCCCGGCGCTCGACGACCTCGACGATGCGGTCGGTGCCGCTGGGATGGGCGGGGTCGGTCATGCAGGCGTCGAAACCCGCCGCGGTGACCACCCGCTCGATCCGTTCATCGTCGGTGGCCACGATCACTTCACGCGCGCCGCTGGCGCGCGCGCGCTCGCAGACGTGCAGGATCATCGGCCGCCCGCCGATCTCGCGCAACGGTTTGCCGGGCAGCCGGGTCGACGCATAACGCGCCGGAATCACCACTCGGAATGCACTCATGCCTTGCGCAACGCCTCTACCTCGTCAAGGCTGAGTTTACGCGCTTCGTCGACCAGCATCACCGGAATGTCGTCACGGATCGGAAAGCCCAGGCCGTCGGCCAGGCAGACCAGTTCCGCCTCTTTCTTGCGATACAGCAGCTTGCCCTTGCACAGCGGGCAGACGAGAATGTCGAGCAGGTGTTTGTCCATTGATTCCCTCAGGTATCGTCAGGTCGCGGAAGCGTCGATCGACGCCAGGATTGGAGTTTCTCGCGCAACAAGCGGCGCAGGCCGATGAAGGCCAGTTCGTTCAGGTGCAGATCCACGCGCACCTGCCAAGCGTCCTCGAGCCCGAATCCGCGGCATTTTACCGCATCCTTCTCGGTCATCAGAATCGGAAGCGACGGCTCGAAGCGCAGCTCTTCCGGGTGGTAGGCGTGGTGGTCCGGGAACGGGTGGCGAACGACCTCGATACCCGCTCGCTCCAGGGTCGCGAAGAAACGCTCCGGGTTGCCGATGCCAGCCACCGCATGCACCCGCCGACCGGAGAAAGAGGCGATCGGCCAGCGCTCGTCGTCCGCGTCGAGCGCGGCGAGATCGCGGATCCGTACCGCCATCCCGAATCGCACCCGCTCGTTGCCGTTGTACAGCACCATATCGACCGCGTCGAGTCGGGAACGCGGTTCACGCAACGGACCGGCCGGCAGGCAGAGGCCGTTTTCCAGCCCGCGCGCGGCATCAACCACGGCCAGTTCGAGGTCGCGCCGCAAGCGGTAGTGTTGCAGACCGTCGTCGCTGAGCAGGACATCGACATCGGGATGCTCGTCGAGCAGTTGCCGCGCCGCGGCGGGCCGATCCGGACCCACGCACACCGGCACGCGACAACGCCGCGCGATCAGACAGGGCTCGTCGCCGCCCAGACGGGCATCGCAGTCATCGCCGAGCGACAGCGGCCAATGCGACGATTCGCCACGGTAGCCGCGCGCGACGACCCCGGGGGTCCATCCCATGGCGCGCAATTCCCCAACCAAATGAATGACCAGCGGGGTCTTGCCGACCCCGCCGACCGTAAGATTGCCGACCACGATCACCGGCACCGGCAGGCGTTTCGATGGCAACAAGCCGTGCCGGTAGAGGCCGCGACGCAGCCGGACCAAGGCGCAAAACAGCAGCGACGACGGCCACAGCAAGCAGGCCAGCGGGCCACGACGCCGGAAATGACGCGGGCTGCGCATATCGGGCCGGATCCGCCGATCGCCGGGCGATGCCGGAGGATCAGTCGCCCTTCCCCGCCGTGCTGGTCGCGATGCTCATGCGGTACAGGCCAAGCTGCGAGGCAGCGTCCATGACGCGCACCACCGATTGATGAGTGGCATTCGCATCGGCATCGATGACGACCGGGATATCGGTCTTGCCCCGGGTGACCTTCTCGATCGCCCGCTTCAGCGTATCGATATCGGTGTTGATGAGTTCGCGGTCATTGAGATAGTACTTGCCGGTCGCGCTGACCGTGATGTCGAGGCGCTCGCGGTTCTTCTTGTCGAGCGTCTTCTGGGCGCTGGCCTCGGGCAGATCCACCTTGATGCGCGACTGCTTGTCGAAGGTGGTCGAGACCATGAAGAAGATCAGCAGCAGGAAGACCACGTCGATCAGCGGCGTCAGGTTGACGTCCGGAGTCTCACGACGACGACGACGGAAATTCATCGCTCAGCCTCCCGCCACGTCGCGCTGACCCTGGATCATCTCGACCAGTTTCATCGCCTCGGCCTCCATGCCGAGCACCAGGTAATCCACCTTGCCCTGAAAGTAACGCAGGAACATCAACGCCGGGATCGCCACCGCGAGACCGGCGGCGGTGGTGATCAGCGCCTCGGAGATGCCGCCGGCGAGCACCGCCGGGTTGCCGACACCGGCGTGGGTAATCTCGGAGAACACCTTGATCATGCCGATCACGGTGCCGAGCAGACCGAGCAGCGGCGAGATCACGGCAATGGTGCCGAGGGTGTTGAGGTAGCGTTCGAGCCGGTGGACGACATGACGACCGGCATCCTCGACCGCCTCTTTCATCACCTCGCGCGAGGCATGGCGGTTCTGCAGGCCCGCCGCCAACACATAGCCCAGCAGGGATTCCTTGGCCAGCGCATCGATGTGTTCCTTGCGCAGACGGCCGTTGCGGTGCATCTTCCAGATCTGCGCCACCAGGTTGTCGGGCATCACGGCCTTCTTGCGCAGACTCCACAAGCGCTCGGCGATGATCGCCGCCGCAATGATGGAACAGGCGATGATCGGCAGCATCAGCCAACCACCGGCTTTGACGAGTTCAAACACGGTTAGCTCCTTTGGATGTATTCGGATTCCGGCTCCGGGACGAACCGGGTCATTCTACCTTGGAACGCGGCGACAATTCAGCTCCGCAGGCCGCCGGTATCGCACCATGATGCCAGAAGCGCCGCCGGCGCGCGCGAAAACAACCCACCCGCGTCGTTCCCCGACCGAACGCCAGGTGGATCTCGCCGCTGTCGCTGACCGCCAGGGTGCGCGCGCCGGCGGCTTTCCAGCGCGCGACGACGGCTTTTCGCGGAAAACCCCAGCGGTTCAGAAAACCGGTGGTGAACACCACCAGCCCGGGATGCGTCGCGGCGACGAAAGCGGGGCTCGACGAGGTGGCGCTGCCATGGTGCGGAGCGATCAACACATCGACCGGAAGCCTGTCCGCGAAATAATGGCGCAACTGCGTTTCCGCCGCCGCCTCGATATCGCCCGTCAACAACACCGAGGCCCGACCATTGTCGACGCGCACCACGCAGGAAGCGTTGTTGCCACGCCAAAAGCCGGGCGCGGTCGGCCACAATACCTCGAAATCGACCCCGTCCCACTGCCAGCGCTGCCCGGCGACACAGGCCCGGCCCCGCCCCGGATAGTCCGGAACCGGCTCGCCGAACCACATCTCGCGCACTGGGACGCCAGCGGCCAGTACACGCGCGCCGCCGGTATGATCCTTGTCGTCATGGCTCAGGATCAGGCGATCGATACGCCGCGCGCCGACCGCCCGCAGCCACGGCAGCAGACTGTGCTCCGCCGCCGCGCGCCCCGCCGGATAGGCCGGCCCGGTGTCATGCACCAACAGGTGATGAGCCGTTCGCACCACCACCGCGCTGCCTTGGCCGACATCGAGAATATCGACCTGAAATGCACCGGACATCGCTTCCGGCGGCTTCACCAGCGGCCACGCCAGGCCCAGCAGCAACGGCGCCGCGGCCAACGAGCGCCCGGGAAAGCCGCGTGGCATCAGCAACAGACCCAAACCCAGCGCGACGGGCGTCAACCCCTCCCAGTGGATCGCGCCGGGAGACCAGGCCGCCAGTGGCAAACCGCCGAGCCAGTCGACGAAGCCCCACGCCGCTTTCAGCACCTGTTCCGCAAGCCCGGCGATCCCATCAAACAGCCGCGAATCGATCCAGGCGCCCGGCATCGCCAGCAGCAGCAATGGGATCACGACGAACGAAAACAGCGGGATCAGCACCAGGTTGGCGAACGGCGCGACCAGTGAGATCTGGCCGAAAAACAGCAGCAGCAACGGCGCCAGTCCCAACCCAATCATCAGCTGCACGCGCAGGAAGGTCCGCGCGACGCCCCGCCGTCGACCGGACAACGCCAACAGGATCAGCGCCACCGCACCGAACGACAACCAGAACCCGGCCGACGACAAAGCCAGCGGATCGACCAGCAAAACCAATAAAGCGGCCAACGACAGGGTACGCAGCGGCTGCGCGACCCGCCGGCCGAAGCGCGCGCCGACGACCACCGCCAACATCGACAGCGCGCGCCGTGTCGGAATCGCAAAACCGGACAACAGCGCATAAGCCAGACCGCCGAACCAGCCGGCCGCGGCCGCCGCCAACGGCGCCGGGCACCACAACATCAGGCGCTCCGATCGCCGCCAGACGAGACCCGCAAGCAGAAAGAACAAACCAGCGACGATGCCGATATGCAGACCGGAGATAGCGATCAGGTGGCTCACACCGGCACGCGCCAGACGCTCACGTTGGGCCGGCGTGAGCAGGCTGCGATCGCCGATCGTCAAGGCCACGGCGATACCGGCCAGCTCCGGATCCGCGATTCGACGCACGAGGTAGTCACGAATGCGCAGGCGCATGCGATCGACGATGCCATGCGGACCACCATCGCCCAACCAGCGATTCCCGGCGTTGGAAAGCACATAGCCGCGCGCGCCGATCCCCTGTTCGAACAACCAACGCTCGTAATCCCAGCCACCCGGGTTCATCAGCCCGTGCGGCGGCTTCAGGCGAACCCGCAACCGCCAGCGCGCCCCCGGCACCAGCGCCCGGGCCGGCTCGCGCCAGCTCAATGACACCCGCCTCGGCACGGCCACCTCGCGTCCCTCCCATTGGCTCCGTCGAACCACAAAGACGAAACGCCAGTTCCGCCCCTGCTGCCTCGGAAGACCCGCAACCCGCCCTTGCAGCCACAGCGCGCGACCGGCAAGTTCGGGAACCAGCGGCGACGGCGCCCTGAACGTCTCTAGAATCAGCGTCCACGCCAGACCGATGACGAACGCGGAAAGCAGCCGCCACGGGCGGGCTACACCGGAGGCCCATCGCCAATGAATCCAGAGCGCGAACACCCACAACAAAAGCCAAGCAGCGAGTCCGCGGCGACCGGGCAAGGCCGGCACGCGCAAGGCAAGCCAGACGCCCGCACCGAACGCGGCGACCAGGAAGGGAAAGCGATCGATGCGCATGGCAGGCGTTCCACTCAGCTCCTTGTATAGTCGTCGCCCATGAAGTTCCGGATTTTCGCTTGCTTCTTGTTCCCACAAGAAATTTTCTTCCGTTGCCCGTAATCCCTGATACGGGACACCTTCAGAAAATTCCTTGTGAAAACCATCTCCTGCGCGATCATCACATGAATTCATGAAATTTCCGGGCCAAGCCTTTGAAACCAGGAAATCTCAAGCAAAATTGCCCTGCCGTGTCTCGTCAGGTCAATGGCCAGGTAAGCGCGATCGTCCGGAAGCGGTACGCTTGACCGTGCAGCTGCCGATTACTCCAGTTATACTATTTTATATAAGCAGTCTGTCGGGGCAAGGAATCGCCTGTCTGGAGCGGTCCGGGAAATCCGGTTCACCCGCGCCGTGGGCGCTCCCGAGCCCGGCGGGCCGGCAGCAGCATCCGGTGGCATCACCGCGCGCCGGACCGAGGCGCGAACGACAGGGAAGCTCGCCCCGACCACGAGCCAGATCCGACATGCCCAAAGAGTTCATCAAACGCCTCACGCCAGATTCTGAGAAACTCCGTACACACAAGCACTTGCGCATCTTCGGAAAGCTGCTGCACGACCCCGGCCTGTGGCATATCAACCGTCGCTCGGTGGCCATGGCCTTCGCCATCGGCCTGTTCTGGGCGATGATCCCGATGCCTTTCCAAATGGTCGCTGCGGCGGCCAGCGCCATCGTGCTGCGCGTCAACCTCCCGATCTCGGTAGCCCTGGTCTGGCTGACCAACCCGCTGACGATGCCGCCCATCTTCTATGCCACCTATCGCATCGGCGCCTTTCTGCTCGGCACGCCGCCGGTCGCCAACAGCGCCGAATTCTCGCTCGAATACCTGGAACACAGCCTTTCGATCATCTGGGCGCCGTTGCTGCTGGGCAGCATCGTCACCGGCCTCGTGCTCGGCGCGCTCGGGTATGTCGCACTGCGCCTGCTGTGGCGTCAGAACACCCTGAAACGCTGGCAGACACGCTGCGCGCTGCGTAAGCGCCGCGCGCAACCCCTCAAACGCCATAGTTGACTGGGCCACTGGGTTATTTATACTCGTCGCCCATGAATTTTCGGATTTTCGAGACCGTTCCTCGCGCCCGTGGGCCAGGCGCGGAAACGAGTCATAGCCCATTCTATGGCGAGTTTCCGCAACAACGCCCACGGGTGCGAGGGGCGGTCGCAGTGACCGAAAATTCGTGGGCGACGAGTATATACTCGTCGCTCTCTTGCATTCCATCAAGCGAGCCGCGCCATCATGTCGAAACCCCGTTCCCCGCGCCAGATCATGCGTTCGATCCTCCAACGCATCGCGACCGGCCCCGAGCTGAGCAAGGATATCGCCGAGGACGAAGCCCGCGCCGGCATGGACGCGATCCTCAACCAACAGGTGGACGAGGTCCAGGCCGGAATCTTCTTCATCGCCCTGCGCATGAAACGGGAAACCGACGAAGAGAACCGCGGGGTCCTGTCCGCGATCATCGATGCGAGCGATCGCGTCGTCGCCGACGTCGATGAAGTGGTCGATATCGCCGATCCCTACGACGGCTACAACCGCAGTCTGCCGGTCTCGCCGTTTCTGCCGGCGCTGCTCGCCGAATGCGGGGTCCACGCGGTATGTCACGGCCTCGACGAGGTCGGTCCCAAATACGGCATCACGCACCGTCATGTATTGCAGGCCGCCGGCGTCGATGTCGACAAAACCCCGGCCGAGGCCGCCGCGCGGCTTTCCGATCCCGACCTGGGCTGGGCCTATGTCGACCAGGCGCGTTTCGCGCCCAAACTGCACGATCTCGTCGACCTGCGCGCGCGCATGGTCAAGCGTAACGTCATCACTACCGTCGAGGTACTTCCAAGACCGATCTCCGGACGCCAACGCACCCACTTCGTCACCGGTTATGTACACAAGCCGTATCCACCCATCTATGCCATGCTCGCGCGCCATGCCGGCTTCGACAGCGCCCTGCTGATCCGCGGCGTCGAAGGCGGTGTGATCCCGTCCCTGCGCCAGCCGGGCCGGTTCTTCCACTATCACGGCGCCGGCGAACTGATCGGGGTCGATACCGACCCGCTCTCCCTGGGAATTGAACAAGAACTGCGCGCCCCGCCCCTGCCCTCGGATCTGCCGCCCAATCCCGATGCCAGCGACGAGATCACCCTGCCGGTCGACCGCCGGGCCGCCGCGCGCGCCGCCGCCGAACAGGGCCGGGCCGCGCTCTCCGGCGCCCGGGGCGCGGCCTATGACGCCCTGGTCTATTCCAGCGCGCTGATTCTGCACCATCTCGGGCGTTTCGACAGCCCGCGCGCGGCGGCGGAGTCCGTGCGCAAGGTGCTCGACAGCGGCCGGGCCGCCCAGCGCGTGGCCTGACGATGAGCAGACAATACATTACCGTCGCGCGGGTCGGCGAGCTGAAACCCGACACCATGAAACGCATCCTCGTCGACGGCCGGCGCCTGCTGCTGGTCCACGCCAATGGCCGCTATCACGCGGTCGACGAGATGTGCAGCCACGAGGAATCCTCACTCTACCTCGGCTGCGTCCAGGACGGCCGCATCAAGTGTTCCTTGCACGGCAGCCGTTTCGACCTGACCAGCGGAGAAGCTCTGGACGAACCCGCCGATGCGCCGATCGGCGTACACGCGGTGCGCATCGATGGCGACGAGATCCAGGTCGCGCTGTGTGACTGACAGAAACGACACTGCCATAACTGCCAATCTGACAGTCATGGCAGCCGCCTCCGCCTGTCTCCTTGACTCCATACCCTATTCCCTCTCCGGGAACCCACCTCGTGGTCTACTATTTTTCAAGCACTTGCGTTAAATCAAAGAATTCAATAAAAGTTGGCACGATTATCGCTTTAGTCATGCCTGAGTTATTCAGCAACAGCCGGCGAAGGCCGTGTTACGAGCACCGATGACACGCTGCCGGTCATTGACAAAAACCGAACCATCGGCGCGATAACCCACAAACATCACGAGGACAGAACAAGAGAAATGACCACCCCACTGACACCTTGGGGGCTTGCCGCGCTGCTGTTGCTGGGCAGCGGCAGCCTGCCGGCTGCAAGCAAACGGGTCGGCATCACGCCGACGATGCAAGAGGTACGCTTCACGCTGGATGGGAAATCCTATCTCATCGAGCGCAATCAGGATCCCAAGGCCAGGATCGATCCGGCCTATGCGCGCACCTCGCGGCCCTGCCCGCCCTTCTGCATCCAGCCGATGCATCTGGCTCCCGGTGTCGAAACCATCGGCGAACTGGAGCTGATCGAATACCTGGTGCGCATGGCGAAGGGAGAAAACATCCTGGTGATCGACTCGCGCACCGCCGACTGGGCCAACCGCGGCACCATCCCGGGCGCGGTGAACATCCCGTGGACCCGTCTCAGCGAGGCGCGAGGCGCAAACCCGCTGGCCATCTCCGACCTGCTGGTCGAACGCTTCGGCGCGGCCGAGCAAGAAGAGGGATGGGATTTCCGCCACGCCAGGACCCTGGTGTTGTTCTGCAATGGCATGTGGTGTGGCCAATCGCCAACCAACATTCGCAGCCTGCTGAAACTGGGTTATCCGGCGGACAAGATCAAATGGTATCGGGACGGCCTGCAAGGCTGGAAGATTCTGGGCTTCAATACCGCCAGACCCCGATAGAAACGAGCATCCTCGTGCGACATTTTGGCGGCCTTGGCCGCCATTTTTTTTCCCCTTCATCGCTCACCCACGCCATGCGTCTCCGTCTCCGGGCAAGACAGGACTACGCCGTCGGCAGACTGATCTCCTTCAGGTAACGATACAAAGAACGTTCACTGACTCCGAGTATCCTCGCCGCCTCACGGCGGTTTCCATCGGCCTGTGACAAGGCTTCAAGCAGGGTTTCGGTCGACGGCCGGCGCGCGCGACGGCGCAGCAAGGCCTTGTCGCCGACCGGCGGGACGGAACGCCGCGGGGACTCCGATGGCGCACGATCCTCCTCGCGATCGATGACAATATGATCCGGCGTCAACGCATCGCCGGCGGCCAGTATCAAGGCGCGCTCGATGACATTGCGCAGTTCGCGGATATTGCCTGGGTAATCGTGGTCCAACAGGGCCTCTAGCACGTCCGGCGCCAACGGCAGATGCTGTTCCCCGTTCTCCAACATGCCGAGAAAATGTTCCGTCAGCGCGGCGATATCGCCCTTGCGCTCGCGCAGCGGAGGGATGGTGACCGGAAACGCCGAAAGCCGATAGTACAGGTCTTCACGGAAACGGCCCTGTTGCGACAGGGTGCGCAGATCCTTGTTCGTGGCGGCAACAATGCGCACATCGACCTGGCGGTATTCGGTTTCGCCGATGCGGCGTATCGTTCCGCTTTCAAGCACCCGCAGCAGCTTGGTTTGCAGCTCTGTCGGCAACTCCCCGATCTCGTCAATGAACAGGGTTCCTCCGTCGGCGGCCTCGATCAATCCTTGTTTACGCCGATCCGCGCCGGTAAAGGCCCCTTTCTCGTAGCCGAACAGCTCGCTCTCGATCAGCTGTTCGCCGAGGACACCGCAATCGACCACGACGAAAGGACGATCCCAACGTTTGGAATACTGATGCAGATACTGAGCGACGCACTCCTTGCCAACGCCGCTTTCACCCAACAGCAAAACCGTCGTGCGGGTGCCGGCGACACGTTGCAGCAGGCTGATCACATGCAGCATCTGCGGTGACCGGCCGATCAGCAGGGTCGGCACGTCCGGACGCTGGATGGTGGTCATGCTTTCGCCCATGAACTCGATACGGCCGTCGGCGTCGCGCAAAGGCGTCGCCGAGATCCGAACCCGCTCCTCGGCGCCATTCTGATCGTAATGCACATGGATGACCTGAGTCGCCTCTCCGACGCCAAAGACATGTTCCAAAGGGCAATGCTCGCCATGTTGGCTGCAGGGACATTCCGAACGATGCGAGATCTCGTAACAGTGGCGACCGATGACCTCCCCGGTTTCGTAACCGAACTGGCGGGCGTAGCGACTGTTCGCCGCGCGGATCCGGTATTGCTTGTCGATTACGACAAAAGGATCCGGCAGGCTCTCGATGATCTGATCGCAAGTCGGCCCATTCTCCGGCTTTTTCTCCATCCCTCTCCTCCTTCCGATCGGGCAGCGGCACAATCGCGCGGCACCGCCGTAGCCGGTTCCGCGGTACTTGAACCGATCTACGAGGGTGAGCATGCCAAATCATTGATTTTTCATAACTACTCAGCGAGCAGGCCAAATAAAGGGTAACCGCTCAGATCACCGCTGAAATGCGTCAGATCAAGGCAAAAAATGGGATTTACAAGAGTAAATGACCATTTTTGAACGCAGAGCTGGCGTATTTCAGCGGTTAGCTGAGTAGTTA
>JALVEB010000158.1 GCA_027008705.1 Sedimenticola sp. | reverse complement strand
TGTTGCCGCCACCGTTATGATGATCTCCGTTATGATGATCTCCGTTATGGCGATCCCCGTGGTGGCGATCCCCATGGTGGCGATCCCCATGGTGGCGATCCCCGTGGTGGCGATCCCCATGATGCCGGTCCCCGTGGCTGAAAGCAGATGAATCGGCATGGTGTCCTTCCTCCTCGTCATCATCGGCCCAAGCCGTGGAGAAAGAAAGCAAGATCACCAGCAAGATCGGCGCCAGCGTCCATGGAGAACGCTTGCCGAACAACGAGCAGTTGAACATGATGAACCCTCCTCAGGGTATTGTTGTGATAACCAGCGTGATTCGCTCGATGAATAGCCTAGATGGCTACACTTAAAGGATGATTAACGAACTCGTGATACAGGCGCACCCACGTCACACTTTCGAGCGGATTTTTTGTAGCGGAGGTTACACAAAAAAATGATCGTCGCGGATAGCGCATACGGTTTCACAGTTGCCATTGGCGGGGGATCGATCCAAGGAAAATCAGGGGCATAACCCAGCACGGGGAAAAGGGCGCCATAAGCTTCCCAATCAGGAACCCCGCCCCTCCCACGCCACCATCTACCGCTGTTTCCATTGATGAAAGAATGTTGGGATTCCTCCGGTTTCCATCCACACATCTGGAGCGATAAATGGAAAGCCTGGCAAACCATGTAAACGAAGTCATCGCCCCGATCCTCCAGATCATGGCGGTGGCGTTCATCTTCTTCGTCGGTGTCGGCGTGCTCTGGGTGTTCGTGGCCTATCTGCTCGATATCACCCAGACCAGTCATGCCATCCGGCGGAACTATCCGGTCATCGGACGTTTCCGCTACCTGTTCGAGCATCTCGGCGAGTTCTTCCGCCAGTATTTCTTCGCGATGGACCGCGAGGAGCTGCCGTTCAACCGCGCCCAGCGCGGTTGGGTCTACCGCGCTGCGAAGAAGAAGGACAATACCGTGGCCTTCGGCTCGACACGCGATCTGCGTCAGCCCGGAACGGTGTTTTTCGTCTCGACGCCATTCCCGACGCTCGGGCGCGACGCGGTCCCACCGCGCATGATCACGATCGGGCCGGACTGCCTTGTGCCCTATGCCACCCAATCGTTGTTCAATATCTCGGGCATGAGCTATGGCGCCATCTCGAAGCCCGCGGTGCGAGCGCTTTCGTCCGGCGCCCGTCAGGCGGGTATCTGGTTGAATACCGGGGAAGGTGGACTGACGCCTTGGCATCTGGAAGGCGGCGCGGATATCGTCTTCCAGATCGGCACGGCGAAGAACGGCGTGCGCAACGCCGGCGGCGGGCTCGACGATCGCAAGCTGTGCGAGATCGCGCGCCATGAGCAGGTGCGCATGTTCGAGATCAAGATCAGCCAGGGAGCCAAGCCCGGCAAGGGCGGCATCCTGCCGGCGGCCAAGGTGACCGAGGAGATCGCGCGGATTCGCGGGATCCCGGCGCATCGGGACGCGCTCAGCCCGAACCGTCATCCGGAGATCCGTTCCAACGAAGACCTTCTCACAATGATTCGCCATATCCGCGAGCTGACCGGCAAGCCGGTCGGCTTCAAGGCGGTGCTCGGGGGCAACGGGTGGCTGGAAAGCCTGTTCGAAACCATCCATCGTCTCGGTGTTACCGACCATGCCCCGGATTTCATTGCCGTGGACGGCGCCGAGGGTGGCAGCGGCGCGGCGCCGATGCCGCTGATCGATGCCATGGGGCTGCCGCTGCGGGAAGCTCTGCCGCTGTTGGTGGACAAGCTCGTCGAGTACGAGCTGCGCGAGCGCGTAAAGGTCGTGGCCTCGGGCAAGCTGATCAACCCGACCGATGTCGCCTGGGCGCTGTGCATCGGCGCTGATTTCGTCGCCTCGGCGCGCGGCTTTCTGTTCGCGCTTGGCTGCATCCAGGCGCTGCAATGCAATCGCAATACCTGCCCGACCGGGATCACGACCCATAATCCACGCCTGCAGAAAGGCCTGGACCCCACCGAAAAAGCCACGCGCGTGGCCAATTATGTTCAGGGCATGCTCTATGAGGTGGGCATCATCGCGCATTCCTGCGGCGTGCGCTCGCCGCGTGACCTCAAGCGCGAACACGCCCGCGTGGTGCAGAGCAACGGGCTGTCGCTCCCGCTCGACCGGTTGTGGCCCATCCCCCAGCCCGGAAAACCGTCCCGCAACGGTTCTGGAAATTGATCTGAATCAGCCAACGCGGCCATCGGACAGCCCGTCGCTGGACAGCGGCCATGGCACAAAAGATAATGATTTCCAACAGAAAAACAGAAAGGGGGGCGGGATGACATGCACCCAGCCGCGCCAAGAGATCCCACAAGTCACCGATCACCAGGTGGGTCTGCTGCGCGCCGCCTCGCGCCGCCTTGCGCAACGTTCCAACGATGCCGGCCTGATGCGCCGCCTCGATGCCGTCTTGCTGCTGCTCTACGAACTCAGCCCGCGCGATGTCGCCCACTGGCTGGGTGAAAGCGAAAGAACCCTCCAGCGCTGGAAGAAGCGTTTCCATGAGAAAGGCGTCGAGGGGCTGAAACATATCCGCCACAGCGGCCGTCCGCCACGTGTTCCGGCGAATATCCTGCACGAGCTGTTCGCCGATCTCTCGCGTCCACCGACCGCCGCGGGTTACCCGGCCACTGAATGGCGTGGGCGACTGGTGCAACAGCATCTGAAGACACGCTACAAGATCGCTCTGAGCCTGCGCCAGGCGCAACGACTGCTGCAAAAATTCCGCGGCCGCGCGCAAGCCGCGACCTGAAGCGGTGGAGGACGAAAACCATCGTGGTTTGCATGGGATTCGCGGGAGCGGCTGCTATCGCCCGGTGGAAGCAAGTACAATTCCGACTCGTCCATTACTCCAGGAAGGGAAGCATGTCCCAGCCGAACGCCCTGTATGAGTCCTCCTTGCGCGGTCTGACGCTGCGCGCGCGCGGCAAGGTGCGCGATATCTACGACATCGACAACCAGCACATGCTGATCGTCACCAGCGACCGCCTGTCAGCCTTCGACGTGGTGCTGCCCCAGCCGATCCCCGGCAAGGGCGAGGTATTGACCCGGGTTTCGAACTTCTGGTTCGCGCGCACCGCCGGGCTGGTGCCCAACCACCTCGCCGCCATCGAGCTCGACGAGGTGGTCAGCGATGCCGCGCAGCGACGCGCCCTGGGGGATCGCGCGATCGTCGTCAAGCGTCTGAAACCGCTGCCGGTGGAGGCCATCGTGCGCGGCTACCTGATCGGCTCCGGCTGGAAGGACTACCAGAATCATGGCGCGGTATGCGGCATCCCGCTGCCCGAGGGCCTGCGTCTGGCCGACCCGTTGCCGGAAGCGATCTACACCCCGTCGACGAAGGCCGAGGCCGGCGCCCATGACGAGAACATCGATTTTGCCACCACCGAGCGTTTGCTCGGCGCGGAACTCGCCGCCGAGGTCCGCGATCTGAGCCTGCGGATCTATACCGATGCCGCCGCCTACGCCCGTCAACGCGGCATCATCATTGCCGACACCAAGTTCGAGTTCGGACTCGATGAACAAGGCCGCTTGCACCTGATCGACGAGGTGCTGACGCCTGATTCCTCGCGCTTCTGGCCGGCCGATGAATACCGCCCCGGCATCAGCCCGCCGAGTTTCGACAAGCAGTTCGTGCGTGATTACCTGGAAACCCTGGACTGGGACAAGACCCCGCCCGGACCCGAGCTGCCGGAAGAAGTAATCGAACGCACCGCCGCGAAATACGCCGAGGCGGAACGCCGCCTGACGCAGTGAAGATTACGCTCTACACGCGCGCCGGCTGCGCTCACTGCCGCGCCCTCAGACAATGGTTGAAGGCGCGCGGCGCGACCTTCGTCGAGTTCGATATCCAGCGCTCGCGGCGCGCCGCCAGGGATTTTCAGCGCCTGGGCGCGCGCGGCGTGCCCACGCTGGTGGTCGACGGGCAGGTGGTGCATGGTTTCGACGAGCGTAGGCTGCGCAAGCTGTTGGCCCGGACATGAGGATCCGGGCCGCCGTCGTCCCGCTGTTCCTCATCACGCCGATCGCGCGCGCCGGCCACCTCGGCCACCCCCGGCAACTCGATCTCACCAACCATTGGGTGGGCTATGCCTGCCTCGTGGTCTTCGTCGCCGCGATGCTGGTCGTCATCGCGGAGGAGTTCACCCTGTTGCGAAAATCCAAGCCGGTACTGCTCGCCGCCGGCATCCTGTGGGGACTGCTCGGCTGGTTCTACGGAGAACAGGGTCTCCCACAGATCGCCGAGGCCGCCTACCGTCAGGATCTGCTCGCCTACGGCGAGGTCTTGTTGTTCATGCTGGTCGTGATCGCTTACGTCAATGCCCTGCGCATGCGCAACCTGTTCGGATGGATGGAATGCAAGCTCGGCGAGCGAGGCTTCAGCTACCGGCGCGTCTACTGGTCCCTGGGTTTTCTGTGTTTCACGGTATCGCCATGGGCCGACAATCTGGCCACCGCGATGTTCTTCTCGACGCTGTTGGTCCGCATCGCGCGCGCCTCGCCCCGGGTGGTCACGCTCGGTTGCATCCATATCGTCATCGCCGCCAATGCCGGGGGCGTATTCAGTGCCTTCGGCGATATCACCACCCTGCTGGTGTGGCGCGAAAACCTGGTCACGCCGCAGGGCGCGCTCGATCTGCTGGCGCTCGGCCGGCTGTTTCTCCCAGCCTTGATCGCCTATCTTCTCCCGGCGTGGCTGATCTCGCGCGCCCTGCCACACGGACGGATCCGGACACAGCCGGATCCAACGGATTGCAAGCAAGGCACCTGGATCATCCTCGGCCTGTTTCTGCTGACGCTGGCGATGGCGGTCGCCGCGCGCACTTGGCTTCAACTCCCGGCGGTGCTCGGCATGATGACCGGCATGGGGTTGCTGATGCTCTATGGCTTTATGCTGCGCATGCGCGAAAGCCGCGCGAGCGCATCCGCCCCGCCATTCGATATCTACCGCGCGATCGCCGGCGCGGAATGGAATTCCCTGCTGTTCCTGTACGGGGTCATCGCCTGCACCGGCGCGCTGGCCTTTGCCGGTTACCTGCCCCGCTTCGGCAACCTGATCTATCATTCCCCCCAAGGCGACACCCTCGCCAATCTCGGTCTCGCCGGGCTTTCGGCGGTACTCGACAACATCCCGGTGCAAACCGCGGTCCTCGCGATGCGCCCGGAGATGTCGCTGGGACAATGGCTGTTGGCGGTCTTCTCGACCGGAGTGGGCGGCAGCCTGCTTTCGATCGGCTCGGCCGCCGGGGTCGCGGTGATGGGCGTGGCTGCGGGGCATTATACTTTTTTCGCTCACCTGCGCTGGCTGCCGGCGATTCTGCTCGGCTATCTTGCCGGGGTCGGCGTGCATTTTCTGCTCAACGCACCGCTGTTTTAGCGATTCACGGCGTATCGCGGCGCAGAAGCGCCGCAGATACGCCTCATAGGCATCGCGGCGCGCGCGCAGGCGAACGCTTTCACTCGCGCGATAGCCGTGTCGCAGGTGATCCTGGACCTTTTCCAGGGCCTGGCGCTTGCTCCAGCAACGTCGCTCGCGCGCGGCCCGGGCCACGCGCGAGGCCGACTCGCCTTTTTGTCGATGGCGACGCGCTGGACGTTTCTTCTTTTTTGTCGACTTTGGCTTTTTCGCCTTGGGCACAACCGTGCCAAGCCGCTCGTTGCGGATGGGAATCTCCTGGCCGCCGCCCCCGGGACAGGGCGCCTGGCGATACTCGACGCTGCCATCAGCCAGCGTGCAACGCACGATACCGGCGCCAAACACCGGCGCCATCGACAGGCCAAGGCCGCAAAACAACGCACCAAGCGAAACAATCCAGCGGTCCACGGTAAAGTCTCCTGATTCCCGGCCGCCATGGCCTACATGAGTTCAGTCATCGCTTCTTCCGGGCGCGTCGAGATCGCGCCCGATGACGAAAACGCACCCTATACGCGCCCGCCCCCGGATGCCGGGCAGGATCCATGCGCGCTGCGGCGCCAGATCGACTACCTGACGCGGGAGGCCGAACACAATCAGGCGGTGATGCAGCGTTGCCAGGCGCGGGAGATGGCGATCCTGAACTGCGAGACCCTGGATGAGCTGTTGCAGGTGTTGACCGAGGACCTGCGCCCCTCTTTCCAACTCCCCTACCTGAGCCTGACGTTGTTCGATGCCGATGGTTCGCTGCGCGACTTGCTGGCTGCGGTCGGCAGTGGCGCAGAGCGGTATCCGAACCTGCGGATCGTCGCGCGGGACGACAGCCTGGTCGCGACGCGTGGCCTGCATCGCCCGCGGCTCGGCCCATGGCACAGCGACCACGCGCCGCTCTTCCCATCGCACGCCACCGCACGCAGCACCGCCCTGGTGCCGCTGAAACGCAACGACCGGGTGATCGGCAGCCTGAACCTGGCGAGCTCCGATCCGCATCGTTTCACGCGCCATCACGCCACCGATTTCCTTGCCCGCATCGGCAATATCATCGCGGTATGCCTGGAAAATGCGATCAACCGGGAGAGCCTGCGTCTGAACAGCATGACCGATGGACTCACCGGCCTGCTGAACCGCCGTTTCCTCGACCTCCGCCTGCCCGAGGAGGTGGCCCGCTCGATCCGTTACCAGCAGCCCCTGAGCTGCCTGTTCATCGACGCCGATCATTTCAAGCGCGTCAACGACCGCTGGGGGCACGCCGCCGGCGACGAGGTGCTGAAACAAATCGCCAACCGCATCCGCGCTCAGCTGCGCGCCAGCGATATTGCCACCCGCTACGGCGGCGAGGAGTTCGCGATCCTGCTGCCGCAAACCCCGCTGGACAACGCCACCGCGCTGGCCGAGCGCATCCGGCAACAAGTGGGGGGCACGCCGATTCCGATCGACCACGGCCGCCAGCTGACGCTGACGCTGTCGATCGGCGTCTCCCAGACCCGCGCCGGTGAATGGCAGGCTGTCGCCAGCCAGTGCCGCGAACTGCTCGAAGAGGCCGACCGCGCGGTCTACCGCGCCAAGGAGGCCGGCCGCAACTGCGTATGCCGGGCGCTCTGACCCCGGCGGTCAATCCCGATCGTAATCGTCATGGTCGTAGTCGTGGTCATCGTGATCGTAGGTGAAGACGCGAAAGGTCCCGCGGCAACCATGATCGACCCACACCCCGCGCTTGTCGTAGTCCCAGCTATAGCCCTTGATACAGGCCCAGCGTGAATTCTGGCGGATCAGCTCGGCCCGGTCGATGCGTCCGGCGCGACAATAGCGATACTGCTGGTTGATGCTGGAGCAGTCGATGCGGCGGCTGGGACTCCAAGCACCCGCGTCCTGGCCCCGGTATCCGCCGAGTTGGAAGATGGCATCGCAGCCATCGTCGACCCAGATCCCCCGCCGGTCGGTGCCCCAGGTGACGCCACGCCGGCAATCCGCACCGGAGAGTTGCCGGATCAAGCGAACCCCCCGGTCGGTGCGCGCGCGACAGTGGCGGTAACGATGGTGCTCGCTGCCGCAACGGATGCGCCGCGCATGACCATGACCGCCACCACCCTGACCCGGGCGGTACACATAGTCCGGTCCATTCGGCGCGCCGAGGCGGAACACCGCATCACAGCCATCGTCGACCCAGATGCCCTGGCGGTCATATCCCCAGCTGCGCCCCTTGCGGCAATCGGCACCGGACAATTGCTGTTTCAGCGTAACGCCCCGGCTGGTGTCGGCGCGACAATGGCGATAACGATGATCGTCACTGGCGCAGCGCAAGGTCTTGCCCGCGGCATATCCAGGACCTCTCCCCACGCCGTCGCTCACCTGAAAGCGCGCGCGACAACCATGGTCCACCCAGATGCCCCGCCGATCGTAACCCCAGCTGCGGCCCTGTATGCAGGCGGAGCGGGAAAGCTGTTCCAACAGCCGTACATGGCCGTCGTTCGGCGCCGAACATCGATGATAGTGGCGCTGCTGGCTCTCGCAAGTCAGCGTATATTTGCGCGCCGGGGCATTGCCGCTCCACAGACCGGACAACAGCGCGACCCACAGCAAGACCGCGATACGCGGCGAACAGGGCTTGATCATGGTTCAGCTCCCAAACAGAAGACCAGACAATGGCAATGACTTGCCATTCAGCTCGAGTATGCCATCTTGCGCCCGCGCGCGCACCCGAACCCGATCCGCGTTCCTTTCGAGCCAGCCGCCGCGCGCCAGCGTTTTCAACACCTCGTCCGCATCGGCGCCGCGCGCCCCCCGTCGCGCCAACCAGGCCATGATCCAGGCGCGCGCCAACCGCACGGGCAGCTCGCCATCGAGCGCGGCATCGAGATAGAGCGGAACCCGCAACAACGAGCGATCGCCGGCCCACCCGGGGTCTACACCGAGATGACCGCTCAGGCTGACCTCTCCGGCCTCGTCATCGAAATGGAAACGCTGGATCGACAGGCGCGGCGCGCTGGAGAGCAGCGGCGGCAAGATCTGGGCCGCCAGGCGCAGCCGCGCCAGTTGCCCGAAGAGGCCGCTGCCGGGATCAGCAAGCAAGGCCGGCAGGGCGCCGAGCCGATAAGGATCGACTCGCGCGAGCGTGGCCCGCAGCTCCACGGCCGTGGCCCGGCGCGACTCGATGGCGAGCTCTGCGGCGCGCGCCTGAAGCTCCCCTCCCCAGAGTTTGCCGGAACGCCGCAAAGCCAAGCCGATGACGGCCTCGCGCAGTCCGGACACGCCATCTTCCAGATCCAGGCGCGCGGCGCGCGCGTGCGCGACCAAATAA
>JALVEB010000157.1 GCA_027008705.1 Sedimenticola sp. | reverse complement strand
ATCGAGCCTCAACTGCCCTTGTTCGGCGCCACCGCGATGGCGCCCGCCGACGCCCCGCTGCCACCGCCCGACGCGGCGACCGAGCTGCGTGCCGACTATGCCAGCACCGGTCTGAGTCTGCGCGCGCATCCGCTGGCTTTGTTGCGCGAGCACTTCACGGCGCTCGGATTGCGCGATTCGGCCGGTCTGGCCAGCGCACCGGACGGCGCCTTCGTCAAAACCGCCGGACTGGTCATCAACCGTCAGCGCCCCGGTTCCGCCGGCAAGGTGATGTTCCTGACCCTGGAGGACGAACAAGGCCACATCAATCTGGTGGTCTGGTCACGGGTAGTGGAGCGCTGGCGCGCGGCCTTGCTCGGTGCGACCCTGCTGAGTGTCAGCGGGCGCTTGCAGCGCGAGGGTGGGGTGGTCCACCTGGTCGTCTCGCGCGCCCGTGATCTGTCGCTCCTGCTCGAAGGGTTGCGCGTGTCGTCGCGGGATTTCCACTGAATGGCGGATCAATATAGCTATATGATTATATTGAAATAATCTACTACGATAATGCTGGGGCGCCGTGCTTTATTTTTGGGGTTCGCGAGAGTATCTTTAGCGCCACCGCGGGGGCTTGCGCCCCGGTCTTCAGGCGGATGCCGGCCACGCTTCTTCGTTACCGCGATGCCTTGCCTTGCGCACCGACCGGGCCGTCGACGACGGAGCCGCCAGCGACCGCCGTCCATGGCGGAAAGACATAACCACTGAAATTGGAGAATGGCAGATGGCTCATATCGTAGTACTCGGGGCTGGTACCGGCGGCATGCCGGCGGCCTATGAATTGCGCGCGGAACTCGGCCGTGACCACAAGGTCACCGTCATCAACGAAAGAGAATATTTCCAGTTCGTTCCGTCCAATCCCTGGGTCGCCGTTGGCTGGCGTGACCGTTCCAGCATCACCTTCGACATCCGCAAGCATCTCGAGGCCAAGGGCATCGATTTCATCGCCAAACGCTGCGACAAGATCGATGCCGAGGGCAAGACGCTGACTCTCGAGGACGGCGAGACGGTCGCGTTCGACTACCTGGTCATCGCCACCGGCCCGCGTCTCGCCTTCGAGGAGGTCGAGGGCGCCGGCCCCAATGGCGGCCACACCCAGTCGGTATGCACCATTGACCATGCCGAGACCGCTTACACCGCCTACCAGCAGTTGCTCGAGGATCCGGGCCATGTGATCGTCGGCGCGATGCCGTTCGCCAGCTGTTTCGGTCCGGCCTACGAATTCGCCTTCATCATGGATGCCGACCTGCGCAAGCGCAAGATGCGCGACCGCGTGCCGATGACCTTCGTCACCTCCGAACCCTATATCGGCCACCTCGGTCTCGGTGGCGTCGGAGATTCGAAAGGCATGTTGGAGTCCGAGCTGCGCAGCCACCACATCAATTGGATCACCAACGCCAAGGTTACCAAGGTCGAGGCCGGAAAGATGTTCGTCGAGGAATACGACAACTCCGGCAACAAGATCAAGGATCACGAGCTGGAATTCAAGTACTCGATGATGCTGCCGGCGTTCAAGGGCGTCGACGCGGTGATGGCGGTCGAGGATCTGTGCAACCCGCGTGGTTTCGTGTTCGTCGATCAGCACCAGCGCAACCCCAAGTTCCCGTACATCTATTCGGCGGGCGTATGCATAGCGATCCCGCCGGTGGAGGCCACCGCGGTGCCGACCGGCGCGCCGAAGACCGGTTACATGATCGAATCGATGGTGACCGCGATCGTTCACAATATCGCCGATGACCTGGCGGGTCGCGAACCCAAGACCAATGCCACCTGGAACGCGATCTGCCTGGCCGACATGGGTGACACCGGCGCGGCCTTCGTCGCCTTGCCGCAGATTCCGCCGCGCAATGTCGCCTGGTTCAAGAAGGGCAAGTGGGTCCACATGGCCAAGATCGCGTTCGAGAAATACTTCATTCGCAAGATGAAGAAGGGCACCTCGGAGCCGATCTACGAGAAATACATCCTGAAGATGCTTGGCATCACCAAGCTCAAGTAAGCCGCAAACCCGCGCCCAACCCGGTCTGGATCGTTGTCCGGCCGGGTTTTCGTCGGCTGGAAAAAGGATCGTCGGGGCGTTATCCTGCTGCCTCTCCAGCCAGTCCGGAACCCCGAGATGTCCGATACCCGTTCCCCGATTCAGCGTCATCGCACCCATGCGGTGCGTGTCGGCGATGTCTACATCGGCGGCGATCATCCGGTCGTC
>JALVEB010000156.1 GCA_027008705.1 Sedimenticola sp. | reverse complement strand
GCATCGCCGGCGCGCGCTTCTCGGTATTGCATGGCCCGATCGCGGCCCTGCAACGCGCCTTGACGCAGTTTATGCTCGACACCCATACCCGCGAGCACGGCTATAGCGAGACCTATGTCCCATACCTGGTCAACGCCGACAGCCTGTATGGCACCGGGCAGTTGCCGAAGTTCGAGGAAGACCTGTTCAAGCTCGCCGGGGACATGCCGTATTACCTGATCCCCACAGCCGAGGTGCCGGTCACCAATCTCGCGCGGGATGCGATCCTGGATGCCGAGTCGCTGCCACTGCGGCGCGTCGCCCACACGCCCTGTTTTCGCAGCGAGGCCGGCTCTCACGGGCGGGATACCCGCGGCCTGATCCGTCAGCATCAGTTCGAGAAGGTCGAGTTGGTGCAGTTCGTGCGCCCGGAGGCATCGGACGCCGCGCTGGAGGAGCTGACCGGCCATGCCGAGGCCATCCTGCAAAAGCTCGAACTGCCATACCGTGTCGTGACCCTGTGCAGCGGCGATCTCGGCTTCTCGTCGAGCAAGACCTATGATCTCGAGGTATGGCTGCCCAGTCAGCGGAAGTATCGTGAGATCTCCTCGTGCAGCAATTTCCGTGATTTTCAGGCGCGCCGCATGCAGGCGCGTTGGAGAAATCCGGAAAGCGGCAAACCCGAGCTGCTGCATACGCTGAACGGCTCCGGGCTCGCGGTGGGACGCTCGCTGGTCGCGGTGATGGAGAATCATCAACTCGCCGATGGTCGTATCCGGGTGCCGGAGGTGCTGCGGCCCTATCTCGGCGGCATGGAGTTCATCGCTTGACCTCGTTCGCCGCCCAGCGGTTTTGCATGGATCATCCTGTGCCGCCGGGATATGGTGTAGAATTTTCGTGGACGCAAGGATACCCGCCGGGGGTGTCCCGCCACGGTTCGAGTGTCCGCGTGGTTTTTCCAAATAAAATCATTCTCCACGCCGGTTGGTTTTCAAAAGAAAGGGGGGGTATAGATGAAACGTTCACTGGGCTCGATTCTGCTCATATTTCTTGCTGGCGTGGTTTTCGCCGGTCTCTTCAACGTTGGCCTGTCGGCCACCAACACCACGGAGTTTTGCACGTCCTGTCATACCATGCAGACCAATCTGCGTGAATACCAGGAAACCGTGCACTACAAGAACCGCAGTGGGGTGATCGCCGGTTGTTCCGACTGCCATGTGCCCAAGCCCTTCATCCCGAAGATGATCGCCAAGGTCATGGCGGCGAAGGATGTCTATCACGAGATCATGGGCACGATCAGCACGCCGGAGAAATATCAGGCGCATCGTTGGGAGATGGCCAACCGGGTGTGGGACAAGATGCGCGCCACCGACTCGCGCGAGTGCCGCAGTTGCCACAAGATCTCGCATATGGATCTTGCCGAGCAGGATCGCAGCGCGCGCAAGAAGCATTCGCGCATGATCGAGAAGGGGCAGGTCTGCATCGACTGTCACGATGGCATCGCTCACGAGTTGCCGGACGAGCCGGACGATGAAGCGGATGACGAGACGGAAGAGGCGGAATGACTATGGGGATACTGCATCGGTTCATTCGTATCGGTGGCTTGATGTGGGTCGTGGTGCTGGCATCGGGTCTTACCGGGCAGGGCTTGGCGGCATCGTCGCCGGAACTGGAGAAGGAGTTGCGCATCGCGGTGATCGACAACGATCCGGACGCGGTCGAGCAACTGCTGAACAAGGGCGTCGATGTCAACGCAACCAATGAATTCGGTAAATCGCCATTGATGCTCGCGGTGGAAGACGGCGATCTGGTGATCGCCAGCATGCTGATCGCGAATGGCGCGGATATCAATCAGAAGGCACGTGATGGCTCCACGCCGCTGATCTTCGCCGCCGAGAACGATCAGCCGGAGCTGTCGGCGATGCTGCTGGAACGGGGCGCTGATCTCAAGGCGCGCAACCGCAAAGGCTGGGATGCGCTCACGATCGCCTGCCGCTACGGCCTTTCCGACATGGTCGACCAGCTGCTGTTCAAAGGCGCCGATCCCAACCGCAAGGACGCCCAGGGCATGACGCCGCTGATGCTGGCCGCCGAGTACGGCCATGACAAAACCATGAAGTTGCTGCTGAAGGCCGGCGCCGATATCGAGGCGCGGGACGAGCAAGGCCGCACCGCGCTGATCCACGCGGCCGATCTGGGTCAGGTCGAAGCCATCGATACCCTGCTGAAGGCTGGGGCGGACATCGAGGCGAAGGCCAAGGATGGCGCGACGGCGCTGTTCTGGGCCGCCAGTGGCGGTCACGAGGGCGCGACCCGGGCGTTACTGAAAGCGGGGGCCGAGGTCAACGCGCGCGATCAGAACGGCTCCACGCCGTTGATGGAAGCCGTGGCGCGCAACGATGGCGATGTCGTCCGGGCTTTGTTGCGCTATGGCGCCGATCCAGACCTGCGCGACAAGCAGGGTCAATCCGCGCGGGATATCGCACGGATCAACCGTCGTCGCAGCCATTCCATCACCGATCTGCTGGACAGTACGCGGCGGCGGAAAGCCGCCGATGGCGATCGATCCACCAGATAAGCGCCGCTACCTCGGTGGTCGAAAAAAGCCCGGGGGAAATCCTCCGGGCTTTCGACATTTGGGGATGCGAAGGCAACGGCCGGATGCCCGGCGTCACGGAAGAGACGGGTGCCAGCTCCGTCGGTAATAAGGGAAATCGGGATTGGTCCAACCGGGAGGGGCCAGCTTTTCTTTCGGCGGCTTCAATTTCGAGGTGTAGGTCAGTACATCGACCTGGTCGCGCAGCCGGAAGCCCTTGATCTGTTCCACCATGTCCGGATCGGCGTTGCGCCGCATTCCATGGCGGATATGCTCGAATTGGCGGAACAGGTACTGGTAGTGTTGTCCGTACAACAGCGGGATATGCTTGTCGCTGTCGCCTTCCCCGTTGGCGCCATGGCAGTCGGTGCAGTTGTCGTTATACAGCTGTTTACCGCGGTCCAGGTCGAAGCTCGGGCCTTCTCCATTGTGGCGCGTCATCGGCAGTTGGGCGATATAGCCAGCCACATCGGCGATCGCCTGTGGTCCGGGTAGCGCCCGTGTCGAGGTGAAGGCGCGCATGATCGGGTTGCTGCGGTTCCCGGCGCGGATGTCCGCGAGCTGCTTGATGATGACACTGCGCAATTGACCGGCAATCTGCGGATAGGCGCCATCGCGCGTGCCCCAGGCCTCCGGGCCGTGGCAGGTGACGCATACGCGGTACAATTTGCGCCCGTTCTCCAGGTTCGGCGTCAGTTGGATCGCTTCCTCGAACTCCTTGGTGACGGGCGAACCCTTGCCCTGGTGTTGACTGGCGTCCGTGGGCAAGGCGGCGAGAACGGACAGGCCGACGATGCCGAACGCCGACGCCAAGGGGCGGGGTCCATGCGGGCGCGGGAAGCTTGTTCGAATCGAATCAATGTTCATGACGTGTCCAGTGATTCTGGATGGTGGGCGGGACGGCTGGCGGCGGAACGCCGCCAGCCAACGGACGGTTTACTTCTGCGCGGCGAAGAAGTGAGCGACCGCGATCCGGTCTTTCTCCTTCAGTTTCTTGAACTTCTTGCGCATCTTCTTCGGCATCGGCCGCGTCTTGTTCGCGAAGTGCTCCATCGAGTTCAACAGATACTTCAGCGGTTGACCGCCTGGGATGCCGGCATCATCCTCGGGATCCATGCCATTGTCACCGTGACATTTCTTGCATTTCCGCTTCCAGATCTTCTTGCCTTTCTTGACCAGTTTCGGATCGGTGTGGTTGTTGAAGGCGACATAGGGCTTTTTCGCATAGTATTCCGCGATGGCCTCGATCTCGGCGTCGCTGAGCTTCTTCGCGACCTTGTTCATGTCCGAGGTCTTGCCGTCGTGCTTGTATTCCTCGCCTTTGCGTTTTCCGGATTTGAAGGCTTCCATCGTGTCCTTCAAATAGGCCGCCGAGGCGCCGGCGATGGTCGGCACGACTTCGTCCTTGGTAACGCCGTTCTTGCCATGACATTCGTCACAGGACTTGGCGATCTCGCCAACCGAGGCGGCGGACAGCGGCAGGCTGGCGCCGAGCAACAGGGTCGAGCCGATGATGCTGGTGGTGAGTTTGGATAGCTTCACTTGAGTTACTCCTGAGGTCGATAGGTTTTCGTTATTTCGACGATGGTCGACATTACATGGATGGTTCCGTCCATCGAAACCAGACGCGCGAGCGCCGGTCGATGCTCGATTCGGGAACGGGTTGTCTCGTAATGACGTGTCGCTACAAGCGGGTCGCCAGGAGGCGAGGCCATGGCCTCTTCCCATATCCCGCATGCGATCGATTATTTTTCTGTGCGCTTTCCAGCATACCCGCAGCGCCGGCGGAAAGCAAAAGGCCGCTGCCACCCGATGGGGCAGGATACAAGTATCAGTATTTTCTGATTTTTTAAAGAATCCATGTCCCGCTTGCCGGGACATTCCTCATCTGGTAAAAGTTCCCCGAGGATGCGTATTACAAGAATCCAGCCGTGGCCAATGCGCCTTCGGATACAATGATTCGGATTCATTCTTTTTGTATTTACTCGATTCAAACAGATACCCAGTCAAGGGGGACACCAGATGGGAAACAAACCGCTAGCGCTTACCGCGCTGTCGGTAGCCTTGGGACTGATCGCTGGCTGCGCGGCCAACAGTTCCACCACATCGAAAGCCGCTCCGGCGGATTCCGGTGAAAAGGCTGCCGCCACCGCCAAGATCTCACCGAACAAGCCCAAGAACGATTACAACATCACGGTAAACTACGAGCTGGGCATGCACTGTACCGGCTTCGATTTCACCTATTGCTGCGTTCTGCCGCCGTACAACTCGGTACAGAGCCAGGTCATCAAGACCGCGACGGGGCCGAAGAAGTACCCCGAGCTGCTCGAGGCGGATGAAGAGGATCACAGCGTGGTCGTCGATGATGATGCTGGCAAGCGTTTCAAGCTCAGCTATGGTTTCGTCGACAACACCTATTCGGAAGGTTCGAAGCTGGCCTACTGGAACGTCCCCTATGACGTCGATGGCGATGGCAAGTATGAAAAGAACGAAAACGTGGCCAACGCCTACTGGACGCATCTGTACGTCTACGAGGGTCTGAAGGGCGCCAACCCGAAGGGAACCTCGAAGGACAGCGAGAAGCTGTTCGTCGGCTTGCAGATCCCAGTTCCGTTGGACAACGGCCCGGCCGGCGCGGCGGTCCCAAGCCCGATGAAGGGTGGGCACCTCCACTACAGCGGCGAGAAGGGCACGATCGTCTATACCAAGTCTCCGGTGCTCGACAACGTGCCGATCGTGCTCACCAACCCGGGCATCTGGGACGCGCTCGGTCTGCCACTGACGCCGTTCGACGATTCCCTGGTGCGCACCAACCCGCTGACCCTGACCGAGGACTTGGTGCGGCCCTTCCAGGAGACCTTCGTCTCGCTGGTCGATGCCGACAGCGGCAAGCCGGTGATCGACAGTCACAGCGGCAAGCCGATCACCTTTGTCGGCACCAGTCCGATCGACGTGCCGAACTGCTCGCGCTGCCATTCCAACGAGACCGCGAACGGCAAGAAGTACACCCTGTACAAGCAGGAGCGCGCGTTCTGGAAGGGGCTTGGCGCTTCCGACTGGATCGCCGATCAGAAGGCGACCTCGCTCTCGGTACTCGAGATGCACGATGACAAGGTGGGTACGGATTTCCTGAAGAACTATGATCCGAACACCCGCGACGTCAGCAACCGCATCGGTCGCGACCCGGTTCTGTGCCAGAAATGTCATGCCGACAATGTCATCGGCGTACTGATGTCGGCGAAGCACAAGAACAAGAAGGGCAAGGAGATCATCGTGCCGCCGCTGACCCAGGTGCTGCATACCACTCACCTGACCCACGCGCCGCTGGTCGATTCCCATAACCGCACCGGCGCCTGTCAGGCTTGTCACCCGTCGCACCGTCAGGACGGCAGCCTCGATGGCATGCTGATCACGATGGACGGCAAGAACGCCTTTGCCGACGGCGACAACCGGGACGCCAAGGGTTGTTTCGCGAATCGTGACGTGCACTCCAACCGCAACAAGGACAAGGATGGCGTCGAAACCAAGGAATACCTGAACTCGATCGGCAAATGGTTGCAGGAGAACGTCACCCAGATCGGCAACGGTAAGCATGGCAAGGGCATGTGGTGCACGAACTGTCACACCCAGCTGTCCCGCGAACTGTACCAGCGTGACAACCTGACCAATGCCTTCAAGCAGGAAGGCGAGACCATCCGCAACAAGTCGCTGGATGAAATCGCCCGGGCGATCGGCGTATCGCGCAAGGTGCTGGAAGAGCGTTACCTCGATCCGAAGATCGTCTTCAAGGCGGACGGCAAGGTCGATACCGAACGTTCCGGCGCGCTCGATTTCTGGCGCAAGGATCGCTTGGTTCCGGATATCGCCGTGATCGCGCTGAAGGGCAACGGTCCGCTGGTACACAAGGACGAGGACGGTGACATCAATGTCACCATCCTGTCGGCGAACCCGGCGGTCGATGTCGCCAGCCTGGATCTGCCGGATGGCGCCACCGGCGCAGCCGCCGTGCCCTACGACGCGGCATCGCATGGCCGTGATTATTGGTTGGCCGCGGGTGAGCCGCACTGCGCCAACTGCCATGCCGCGCCGTTCGTCGAAGGCCAGGGTGGGGTCGCGTTCCCGATCAACCAGCCGGGCAAATACAGCCTGATGCGTTATTCCAAGGGTCACGCCGGCTTGGCCTGCCAGGCCTGCCACCAGTCGATCCACGGTCTGTATCCGGTCACGCCGGAGGTGGATACCACCACCTACGCCCAGGCGGCGATGTACAACCCGGATGGTTCGCATGGCCCGTTCAAGTGTGCGGCCTGCCACGAGACCAACGACGATGGCGTGCCGCTGCTGGTCAAGCCGGACGACGAAGACTACTTCTGGAAGGGTAAGTCGATCCAGCACGACTACGAAGCGGCCGTTGCCTGGATGCATGGCACCGCGCCGGACGAGGGCGGCGCAATCCCCGAGGAATAAGGGGCAGTCGGGCCAGGGATGGCCGCTCGACGAAGGGATCAGGGGGGCTTGCCCCCCTGATCTTTTTTGAGTTCGAGCCTCGATGCAAGCCGTTCGAATCGAGACGGTTTGCCTGGATGCTCGGCCGCTCCGGCCCGAATGGCCGGTGAGCACCGTCCCGGAGTCAACCCACAGGATACCGATCGAAGCCTAATGAAACCGAAACATCTCGTCCGACAGATCGTACTGACCACTTTATTGTTCTATTCGCTGGCCTCGGCGGCAAATGTCGAAGACCAGACGCTGGCGACCATCGGGCCGCTGCGGGTCACCTCGCTGGACCTGGAACGCGCCGTGGCTTCCTCTCCATTCGCGACCCAGTTCGTCACCATGGACGAGGCGGCCCAGGCTTCCTTGCGCGGTGACCTGTTGAAGCGCCTGGTGTTTTCGCGTCTGTTCCAGCTCGAGGCGGATCGTCTCGGCCTCGATGACGATCCAGCATTGCAACGCGATCTGGCCCGTTTTCGCGAAGGCCTGTTGTATCGGGAATACCTGAACCATTTGCGCGGTCTGATCCGCATTCCCAAGGATGAACTGGCGGAGATGACGAAAGACTACGAGGAAAATCCCGATGCGCTGGCCGCGGCCAAGGCCGCGTACGTCTCCAGTCGCTACAAGGCGTTGAAGCTCGAAACCCTGCGCCGCCTGCGCGACCGCTGGCACGTTCAGCTTTTCCCCGAGCGGCTGAAGCTGGACGCGCCCGACGATACCGTATTGATGCAGGGTGACGATGGCTTGCGCATCACCCTCCGTGACGTGGTCTACGACGATCAGGGTCGGCGTGGAACCCATGCCCAATGGGTGGAGGATCAGCTCTACCAGAAGGCCGAGGTGATGCTGATGGCCAAGGCGGCGGCCGGGCAGGGGGTCGATGTCTCGGACAAGATGGCATCCTACAAGAAGGAGCGCCTGCCGGCCTTGTTGCTCGAACGCAAGATCGCCGAGTGGATCCCGAACCAGCAGGTGCTGCGCGATTACTACCGTGATCACCAAAGACTCGGGCGCATCGACACCCGGCTGCATGTCGGCATGTTGGTGGTGCGTACCCGTGGCGAGGCCGAAGCCTTGCGCAAGCGCATCCTCGATGGCGAAAGCCTGTTCAAGCTGGCCGGCAAGTACAGCATCGATCCCTATGGTCGTTCCCGCAACGGCGACATCGGCTGGGTGTCGGAAAGCAAGGCCCTGCCGCAGATTCGCGCGGCGTTGGCCAAGCTTGCCGACGACCAGGTCAGCGAAGTGGTCGAGACGCCGAAAGGCTTCCATCTGTTCACGATCCTCGGACGTCGGGAAGGCACTCAGAAGCGCTTTTCCGAGATTCCGGACCGGGTCCGACAGGCCTATATCGATGATCACCTGGCGAACTATATCGAAGAATTGAGCCAGCGCTACCAAGTGGTCTGGAATCTGTTGGCCGACCGAAAGGCCCGCTGACGATGGGGCGGGGAGCTATCGTTGGCCTCGGGTTGGCCGCGGCGTTCGTCGGTCTTGCGCTCGCCAATCTGCTGCATGGTGATCGGCCGGCTCCTGCGCCCGCGGAGCGCTCCGCGGCGGCGTCCGCCTCCGATCGTGTCGCTCGCTCCGCCGGGCGTACCGACAACGCCTGGGAGATGGCGCCGATCGAGTTGCCGGATCTCGATGGCAAGGTGCGTCGTCTGTCCGACTGGAAGGGCAAGGTCATTCTGCTGAACTTCTGGGCCAGCTGGTGTGGCCCCTGTCAGTTCGAGATCAAAGACTTTGTCCGCTACCAGCGTGAGTATGGCGAGCAGGGCCTGCAAATCGTCGGTGTCGGGCTCGACGAGGCGCGCAAGCTGCGCAACGTGCGGCGCTCGCTGGGGATGAACTACCCTTCTCTGGTGATTCCGGAATCGCGCGGCGCGGCTTTGATGCGGAAATGGGGCAACCACAGCGGCATCGTGCCCTATACCGTGGTCATCGCGCGTGACGGTCATCTGAAGTTCATCCAGCGCGGCCAGTTCAGCGACGAGGCCTTCCGACTGCATGTGCTGCCGCTGCTCTCGGCGCGGAGCTGAGTCGCCGCGCGTCCTTTCCGATGGACCCGTCGATGGGCGATGGTTTGTCCAGATCCGAGCGCGGTCTGATCTTGATCGTACTCATCGCCTGGCTGCTGCCGGGATTGCTTGGGCACGAGCCCTGGAAGCCGGACGAAGCCTATACCTTCGGGCTGGTCCGCCATGTCATCGACAGCGGTGACTGGGTGGTGCCGTCGCTCGCCGGCCGGCCCTTCATGGAGAAGCCGCCGCTGTATTTCGTTGCCGCGGCGCTGAACAGCCGTTCGTTCGATGCCTGGCTCAGCCCGCCGGATGCGGCGCGTTTGACCTCGGCCTGGTTCCTGGTCGCCATGCTCGGGTTCGTCGCTCTCGCGGCGCGACGCTTGTATGGCGCCGGTGCCGGTTGGTACGCGGCGCTGCTGCTGGTGGCCACCTTCGGCCTGTTGGTGCGCGCCCATCAGTTGTTGACCGATATTGCGATGCTTAGTGGCATTGCAATGGCGTTTCTCGGGCTTACCCTGTTGCGCGAGCGTTGGTTGGTGGGCGGGGTGGCGCTGGGTTGCGGGGCGGGCATCGCCTTTTTGAGCAAGGGGATGCTCGGGCCCGGGCTGATCGGTAGTGGCGCCCTGGTTCTGCTTGCGCACCCGGCGTGGCGGCGGCGCGAAGTGTTGTTCGGATATGCGATTGCGTCGCTCGTGGCGCTGCCGTGGCTGCTGATTTGGCCCTGGAAGCTGTATCAGCGCTCGCCGGAGCTGTTCGGGCGTTGGTTTTGGATCAACAATATCGGCCGTTTTACCGGCCGTGCCCATCTCGGCCCTCGTGCCACGCCACTGTTCTACCCACGCCTGCTGCTGTGGGCAGGCCTGCCGACGCTGCCGCTGGCGCTGTATGCGCTGGTGCGTGCCGGCTGGCGCGCAACATGGCTCGATACGCGCTTTTTTCTGCCCTTGAGCCAGTTCTTGGTGATGCTGTTGGTGTTGTCGCTGGCACACGATGCGCGCGCGCTGTATGCCTTGCCGTTGTATGTGCCCCTGGCGGTGCTCGCGGTACCCGGTCTGCGCGCGCTGTCAACGACCGCGGCTCGGCGGCTCGGCGCTGGAGCGAGTTTGTTCTTCGGCTTGTTGATCGGGCTGGTCTGGTTGGCCTGGGGTGTGGCGGTCGGTGAATGGCCTCCCGGGCTGTACCACTGGCTGTCGCAGCGCCACCCTGTCTGGGCGGCGGTCGCCGATTGGCGCTGGTTGGTCCCGGCGCTGGCGATGAGCGCGTTGTGGTTGTGGTTGGCGTCGCGACGCATGGGCAATGCGGCGTTGCATGTCGCGATGTCGCTGGCGGCGGGGGTCGCAACGGTCTGGCTGCTGGCGATGACGCTGTTGTTGCCGGTGATTGATGCCGGCAAAAGCTATCGTTCAATGTGCGAGTCGTTGGGACGGGCCTTGCCGGCACACTATCATTGTATCTCTGGGGTGTCGCTCGGAGAGCCGCAACGCGCGCTGTTCGAGTATTATCTCGGCTTGCATCCGCGCGCCTGTTCAGCGATGCGGCTCGATGAGCAGTGCGAACTGGTGTTGGTGCAGGAGCAGGATCTGCCGCCGGAAGCGCGGCATGCCGATTTCGGCCGGTTGCTGTGGCGCGGCCACCGTCCCGGTGACCGGCGCGAGCGTTATGCGCTGTATCGCCTCAGCGACGCTGGTTCCGCCAGCGAGTGACGATCTCGTCGAGGTCCAGTTCTTCCAGCCCACGGCGCCAGTGGGCGTGGAAATCGACATCGTTGCTGTTCGGCGGCGGATCGGGTGGCGCGAACTGCACACGGGTCGGTAATGGCGTGCTCTCGCCGAGCACCAACGCCTCGCCCCGGCCGAGCGAGCTGATGATCTCGGTCAGGTCGCGGGTGCTTTCCGGTACCAGTTGGCGGATGTAGTCCTGGTCGTCGGGGTTGGTGACGCGCAGGCAGATGTAGTTGCCGCACTGAGCCAACACGGTCTCGGAGAGCTCATGCGGACGCTGGCTGACCACCACCAGGCTGACGCCGTACTTGCGTCCTTCCTTGGCGATGCGTTCCATCGCGCGGCGTGTCCCTTCGAACTGGCCGTGTTGCTCGCGCGGGATGTAGGCATGGGCCTCCTCGCAGATCAGCGCGATCGGGAATTCGCGGTAGTGCGGGTTCCAGTAGTTGAGCTCGAAGGCGAGGCGCCCGATCTGCGCCGATACCGTCGGGCGCACGTCGAATGGAACCGGACTGAGGTCGATCACGGTGATCTGCGCGCGCTGCTCGCCGAGGCCGATGAAGTCGCGCAGCAGATCGGCCAGCGTCGATGAATCGGTCCTTCTCGAGGGTTTGAACAGGAAATCGTAGCGGGCGTCGTTGAGCTTGCTTTGCAGCTTCACCAGAAACTCGTCGAACTGGCCGTTCAGCGCGCCGCGCGCCTTGCCGAAGTCCAGGGTCTGCTCGTTGGCTTTCTTGAACGCCAGGAACAGCTGCGCAAGCGGGAAATAGACCGGTGAATCCACCGACAGGCGGCGAAGCCCGAGATGTTCGTTGGCCTTCTTGCGCAATGCGAAAACGGTTTCGCGCAAGAAGGCGATCTGAGTGGAGGCGCCGGCGTCGTTGCGATCGATGAGCAGATCGACCAGCTCGGAATAGGTCAGCAGCCAGTAGGGAATCTCCAGGTCACGCGCGCTGAGGTAGCGGTAGCGGCCTTCCTGAAAGGCCGAATGGCGCTGTCCATTCTCGTCGTGCCAGACATATTCCCCGTGCAAGTCGAGCAACACGATGTGGGCGTTCGGCATCTTCTCGATGGTGCGTTGCAACAGGCTCGTCACCGTCCAGGACTTACCCGAGCCGGATTGGCCGAGAATCGCCAGATGGCGGCCGAACAGGCGGCCGGGGTGCAGGTATACGGTTTGGTTCCTGCGCATCGGCAGGGTGCCGACCGGGAAATCCAGCGGCGCGTAGACATCGAACAGCGTGCGCAGTTCGTCTTCCTCCACCAGCCGCACCAGGGCGCCGGTGGTGGGATAGTGGGTGATGCCCGCGCTGAAACGACCGTCACGGCCGATCTGGCCGATCGGCATCAGTTCCAGGCGCGTGGTCAGGTATTTGTCGCTCTCGCGTCCCCGATCGCACATGCCGAGCACCGAGGCGAGCACTCGGTGACCATCGTGCTCGATGGTGACGAAGGATCCGAGCTGGCCGCGCGGGCCAGGATCGGATTTCGCCTGTTCGCGTTCAAAGACGGCGATCATGCGATCGCCGTGGACCTCCAGGATATGGCCGCATTGTACGTTGCGCGCGCTTGGGCCGGCATCAGGCACTGAATGTCTCTCCTCGCATGAGTCCCGGAAGGGGCGTATGACAACGGAGAACGGAACGCCGCCTGATTCCAAACCGGGACAGGGCATCGCGCCCGTCCGCCGGCGGATCGTCACGGCTGGGCCTGATTCACCTCATCGTCAGGCTTCCTCCCGTTGGGTGGGTTGCCAGGAATCGTGGATTCTTGCAACCATCCGGGAAGGCCCGTCCTCAAGGGAGAAGAGTATAGCTTCATTGCACGAAGAATGCCGTGAAGTAGAGCTCCTCGACGAGCTTTTTGCCGGTCAGCTCTTTCAGCGTCTTGCGCACCGCCTCCAGGGCCTGTTTGCGCAAGGCCTCCTTGCCGCTTGGGGTGCGCAACACCTCGCCATCCTGATCCGTCAGCAGCATCAATAGCGCGTGACGAAGCGCCGGGGCGTTGGCCTCGATATCCGTCAGCTTGTCGGGGCGTTCCGTCATCAACTGCACCTCCGCCTTGACGTATCGGTATTTGCCCTGCACGTTGGTGATCAATGCCGGCTCGAGTGCATAGTAGGCGATCTCGGGCTCCGCTTGTTCGCCGTCGCCAGCCAGGGCAAAGCCGGTCTGTAACAGGAGCAAGAGCATCGGAAGAATCGGTTTCATGGTAACGTTTCCCTTCAAAAACAATGAGAAAGCTGGGAAAATGCCTTTTTTATCGAAAGGTGTGGACATGCGAGATCTTCCCAGTGTTCAACCCCCGGCGTGGGGCGTTCGGCAATGAGTCATGGCCAAGTCATGTTCGACCTCGAGGGGCCGGAGCTCCGTATTGGGGAGCGCGAGCTGCTGCGTCACCCGGCGGCGGGCGGGATCATTCTGTTCTCGCGCAACTATGAATCCCCCGCGCAGATAGAGCGGCTGATCGCGGCGATACATGAATGTTCGCCCCATATCCTGGTGACGGTCGATCAGGAAGGCGGTCGGGTGCAGCGGTTTCGCGAGGGCTTTACCCGCCTGCCCCCCGTGGCGGCTTTGGGACGGCTCTACGACAGTGGTGCCGACCGAGCGTTGGCGATCACGCGCGCATTGGGCTGGTTGATGGCGGCGGAGCTGCGCGCGGTGGGTGTCGATTTCAGTTTTGCGCCGGTGCTCGATCTCGACTGCGGGGTCAGCAAGGTGATCGGGGATCGCGCCTTCCATGCGCGTCCCGAGATCGTCGCGCGTCTTGCCGGAGCCTGGATGAAGGGCATGCACGAGGCCGGAATGCCGGCGGTGGGCAAGCACTTTCCCGGCCATGGAGCGGTGGCGGCGGATTCGCACATTGCGCTGCCGGTCGATGAACGCGAGCCGGGGGAACTCTGGCCCCGGGATCTCTATCCGTTCCGCATGCTGATCGACAATGGGCTCGAGGCGATCATGCCGGCCCATGTGATCTATGCCCGCGCCGACCGCATGCCGGCGGGGTTTTCACGCTACTGGCTGCACGATGTGCTGCGTCGGCGTCTCGGCTTCATGGGCTGCATCTTCAGCGATGATTTGTCAATGAACGCCGCCGAGGTCGCCGGGACGCCGGTACAACGCGCCGAAGCCGCGCTCAATGCCGGCTGCGACATGGTATTGGTATGCAACGACCGCGACGCCGCGATCCAGGTGCTGGATGCCTTGGCGGAACGCGAGGATCCGGTCGCGCAGACCCGCATCGCGCGCATGCATGGGCGCGGACGCATCAGTCGTCGCTTCTTGTCGCGCGATCCGCGTTACCAGAGCGCGTTGGATGCCTTGCGCGGGCTCGACGAGGGCGATGGTTTTCAATTGGAGATGACGTGATGGCGGAAGACCCGCATAAGGCACGGGCGAACGCCGATTGTTTGTATGACGCGGCGGAGGTCGATGCCGCCATCGATCGCCTCGCCGCCGCCATCACGCGGGATCTCGCGCAAAGCGATCCAGTGGTGCTGGTGGTCATGAACGGCGGTCTGATTCCGGCCGGCCACTTGCTGACCCGTCTGGATTTTCCGCTGCGTCTCGATTACCTCCATGCCACGCGCTACCGCGAACGCACCCGCGGCGGCGGTCTCCACTGGCTGAAGCGGCCGACCCGCCCGCTGCGCGGGGAAACCGTATTGGTGATCGACGATATTCTCGACGAAGGCATCACCCTCGCCGAGATCGTCGCCGACTGCCGACGCGAGGCGCCGGAGCGCTTGCTGACCGCGGTGCTCTGTCACAAGCGGCATGATCGTCATAATGGTTTTCGGGCCGATTACGTCGGACTCGAGGTCGAAGACCGCTATGTCTTCGGTTACGGCATGGACTACAAGGGATACTGGCGCAACGCGCCCGGCATCTTCGCGCTTGCGGAGGATCGCACCGGGGAATGAGGCCGTTGTCCGATGTCGAAGGGATGGGTATGCGATCATGCCGGATACCGCGGCGTGAGAGAAACGACCATGCTGAATAGTTATGCTCGTCGCCGTGGATTACTCCTGACGCCGACAGTCTGCTAAAATGCCGCCCTTTGGCTGTTTCGTGCGATCCGCCGGTGGCGGAGCGCAGACCTGAATCACCTGTACGGAGTAATCAATGGCCTGGAATGAACCGGGTGGTGGTAAACGCGATCCCTGGGGCGGCAGCGGCGGCGACCAGGGTCCACCAGACCTCGATGAAGTGGTAAGAAACATCCAGAAGAAATTGGGTGGATTGTTCGGTGGCGGACGTCGTGGCGGCTCCTCGTCCGGGTCTTCCCTGCCGGGGAAGAACGGTGTGATCGCGATTGTCGTGGTGGCGTTGTTGCTGTGGCTGGCCAGCGGTTTCTACGTCGTCGAGCCGGCCGAGCGTGGCGTCGTGCTGCGTTTCGGCGCGTTCAAGTCGGTGGCCGGGCCGGGACTGAACTGGCGTTGGCCGACACCGATCGAGACCCACGAGATCGTCAACGTCGACGAGTTCTCCTCGTTCCGGCGCAAGGCGCAGATGCTGACGAAGGATGAAAACATCGTCGATGTCGAGCTCACCGTGCAGTCGCGCGTGCAGGATCCGGTGGACTACCTGTTTCAGGATGCCCACCCCAACGTCACCCTGCGCGCCGCGACCGAAACCGCGGTGCGCGAGGTGGTCGGCCGCAGCGAGCTGGATTTCATCATGACCGAAGGGCGTTCACGCATCGCCGCGGACATCAAGAAGCGGATCGCCGAGCTGATGAAGCGCTACCGTACCGGCCTGGAGGTTACCAGCGTCAATATGCAGCCGGCGAAGCCGCCGGAACAGGTCAAGGCCGCCTTCGACGACGCCATCAAGGCGCGCGAGGACAAGGAACGGCTCGAAAACGAAGCCGATGCCTACGCCAAGGAGATCGTGCCGAAGGCGCGCGGCGCGGCCGCGCGGCGGCGTGAGGACGCCAAAGCCTACAAGGCCCAGGTCATCGCCCGCGCCGAGGGTGAGACCGCGCGCTTCCTGTCGGTGCTGCAACAGTATGAGGCCGCGCCCGAGGTCACCCGCGAGCGGATGTACATCGATACCATCGAGGACGTCATGAAACGCAGCCGCAAGGTGCTGATGGATGCCGACGGGGGCGGCAATCTGACCCTGTTGCCGCTCGACAAGCTGATCGGCCGGTCCCGCGCCGCGCGGACGGGCGGCGCCCCGAGTTCGCCGTCGAGCGCGCCGATCAGCGCGCTGAGCACGCGTCGTCCCGCGCCGGTGCGGCGCCTCGACCGCGGCCGTGATGTCTCGCGTGAACGTAGCCGGAGCCTGCGCTGATGAACAATCGAACCCTGCTTGTCCTGATCCTGGTCACGATCGCCGTGGTGATCGGCCTGAACTCGGTTTTCGTCGTCTACCAGTGGGAACGGGCGATCAAACTGCGATTTGGTGAGATCGTGGGCTCGGACTATGAACCGGGCCTGCATTTCAAATGGCCGATGATCAACACCATCCGTAAGTTCGACGGGCGCCTGCGCACGCTGGACGCGCGCCCGGAACGCTTTTTGACGGTGGAAAAGAAAGACGTGATCGTTGATTCCTACGTCAAGTGGCGCATCGAGAACGTCGCCCAGTACTTCCGTTCCACCGGTGGCAGTGCCGACAAGACCTCGGCCCTGCTCGCCGAGCGCATCAACACGGCGTTGCGCAATGAGTTCGGCAAGCGCACCATCCAGGAGGCGGTCTCCGGCGAGCGGCAGGAGATCATGGACGAGCTCACCAAGCAGGCCGACCTGCAGGCGCGGGATCTCGGTGTCCAGGTGCTCGACGTGCGCGTCAAGCAGATCGATCTGCCGGAAGAGGTCAGCGAATCGGTATATGGGCGCATGAGCGCCGAGCGCGAGCGGGTGGCGCGGGATCTGCGCGCCAAGGGCGCCGAGGCGGCCGAGCGCATCCGCGCCGATGCCGACCGCCAGCGCACCGTGATCCTCGCCGAAGCCTACCGCGATGCCGAGAAACTACGCGGCGAGGGCGACGCCAAGGCGGCCGAGATCTATGCCAACGCATTCCAGAAAGACGAAGACTTCTACGCCTTCTGGCGCAGCCTGGGCGCCTACACCAACGCTTTGGGCGGTGACGGCGACGTGCTGGTGCTGAAGCCGGATTCGGAATTCTTCCGCTTCTTTAACCGCAAGAAATAAGGCGCTTTCCCGCCTCCACGTGTCGGAGGCGGGCTTTTCCGGGATCGCGATGTGGCATGAACTGTGGGTGGCGTTCGCGCTGATGTTGGTGATCGAAGGGGTATTGCCGTTTCTTTCGCCCGCTGCTTGGCGCGGGCTGATGAAAAACCTGCTCGAAGCCGACGACGCCGCCCTGCGCATCGGCGGTTTCGTGAGCATGATGGCGGGTCTCGGCCTGCTTTACCTGGTGAACTGAACGTAATGAAGAACAAGCGCTGGCTGTTGCCAGAGGGGATCGACGAACTGCTGCCACCGGTCAGCGAGCGTCTGGAAGAGGTGCGCCGCGAGCTGCTGGACTGCTTTCGCGGCTGGGGTTACCAGCTCACCATCCCGCCTTTCGTCGAATACCTCGATTCGCTGCGGGTCGGCGCCGGGCGCGCGCTCGACGAACAGACCCTGAAGCTCGTCGATCAGGTGTCGGGTCGCCTGCTCGGCGTGCGCAGCGACATGACTCCGCAGGTTGCGCGCATCGACGCCCACCAGCTTCGTCTGGAAGGTCCGGCGCGGCTGTGCTACCTCGGCACCGTGCTGCGCGCGCGCCAGAACGCCTTTGGCAGCTCGCGCTCGCCGATGCAGTTCGGCGCCGAGCTGTACGGCCATGCCGGCATCGAAAGCGATATCGAGATCGTCTCGCTGGCGATCGAGACCCTGCGCCTGGCCGGACTCGAGGAATTTTCGCTGGATCTCAGTCATGTCGGCGTGTTCACCGGTCTCAGCGATGACCTCGGCCTCGACCACGAGCTTTGCCATGCGCTGTTCGAAGCAATCCAGCGCAAGGCGATCCCGACCTTGCGCGAGCTGCTCGACGAGCTCCCGATCGGGGCCGCGCGCAAGGCGATGCTGCTGCGTCTGCCGGAACTCAACGGTGAGCGGGCTTTCGCCGATGCCGAGCTCGCGCTGGCCGATGCGCCGGAGCCGGTGCACCAGGCGATCGACTACCTCGCGCGCATGGCTCGCGCGATCGGCGAACGCTATCCCGAGCTGCCGTTGCACGTGGATCTCGCCGAGCTGCGCGGCTACGACTATCACACCGGCATCGTGTTCGCCGCGTTTGTGCCCGATCGCGGCGAAGAGGTCGCCCGCGGCGGTCGTTATGATGCGATCGGCGCGGCCTTCGGCCGTTCCCGCGCCGCGACCGGCTTCAGCGCCGATCTGAAAACCCTGCTGGACATCAGCGGTCGCCTGTATGCCGGCGAAGACGAGTCCCGCGTGATCCTCGCGCCCTGGCGCGAAGACGCGCGACTTCGCGCGCGCGTCGCCGCGTTGCGCGCCGCCGGCGAGGTTGTGTTGTGGGACCTGCCCGGAACGGAACTCGATCAGCACCGCGAAACGCACCGCTTGGTGGAAACCGGCGACGGCTGGGAAGTTCAATGAAGATTTCGGGTTAGAACGCGGGCGGGGCAGTTACGATTCCGTTTTGTATTTTGGAAGTGAGGCAATGGCTAAGAATGTAGTCGTCATAGGCACCCAATGGGGTGATGAAGGCAAGGGCAAGATCGTCGATCTGCTGACCGACAAGGCCGCCGCGGTGGTGCGTTTCCAGGGCGGGCACAATGCCGGCCATACCCTGGTCATCGACGGCCGCAAGACCGTATTGCACCTGATCCCCTCGGGCATCCTTCGGGATGGCGTGCGTTGCCTGATCGGCAACGGCGTGGTGCTGTCTCCCGAGGCGCTGCTGACGGAGCTCGACGAGCTGGAAGCCAGCGGCGTGCCGGCGGCCAGCCGCATCGGCATCAGTGAATCCTGCCCGCTGATCTTGCCGTACCATGTCGCGCTCGATCAAGCGCGCGAACGCGCGCGCGGCAAGAAAGCCATCGGCACCACCGGGCGCGGGATCGGCCCGGCCTACGAGGACAAGGTTTCGCGGCGCGGCATCCGTCTCGGCGAGATGCTCGACGAGGCCACCTTTCGCGAACGTCTGCGCGAGGTCATGGAATACCATAACTTCGCGTTGAAGCACTACTTTCAGTTCGAAACCGTGGACTATCAGCAGGTGCTCGATCAGGGCCTGGCCCAGGCCGAGCGCATCCGTCCGCTGGCCTGCGATGTGCCCGGAGAGCTGCACGCGATGCGCCGCGACGGCCGGAACGTGATGTTCGAGGGCGCTCAGGGCGCTCTGCTGGATATCGACCACGGCACCTATCCCTATGTCACCTCGTCGACCACCACCGCGGGTGGCGCGGCGGCCGGGTCCGGCGTCGGTCCGCGTGACCTGGACTATGTACTTGGCATCGTCAAGGCCTATACCACCCGCGTCGGCGCCGGGCCGTTTCCGACCGAGTTGTTCGACGAAGACGGCCGGCGTCTCGGCGAGCGCGGTCATGAGTTCGGCGCGACCACCGGCCGCCAGCGTCGTTGCGGCTGGCTCGATTGCGTCGCGCTGCGTCGTTCGCTGAACATCAATAGCGTCAGCGGCATCTGCATCACCAAGCTCGACGTGCTCGACGGCATGGAGCGGGTGCGGATCTGCGTGGCCTATGAACTCGATGGCGAACGGGTCGAGGTGCCGCCGGTCGGAGCCGACGGCTTCGAACGCTGCAAGCCGGTCTACATCGATCTGCCGGGGTGGTCCGAATCCACCGTTGGGATCGAGCGCTTCGACGACCTGCCGCCCAACGCGCGGGCCTACCTGCGCAAGATCGAGGCGCTGTGCGAAACCCCGATCGACATCATCTCGACCGGCCCGGACCGCGACGAAACCCTGGTATTGCGCCACCCGTTCGACTGAGGTCTCCAGCAGCGCGCCATCGCCGGCGCGTTCCGTCAGCGACGGAATACCTTCTTCAGCAGCTCGCTGGAGCGCGCCACCGGGTTGGTGCGGATCTGCTTCTCTTCGATGGCGATGTACTTGAACAGGCCATCGAGCGTTTTGTCGGTGACGTACTGGTCCAGATCCAGTGACGAGGCGCCGCCGCCGACCATTCCGCCCAGCGCGCCGCCCAACAGGCCGCCGCCGGAACCGCCGGTCAGGCCTTGCCCCTGTTTCAGCAGCTGCTTGTAGGCGCGGGTGGCGCCGGCTTGGTCGGTAGCCTGCTTGACGATCGGCAGAAACTGCTGTTCCAGTCGCTTGCCGGCATGTTCGCGGAAATAGCGGGTCGCGGCGTCGTCCGGTCCTTTCAGGATCTTCATCGCATCGTCGACGCTCATCTCGCGGATGGCGTCGCCGAGCACCTTCGCCGCCTTCGGCGTGGCCTGTTCGGCGGCGTGGTTCATCGACGAAACGAACCCGTCGACATAGCGTTTGCCGCCGACCTGGCTGGCGACCTGGGCGACGGTTTTCAGCGAGTCCGGCAGGCCGATGCGCACCAGTTCGTTGCCGAGAAAACCGTTGGGCTTGCCGAGCGTGGAGACCGCTTTCTCGACTCCATTGGCGAGCGCCTCCTTCAAGCCGGCGGCGACCTCGCTGCCGGGCAGGGCGCTGGAGGACCCGCCTCCGACGGCCTCGCCGATCGCGCCGCCGAGGCCGCCTTCGCCTCCATTGCCGCCGATCGCGCCTTGCAACAGATCCTGGAAGCCCGCTCGCGCCGGCAGCGAGAAGAGCGTGGCGGAGAACACCAGATAGAGAGGGATGCGAAGATTCATGCGGAACCCCTTGTTGATCGTTTCGGAAAATAGGCACTCGTCACCCATGGGTGACGAGTACCAGCTTACAGTATACGGCTTATTCCTCCACGGCTTCGACCCGGGCGGTCAGGCTGCCGCGCGCCAGCCGCGCGCGGATCGGGTCGCCCGGCTTCAGAGCGCCGGCATCGCGCAACACGCGGCCGCTTTCATCGCTGACGATGGCGTAGCCGCGTTGCAATGTCCCCAGTGGGCCGACCGTCTCCAAGGCACGGGCCAGGCTGGCCAGTCGCTGCCGCCGGCGCGCAAGATCGAGCGGCATGGCGCGCGCCAGTCGAGTTCGCAATCGTTCCCATTCGGCGCGCCGGCGCGCCACCCGCCGGGCCGGCGATTGCGTCAGCAGGCGTTGTCGCAACTGGGCCTGTAGTCGAGCGCGTTCGCGCAGGCGATGCTGGACCGCCCGCCGCATGCGCAGATTCAGCTCATCGAGGCGTTGCATCCCTTGGCGCAGACGGGCCTCCGGCTGGTGGCGCATCAGCCGTGTTTCGAGCAGGCGATGGGCATGGCGGGCCGTCGCAAGGCGTTGTTGCATGGCGCGGCGCAGGCGTCGTTCCCGGCGCGCCAGCTCGCTTCGCAGGGCGGCTTGTTCCGGGGTCGCCAGCTCGGCCGCGGCGGATGGCGTCGGCGCGCGCCGGTCGGCGACGAAATCGGCGATCGTGAAGTCGATCTCGTGGCCCACCGCCGAGATCAGCGGAATCTCCAGCGCATGGATCACGCGCGCCAACTGTTCATCATTGAACGCGGCCAGGTCCTCCAGCGAACCGCCGCCGCGTGTCAGTATCAGCAGGTCGCACTCCTTGCGCCGTGCCGCGGTGTGTAGGGCCTGGATGAGCTGACGCGGCGCGTCGGCGCCCTGCACCGTGCTGGGGTAGACGATCAGGCGCGCCAGCGGCCAGCGCCGTCGCAACACATCGATCACATCGCGCAGCGCGGCGCCGCTCGGCGAGGTGACCACGCCGATGCAATCGGGGTAGGGGGGCAGGGGCCGTTTGTGTTCCGCCGCAAACAGCCCTTCGGCGTCGAGACGCCGTTTGAGCTCGTCGAAGGCGCGGCGCAGGGCGCCTTCGCCCGCCGCTTCCAGTCGCTCGACGATCAGCTGAAACTCGCCGCGCCCCTCATACAGGCTGATGCGCGCGCGCAGCAACACCTGATCGCCGTTGGCCGGCGGATGGCGCAGGTTCATCCGTCGGTTGCGGAACAAGGCGCAACGCACCTGGGCATGGGCGTCTTTCAACGAGAAGTAGAGATGCCCGGAGGCCGGCCGCGCGAGATTCGAGATCTCGCCCTCGATCCAGATCGGCGGGAAGCTGTTGTCGAGCACCGCGCGCACCTCGCTGTTGAGGCGGCTGACGCTGTAGATATCGCGTTCGCTTGGCATGACGGATGGTTTGGCGCGGTGGTATCACTGTCGGAGGATCATACCTTGCCGGCGATGGCGCCGAAAGGATTCGGTGACGATGAGCCGCAACAACGCTTCAGGCCGCGAACCGAACGCCGCGGTCGACTCGGATTGCCCGGTATCCTATAATGGCCGGTTTTCGAACCGGCCGGGAAACAATACGCATGCGATTCTCTCAGGAAGCCCTTACCTTCGATGATGTTCTGCTGGTCCCCGCGTACTCCAACGTTCTGCCGAAGAACGTCGATCTGGGTACCCGGCTGACGCGCGAGATCTCGCTGAAGATTCCGTTGATCTCGGCGGCGATGGATACCGTCACCGAGGCGCGCATGGCGATCGCGCTGGCGTTGGAGGGCGGTCTCGGGATCATCCACAAGAACATGACGCCGAGCGAGCAGGCGGCCGAGGTGCTGAAGGTCAAGAAGTATGAGAGCGGGGTGATCCATGATCCGATTACGGTATCGCCCGATGCCACCATTGCCGAGGTTCTGGAGCTGACCCATCGTCACCAGATCTCCGGCGTGCCGGTGGTCGATGGTAACGAGTTGGTCGGCATTGTCACCAGCCGCGATCTGCGTTTCGAGACACGCATGGACGAGCCGGTGACGGTGGCGATGACGCCGAAGCAGAAGCTGGTCACGGTGCGCGAGGGCGCGCCGCGCAGCGAGGTGGTCAAGCTGCTGCACGAACACCGCATCGAGAAGGTGTTGGTGGTGAACGACGATTTCGAGTTGCGCGGCCTGATTACCGTGAAGGATATCCAGAAGGCCAAGGACTATCCCCAGGCCTGCCGTGACAGTCGCGAGCGCCTGCGCGCCGGCGCGGCGGTCGGGGTCGGCGAGGGCACCGACGAACGCGTCGAGGCGCTGGTCGCGGCCGGGGTCGACGTGATCGTCGTCGATACCGCGCACGGTCATTCGCAGGGCGTGCTCGATCGCGTCGCCTGGGTGAAGAAACGCTTCCCGGACGTGCAGGTGATCGGCGGCAACATTGCTACGGCCGCCGCCGCGAAGGCGCTGGTCGAGGCTGGCGCGGACGCGGTCAAGGTCGGCATCGGGCCGGGCTCGATCTGCACCACGCGCATCGTCGCCGGGGTCGGCGTGCCACAGGTCACCGCGGTGGCCAATGTCGCCGAGGCGCTGAAGGACAGCGGCGTGCCGCTGATCGCCGATGGCGGGCTGCGCTACTCCGGCGATATCGCCAAGGTCATCGCCGCCGGCGCGCATTCGGTGATGATCGGCGGCCTGTTCGCCGGCACCGAGGAATCCCCGGGCGAGGTCGAGCTCTACCAGGGGCGCTCCTACAAATCGTATCGCGGCATGGGCTCGCTCGGCGCGATGTCCGGCAAGCAGGGCTCCAGCGACCGCTATTTTCAGGAAGACGTCAAGGAAACCGACAAGCTGGTGCCGGAGGGCATTGAGGGTCGCGTGCCATACAAGGGTCCGCTGCTGAACATCGTCAACCAGTTGATCGGCGGCCTGCGCGCGAGCATGGGCTACACAGGTTGCGCGACCATCGAGGAGATGCGCACCAAGCCGGAGTTCGTGCGCGTGACCAACGCCGGCATGCGCGAATCCCACGTTCATGACGTGACCATCACCAAGGAAGCGCCGAACTACCGGCAGAGCTGAGCCATGGACGATATCCACGATTCCCGCGTCATTATCGTCGACTTCGGCTCCCAGTACACCCAGCTGATCGCGCGCAAGGTGCGCGAGATCGGCGTCTACTGCGAGATCTGGCCCTGGGACAACTGCGAGGAGGCGATCCGCGAGCAGCACCCGAAGGGCCTCATCCTGTCGGGCGGCCCCGAGACCGTCACCGGCGGCGATGACGCGCCGCGCGCGCCGGCGATCGTCTTCGAACTCGGCGTGCCGGTGCTCGGCATCTGTTATGGCATGCAGACCATGGCCGCGCAGCTCGGCGGTCGGGTCGAATCCTCCGACAAGCACGAGTACGGCTATGCCCAGGTGCGCGCGCGCGGCCATTCCCGCCTGCTGCGCGACATCGAGGATCACGCCACCGAGGAGGGTTGGGGCCTGCTCGACGTGTGGATGAGCCACGGCGATCGCGTCGTCGAACCGCCGCCGGGCTTCAAGATCATCGCCAGCACCGACAACGCCCCGATCGCCGGCATCGCCGACGAACAGCGCGGCTTCTATGGCCTGCAATTCCATCCCGAGGTCACCCACACCCGCCAGGGCAAGCGCATCCTCGAACGCTTCCTGGTCACCATCTGCGGTTGCGAAACCCTGTGGGACTCCAGCCACATCATCGACGACGCCATCGCCCGCCTTCGCCGACAGATCGGCGACGGCAAGGTTCTGCTCGGGCTCTCCGGCGGCGTCGATTCCTCGGTCGTCGCCGCGCTGTTGCATCGCGCCATCGGCGACCAGCTGACCTGCGTGTTCGTCGACAACGGCCTGCTACGCTTGCACGAAGGCGACCAGGTCATGGCCACCTTCGCCCGCCACATGGGCGTCAACGTCATCCGCGTCGATGCCGAGCAGCGCTTCCTCGACGCGCTGAAAGGCGAGGCCGACCCGGAGAAGAAGCGCAAGATCATCGGCAAGCTGTTCATCGAGCTCTTCGAGGAAGAGGCCGCCAAGCTCAACGACGTGGATTTCCTCGCCCAGGGCACCATCTACCCCGACGTGATCGAATCGGCCGGCGCCAAGTCCGGCAAGGCGCACGTCATCAAATCGCACCACAACGTCGGCGGCCTGCCCGAGCACATGAAGCTCGAACTGGTCGAGCCGCTGCGCGAACTGTTCAAGGACGAGGTGCGCAAGATCGGCGTCGAGCTCGGCCTGCCGTCCGAGATGGTCTACCGCCACCCGTTCCCGGGGCCGGGACTGGGCGTGCGCATCCTCGGCGAGGTCAAGAAAGCCTACGCCGACATCCTGCGCCAGGCCGACCACATCTTCATCGAGGAACTGCGCAAGCATGACCTCTACGATCAGGTCAGCCAGGCCTTCGCGGTGTTCCTGCCGGTGCGCTCGGTCGGCGTCGTCGGCGACGCACGCCAGTACGAGTACGT
>JALVEB010000155.1 GCA_027008705.1 Sedimenticola sp. | reverse complement strand
CTTGAACCGGCCTACAGCGGTTTTTTTTGCAATCTGGGCGTAGGCCCGATCAAGCGCAGCGGATCGGGCAGCGACGCCATTGCGCGGCATCGCCGTGGCCGGTTCCGCTGCGCTTGAACCGGCCTACAGCGGTTTTTTTTGCCATATGGGCGTAGGTTCGATCAAGCGAGCGGATCGGGCGACAGCGCCAAGCCTTATGAAATCAGGAAACGTCAAGCGAAATGAAGCGCGATTGCGCTGACGCCAGGCGCTCGTGGCCCTTGACAGTCAAGCGACTCATCGGCATAATGCCCGGCCTTTCGATCCGATTGAAGCGATATCAGGAGAGCCACGTTGGCCAATTCACCTCAAGCTCGCAAGCGCGCCCGCCAGGCGGAGAAACGTCGACTGCACAATGCATCTCGCCGTAGCCGGCTGCGTACCTATATCAAAAAAGTGCTGAAAGCCGCCGATGCCGGCGACAAGGAAGCCGCGACCGCGGCCTACCAGGCCGCTGTTCCGGTCATTGACCGCGCCGCGGGCCAGGGCCTGATCCATCGCAACAAGGCAGCCCGCCACAAGAGCCGTCTGAACGCCCGCCTGAAACAGCTCGGCTGAGCACAGGCCCGGGCGGGATAGTCACGCCCACAGGCCGCAACCGGCTTTATGGCCGGTTTTTGCGTTTGCCGACTCACTCCTTCAGCGAGAAATCCTCGCGCGCGCGCGTCAGGTTCGGGTTGTAGGCCGGGTCCCGATCCAGCAGCTCTCCCCACCGCTGACGCATCCATTCACACTCCTTCGCAAAACGGCGCTGCTTCTCCGGCGTGTCCTCGGCGCCACGGCTGAGCGACTCGTGGTGGTAGAGTTCGGCCCAGGGCGTCCAGACATTGTCGTACCCGACCTCGCGCAGGCGCAGGCACAGGTCGACGTCGTTGAAGGCGACCGCAAGATGCGTTTCGTCGAAGCCGTCGACTTCCTCGAACAGCACGCGCCGCACTACCAGGCAGGCGGCGGTCACCGCCGAATAGTTCTGACGCAGCAGAGCGCGCGCGCAATAGCCGGGGTCGCCCTTCGGCAGATATTTCATGGCGTGACCGGCAACGCCACCGAGGCCGAGCACGACACCCCCGTGCTGAAGACGATCGTCGGGGTACCACAGGCGCGCGCCGACCGCGCCGGTGCCGGGACGCAGCGCCAGGGCCACCATCTCATCGAGCCAGTCCGGGGCGATCACCTCGATATCGTTGTTGACGAAGGCCAGCAGCTCGCCGCGCGCCTTGCCGGCCGCGAAGTTGTTGATGGCCGAGTAGTTGAACGGATGCGGATAGGGCAACACGCGCACACCTTCGGCGGCGAGCCGCTCGAACGCGGCCAACGCGGCTGGATCATCGCTGCCGTTGTCGACGAGCAAGATCTCATAATTCGGGTAGCGGGTTTGCTGGCGGATACTGCCGATGCATTGTTCGACGAGCCGGCGCGCATTACGCGTCGGGATGATGATCGATACCAGCGGCGGTTCCGCCGGCAATGCATAGCGCACCCGCAGGGTGCCGGGGAAGAGGTCGGATTCTGCCACGCGGGCATCCAAGTGGTTGCGCCTCAAGTGATCTTCCATCGCGCGGATCGCGGCGCGCAGGGCATAGGGCTTGGCCTCGGGATCGGCCGCCGTGCTGTGCGCGCCGGCGCGCCAATGGTACAGAATGCGCGGCAGGTGCCGGATCTGGTGACGCTCCAGCCGGTCGACGACGCGCAGCGCCAGGTCATAGTCCTGCGCGCCATCGAAACCTTCTCGAAAGCCACCCAGCTCCACTACCAATTCACGCCGGTAGACGCCGAAATGCGAGATCATGTTGTGCGAGCGAAGCAGGTCGGGATTGAAGTCCGGCTTGAAATAATGGCCATAGCGTCGGCCATTTACATCGATTTTGTCCTCGTCGGAGTAGATCAAACCGACATCCGGCTGCTCATCGATGGCCATGGCGACATGGTAGAGCGCATGCGGCGCGAGCCGGTCGTCCTGGTCGAGCAAACCGATGAAGCGCCCTTTCGCCATGGCCAGGGCATCGTTCGAAGCCGCCGCGATGTGGCCGTTGCGCTCGCGGCGATGCACGCGCACGCGCGGATCGCGAGCGGCGTGCTCGCGCAACACGCGGGCAACCCCGGACGCGCTCGAGGCGTCATCGACGATGCACAGCTCCCAATGGGGATAACTCTGCGCCAATACCGATTCGATCGCCTCGCGCAGCTCGCCAGGCTCCGGGTTGTAGACCGGCATCAGGATGGAAAGCAGCGGCGGGTTTTGCAACGCGCCGATGTCCCGCCCGATGCGCACCAGCGCGTCGCTGTCGAGGCGCTCGTACCGTTCCCGCCAACGGCGGTAGCGTTCGATCTCGAGATCGCCAGCATTTGCTACCGGCGGAGCCGTCCGCGCGGACTCGCGCAAACGCGCGGCCAGCGCCTGGGCGCCGTCGCGCCGCCACAGCGCCAGCAGCTCGCGGGATTCACGCAGGCCGGTGGCGGGGTCGCGCGCGATCCGCGCAAGCAGCGGGCGCGCCAACCGCGCCGCGCGCACCGGGGCTGTCAATCCCTTCCACAGACGCCAGCCACGACTGTGCAACACCGCTTCGAGCGCCTCTCCCAGACGCTGCTTCTGTTCGCGCAGGCGCGCAATCTCCTCCCCGAGCCGGCGCTTTTCGTCCTGTAGCGCATACCGCTGCTGTTCGAGCGCCCGCGCTTCCCGCTCGGCCGCGTTACGCTCCTGCTCCAGCCTCGCGATACGCTCGGCCTTTTCGGCCAGGCGCGCGTCCCGGTCAGCCTCGATCCCGGCGACGCTCGCACGCAATGCCTCGACGGTCTCATCCCGCGCGATGACGATGCGGCGGGTTTCGTCGAGTTCCCGCAACAGGTTGCGATAGACCTCCATCGATTCGCGCAGCGGCAGATCATGCAGTTCGATTGCGTGGCCTGAATCCTTGCCGACATGGGCGCTGACGATGAACTGGAAGGCCACCGCGTCCGGCGCGTGGAGAATCGCCAGGGCCTTTTCGCTGCTTTCCAGGCCGACCCGCGCCAGGCGCTCGGCGATGATCTCGTCGGGCAGGTCGTGGAAGGTGTAGCTGAATTCATCGATCGCGAAGCCACTGCGACGCAGCAGCGCGGCAAGCGAGGCGTGCGTATAGAAATGCAGGTGGGTACGATCGAGCAGACCGTCGTCTTCATAGGTCAGACGCCCTTCGAGCAGCTCGAGCCGGACAGCCACATGAGCGCCGTTGGGCACGGAAACCAGCAGACGCCCTTCCGGCTCGAGATGACGACGCAATGCGCGCAGAAAAGCCTCCGGGTGTTTCAGGTGCTCGATGATATCGGCGCAGGTGATGACATCGAACCGGCGATCCCCGAGCGGCGCATCCCAGCCGGGCTGATCGACATCGGCGACAATCAGTTCATCGAGGCGTTCACGCGCGCGCGCGGCGGCCTCGGCGTCGTATTCCACCCCGGTGACCCGGCAACCGAGCTGCTCGCGCAACACCTCGGACATATACCCGGTGGCGCAGCCCATCTCGAGCACCCGGGAACCGGGTGGCACGCGCCGGATCAACTGGGTATGGGAGTTGTTCTCCACCGCCAGGTCGATGCGGTAATCATAGCCGGGAGACACCCTAGTCTCCTTCGGACAAGGCATTGCGGGCCAGCGCAATGCCATCCAGGCGGCGGCGCAGCGCCAGCACCAGGCGCGCCTTCCAGTGTCTCCGCCCCTCGGGCTTGCGCATTATCGCGATGCTGTCACCCCAGTCGTCGCTGTCGTCCTGCTCGTAGCCCTCACGCGCCCATTGGGTGCGCGCGGCCAGCAATTCCATGCCGGCATAATCCGCGAGCGCGGCGAAACCATCGCGATAGAAACGCCAGCAGTCGACCGGGTAACGATGCTCATAACCACGCGATGGAGCGATGATGCAGGCCAGCCCGCCGGGGCGCAACGCGCGCTCGATCTGGAGCATGCCGGCCCAGAAGAAGGGCATGTGCTCGAAAGCCTGCCCCGAGACCACCACATCCTGACTGGCCGCCGGGATCTCACGCCAGCGATAGGGATCGGCGAGCACGATATCGACGTTCTTCCCCGGCGCGAGGTCCACCCCACGGTAGCGCCATGCCGGATCATCGAACAGGGGCCGGTAACTGCCGTTGATATCCATGCTGCCGAGATCGAGCACATCGAGCGGCGAGCCGCGCGACGCCACCAGCCATTCGTCGACGAAGCAGCGCATCTTGTCCAATGAGCTTTGGTGCATCAATCCGTCTCCGCGCCGACCGGGGTCCAGATGGCGTCGAGGTGAGGCCACATCCACCATTGCTCGGGGTGGGCGCGGATCATCGCTTCGACCGGCGCCAGAATCGCGCGCAGCGCCTGTTCCTCATCGCATCCATCGATCTTCACGCTCGCGCCGATCTCCCCATGCAAGGCGCCGTCGCGCTCGACGGCGAAGTAAGGCAACAGACGCGCATTATAACGCCGCGCGAGCTTCAGGATGCCGGGCGAGAAGCGGCCATGACCGTTCAGGAAGGGGATTTGGATCGGGCGATCGCCGGCCGCGGCCGGCGCATCGACGATCACCACCAACACCCCGCCGGCATGCAGCACCCGATACAACGCGCGCGTGCCCCGACCGCGCGCGATCACCTCGCCGCCGAGCAGCCGGCCCATCTCGCGCAGCTTCATCGCCAGATAGCGGCGCTCCCCGGCCGGCAATGCCGGATTGTCGATGTCCGCCACCAAGCTATGGATAGCCAGCTTCTCGTTCAACGCCAGCGCGATCGCCGGCAGGATCAAGCGATTGAAATGCGCTGAATAAAGAATCAAAGGCCGTCCGTCCCGCCGCGCCGCGTGGAAACGCTCGATTCCGTGCAGCCGGATCAAACGGTTCATGCGCGCGCGGTTCAAACGGGACAAGCGATAGGCATCCTGGATCTCGCGTTCCCACATGCGTGGCAACGAGGCCGCCGCGCGATCCGCGGCGGCCTCGCCAAGCTCGGGCAGCGCGCGCGCGATCGCGGCGCTCACCCGCGCGCGCGCGGTGGGGCGGGCATCGTCACGAAAATACGCCATCCGGGTCGCCAGCGGGTAGGCGACGCGCTGCGGAAGACGGGCCAGCATCCGGTGCCAGGCAGCTTGCCAATCGACCATCAGTCACCACCGGCAACGCGCCAGCGATGGACGAGGCGCGCCACGCCCACCTCGTCCCCCCGGTGACGCACGCGGAAAGGCAGGGTATTCTCACGCTTGTCCATGACATGCAGACCGGACTCGTCGAGCAGATAGAGATAGAAGCTGTAGAGTCCGGATAACAGCGGCAAGGCTGGAATCTCGAATTCCAGGTGAATCCGCCCGTCATCCGCTGCCGCCAGCCTCACCTCGTCGATCCGGGTGCTGACACCATAGACATGGATGTTGTCGTTGCGCATCAGCACCACACCGACGTGCAAATGGTCGGCGCGCGCCTCGCCGGGATCGATCTCCAGGCACACACCCAGCGGTTCGCCGGTACTGTACTCCTGCTTCCGCGCATCGGCGAATGCCGCATCGACGAAGCCCGCGCCAACCGCGTTCGGCGCGGTTTCGCGCGCGCGCGCATCCACGCGCGCGCGCTCTCGCATCGCGTCCATGTAGCTGTCGACCACCTCGCCGGCATCACCGAGCAGGCGCGCGCGCCCATGATCCAGCCAGAGGCAGCGGCGACACAGGCTTTTCACCTGATACAGGTTATGGGAACAGAACACCAGGGTGCGCCCCTGATCGATGAAGCGCCGGATCCGGTCCAGGCTCTTCTTCTGGAAGTAGATATCCCCCACCGACAAGGCTTCATCGATCACCAGGATATCCGGGTCCACCGCGGTGACCACCGAAAAGGCCAAGCGCACATACATCCCCGATGAATAAGTCTTTACCGGACGCTGAACCGCATCGCCCAGCTCGGAGAAGGCGACGATCTCCGGCAACGCCGCATCGATCTGCTCTGGCGACAAGCCCAACAGGGCGCAGCCCATGCGTGCGTTCTCGATGCCGCTGAACTCCGGATGGAAGCCGCTGCCAAGCTCCAGGATGGCCGATACCCGCCCGTTCACCCGCAAGCGGCCCGAAGAGGGTTGCAGTGTGCCCGCCAGCAGCTTCAACAGGGTGCTCTTCCCGGCGCCGTTCTCACCGATCACACCCAAGGTGTCACCGGCTTCCAGCGTAAAATTCAGCGCGCGCAGCACCTCCAGGCGATGATGACGGGGGCGACGCAGCAACCACTCCTTGAAGGCATCCTGGGGCTTGTCATAGATACGATAATGCTTGCCCAGGCGATGCGCCTCGACCGCGCTCACAGCACATCCCGCGCGCGCGGCGCCAAACGCTGAAACACCACCCAGCCCAAACCCGCAAGCAGAGCCGCGAACGCCGCGCTGGCGAGCCAGGCCGCCAGCGGGAAACGCCCTTCGAGCAGCGCCTCGCGATACGCGGACACCACATAATAAAGCGGGTTGAACGCGAACACCGGACGCCATTTCTCCGGCACCATCTCGACCGGATAGAGAATCGGCGTGGCGAACAGCAGCAGCGTCAACAACATGCCCAGCAATTGCGACAGATCGCGGAAAAACGGCGTCAACACAGCGAAAAACCAACCCAGGCCGATACTCATCGATACCCGAACCAGCAACAGCATCGGGACCCAAACCACCCACGGCGACAGCGCGCCGGTCAGCCACCAGGCCGCCATCACCAGCAGCAGCAGGCCAAGCAGCTCGGTAACCGCCGACGACAGCACCGGGACCAACGGATAGAGCCAAGCCGGCAACGGCGAGGATTCCAGCAAGCCGCGATTGTCGACCAAGGCATTGGCCGCGCGCGTCACCGATTCCTGCAAGCCAATATAGGGAAGCATCCCCGCCATCAGATAGAGCACGAACGACTCGCTCGGCTGGTCACGATGGAAACGCACGCCGAGCACCGCGCCGAATACGAAACCGTACAATACGATCAAAAACAGCGGCTGGGCAAGATACCACAACACGCCGAGGTAAGACCCGGCAACCCGCGCGCGCAGATCGCGCGCCACCAGCAGACGCAGGGTTGCGATCAGAGACATACGGGTGATTTCCGCCGTTGCCGGTCCTGGCTATTTGGTGGGAATCGCGGGTTGATAGGTATCGGAATGTGGCATCTCCTGCTCTTCCTCAACCACCTTTCCAGCATGCAGTTCTTTCTTCTTGCGCGCCACAAAAGCCCGCAGCTGCGAATCGTTCACGCGAAAATGTTCCCGCTGTTGAACCTTGGCGAGATACTCTTCCCGCCGCTCGGCGCGATAAGCCGCCTCCAATTGCTTGATCAGGCGATTTTTCACCTCGTCGAAGCTGTGCGCCTTCTTCGGGATGCGGCGGTACAACTTGATGATGTGGTAGCCGAAGGGCGATTTCACCGGCTCGCTGATATCGTTCTTCTCGGTCAAGGCGAACGCCGCTTTCTCGAAGGCGCCCCCCCCAAGCTGTCCATGCTTATAGATGCCGAGCACGCCGCCGCGCGGCGCGGTACTCGTGTCATTGGAATAGCGCTGGGCGAGTTCCGCGAAATTGGCTCCCTTCTTCAATTTGTCCCGCAGCTCGTTGGCCAGCTTCAGCGCCTCTTCATCGCTGCGGAAACGCTTGCCGCGAAAGGTCGTGCGAATCAGAATATGCGCAACCGCGATCCGCTCGGGTTCGGCCCAGGCGTCGGGGTTGGCATCATACTTCTCGCGCGCGGCCTCGCTCATGTCCGGAACCGGCTCTTCGCTCAACAAGCGCATCCGCTCCTTGAACAACAGCCCATCCACCAACTGACGCGCCTTGGCCTGTAACACCGGATCCTTGTCCAGCCCCATCTTGCGCGCCTCGTCGGCGATGGCCTTCTGCGCGAACAGCGACTCGGCCATCTTCTTCATCATCAGATGATTGTTCAAAGCGCCGATCGCCGCGCCACGGGGCGCGCCGCGCATGCGCGCATCGAGGTCCAGGGTGGTGACCGGATGCTGATCGGCCTGGGCAATGACGGATCCGGAGGCTTCCGCGGCAAGCCCGGTTCCGGCCGCCATGAGCATCCCGAACGAACCCAATGAGGCAAACCCGATGATGAAGCGGCGTAGCAAAGCCATGTATCTCTTCTCCTTTCAGAAACAATGAAGCCTTATCGATGCCATGAATCATGGTATCGACAAGCCCGTTCGATTCCAGACGACCGGAATCGTTCCACTGAATCCAGGGTAAAAAAAAAGCAAGCCCCTTCAGGGGCTTGCTTTTCTCTGTCAGGCTAGGCCTGAACGATCACGGACGATCGGTGAAACGAACCAGATCGATCGTTTCGCCGACGGATGCCGGACCAATCTCCGCTTCGAGAGCAGCAAAACCGACGTTCGGCACACCGCTGTAGCTGTGCGCGGCGGTCATCACATCGACACCACCGCCCGCAACCGCGTTGGTATAACCACCCTCGGCGATGGTGGCCGCGTTACCGCTGGCATCGACCGGGTCGACCAAGGCTTCGATGCTCGACGAAGTCGCGTAGTTGTAGCTCACGCTGCTGTCACCAAAGGCCAAGTGAGCCCAGCCAGAGGTGAAGCCGCCGGTCACGCTCAACTTCTTCTGGTTCGGGCTGCCCAGAACCGAAGACGGGTTCGAGCTTCCGCTCAGGAAGGAGATCACATTGACCTCACGATCCAGGATGACCTTGTCCGGCGCGCCCGGGAATACCGGAG
>JALVEB010000154.1 GCA_027008705.1 Sedimenticola sp. | reverse complement strand
AGAACGCTCAGGATGCCACACCGGCAGAAGGTCGCATACGAGTCAGCGTCGAGCGGCGGGGCGACAGTGCGGTCGTGATTGTCGCCGATACCGGGAAAGGGATGAGCAAGGACTTCATCCGTGACTATCTCTTCAAACCGTTTCACACGACCAAGGGGCTGACCGGTATGGGAATCGGCGCCTATGAATGCAAGGAATTCGTCCAACGGCTGGGCGGATACATCGAGGTGCTCAGCGAAGAAGGCAAGGGTACGACCTTCGTCCTTCATATTCCGCTGAGAGCTGCCGCCATGGAAGGGGATGGGGCTGCTGGTGCGAAATCGGATCGAACCGCCACGCGCACGCAAACATGAGCCGTTGGGCGCACGGTTCCAGGAACCGGTGCATTTCGCCAGCGGATAACGTTAGAATGTGGCGGCTCTCGTCGACGACGCGGATGGTCGAGAGGGGGTTTCGGTGGTGTCGTCTGCCAGTCCATGCTTGATCGCATGATTGTCGACTGGGGCGGTATTATTTATACCTTTGCTATGGAGTTTTGATGGGAAGTGATTGTAAGTTATTGATTGTAGAAGACGATCCCGGCTTGCAAAGTCAGTTGAAATGGAGTTTCGACGGCTATGAGGTGGTAGTGGCAGACGACCGGGAAACCGCGCTTGCCCAGTTGCGACGGCATGAACCTTGCGTGGTGACGCTCGACCTGGGTTTGCCTCCCGACCCTGGCGGTGTAAGCGAAGGTTTCGTAACGCTCGAGGAGATACTGAAACTTGCTCCGGACACCAAGGTCATAGTGGTTACCGGGCACAATGACAAGAACAACGCTTTGAGGGCGATCGGTCTGGGGGCTTACGATTTTTTCGAAAAACCGGTCGATCCCGACCTGCTGAACCTGATGGCGCAGCGGGCGGGCAGGCTCTATCGGCTGGAGAGGGAGAATCGCAAGCTTAACGAATTGCGTTCGGAAAGCCCGTTGGACGGCCTGATCGCGGCCAGTCCGCAGATGCGCCGAGTCGTTCAAAGCATTGAAAAACTCGCGCCAATCGATGTCGCAACCCTGATCCTGGGGGAAAGCGGAACCGGTAAGGAAGTGCTCGTAAAGGCCCTGTTCAAACTCAGTAGCCGGGCCGACCGACGTTTGGTTGCGATCAACTGCGCCGCGATACCGGAAAACCTTTTGGAAAGCGAACTGTTCGGCTTTGAAAAAGGTGCTTTTACCGGCGCTGTGAAAACGACCCTGGGCAAGATCGAAGTAGCCGACGGCGGAATGTTGTTTCTGGATGAAATCGGGGATCTTCCCCTGCCGCTGCAGGCGAAACTGCTGCGTTTTCTTCAAGAACGGGTCATCGAACGCGTGGGAGGGCGGGTCGAGATTCCCGTCGATGTCCGTGTGGTTTGCGCCACTCATCGCAACTTGTCGGAATATGTGGCGGATGGTCGCTTCCGGGAAGACCTCTACTACCGTATCAACGAGGCCACGATTCAGATCCCCCCATTACGGGAACGAGAGGGCGATGCAGTCTTATTGGCCAAGGCCTTTTTGTCCCGTTTTGCCGAACAATTCGGCAAGCCGGTAAAGGGCTATACCCCGGCAGCCTTGATGGCCATCGAGTCCTATGCCTGGCCCGGGAACGTGCGTGAACTGGAGAATCGCGTGAAACGCGCAATCGTCATGGCCGACGGAGCCCAAATCGACGTGGAAGATCTCGAACTTGAGTCCCACGCAAAGGAGAATCTCCCACTGAACCTCAGGGAAGTGCGGGAATCGGCGGAAAGGAGCGCGATTGCGCGCGCGCTTTCATTGACGGATGGCAATATCTCGAAAGCGGCGGAACAACTGGGCGTTACCCGCCCCACTCTCTATAATCTATTGAAAAAATATGGCTTGGGCGAATAAGCTGTGGATAGATTCGTCGCCCATGAATTTTCGGGTTTTCGAGGCCGTCCCTCGCGTCTGTGGGACAGGCGCGGAAACGGGTCATAGCTCATTCCATGGCGAGCTTCCGCAACAACGCCCACGCGTGCGAAGGGTGGTTTGCAGCCGCCGAAAATTCATGGAGCGACGAGCACATGCGATCGAACCGGAATCGCTGGAATCGACCGATTCGCCTCTCCCCCTAACTTTTATATATACAAGGATCCATTGAACAATGAAGCGTCAAAACCGATCTGTTGTCGTCGCCCTGACTGCCCTGATGGCGGTATCCACGGGGCCGGCTGTATACGCCGACGATGCGCATGATTTCTATCAGAATGCGCATGAACTCATCAGGAAAGGGGACAACAAGGCGGCGATCATTCAGCTGAAGAATGCCTTGCAGCGCGACCCGGAATTCGGCAGGGCCCGTTTGGAACTGGGTCGTCTGTATCTTAAGTACAACGACGGACCCAGCGCGGAAAAAGAACTCCGACGCGCGGCCAAACTGGGTATCTCCCGGGATCAATGGCTGATTCCACTCGGGCGCGCCTATCTGTTGCAAGGGAAATATGTCGAGCTGTTGGACAAACTTACCGCCGGAGACGGCGCGACGCCGGAGAAGCGCGCGCGTGTTTTGACGATGCGGGGCGATGCCTACCTCGGCCTCAAGGATTACGACCAGGCGCGTGAGGCCTACACCAAGGCATTGAAACTCAAGCCGGGAGACGCCGACGCACAGATCGGCCTGATCCGCATCAAGGTCGCGAAAGGAGACAAGGAGTCCGCGCTGGAGGACTTGAACAAGCTGGTCCAAAGTCATCCGAAGAACCCGAAAGCCAGGCTGTTGCGCGGCGAGTTGTTGCGGGCTGCCGGAAAGCCGGAAGCCGCGGTTCAGGATCTCGACGTGGTGCTGCGGAACCAGCCGAAGAACTTCCGTGCCCGTTTTGCGCGTGCTTCCGCATATATCGCTTTGCATGAGTACGACAAGGCGCAAAAAGACATCGATGAGGTGGAGAAGGTCTATCCTCAATCGCCGATGGTAAAGTACCTTCGCGGCTTGATCGCGTTTCAACGCAAGGAGCTTCCACAGGCGGAGAGTTATATACAGGAAGTCCTGCAAGGCGTGCCGAACCATCTTCAGTCGGTTCTGCTGTATGGCTCGATCAAGTACGGCCTGCATGATTACAGTGTCGCGAACGACTACCTGACCCGGGTGCTGGAGACCGGGGTTCAGCATGCCGCGATCTACAAGATGCTCGGCGCCTCGCGCATCAAGCTGAAGCAGATGAAACAAGCCATCGAAGTCTTGAAAAAAGGCGTCGAGCGTTATCCGAAAGATGCCCAGATGATGGCCATGCTGGGAACCGCCTATCTGCGGATCGGAAAGAACGCGGAAGGGGCGAAATGGCTGGAGAAAGCCGTCGAGATCTCGCCCGACGTTCCCGCATACCGGACGCAACTGGCGCTGGGGAAGCTTGCCGGGGGCGATGCCGATCAAGCCATCGCCGAGCTGGAATCGGCGGTCAACCTGGGTAAGGGCTTGATGCAGGCCGATGTGCTCCTGGTTCTCAGCTATCTGAAGGAACGCAAGCTCGACGAGGCCTTGAAAGCCGCTCAGGCGCTGATCGACAAAATGCCGGACAGCCCGATCCCCTACAACCTCAAGGGACTGGCCTATCTGGCGACAGGAAACCGGAAGAAGGCGAGGGAATCCTTCGAACGCGCGCTCGAGAAAGATCCGAAATTCCAGACCGCGCGCTTGAATCTCGCTCGGGTCGCGTTACTTGATAAACAGTATGACGAGGCGAAGAAATATTTCGAAAAGGTTCTGAAGGCGGACCCAAAGAACATCCAGGCCTTTCTTGGACGCGTCCAGATCGCGCGTCTTCAAGGCAAGAACGACGAGATCCCCCCGATCCTGGAGAAAGCCGCCAAGGCGAACCCCGAAGCGTACCAGCCCAAGCTCCTGCTGACGCAATACTACCTGGATCGCAAGGAGTACTTGAAGGCCTTGAGTTACGCCAACGAAATGGAGCGTCAGTTCCCGAACAACCCCCTGGTCGCCAAGGCGGTCGGTCAGGCCCGTCTGGCAGCGGGCGAGACCAACAATGCGATCCCGAATCTCCAACAATATGCCGACGCCAACCCGAAGTCGACACAAGCTTGGCTGCTGCTTGCGAAAGCGCAGCTGCTGGCCGGCGATCAGTCGGGCGCGCGTGCTTCCTTCCGCCACCTGCGAGAGCTTGCGCCGAAATCGCCCGAGGTGCAGTCCGCGCTTGCCGGAATGGAATTGAAGAGCGGCAATCTCGACACCGCCTTGGACCTCGGCAAGCAGATGCAGAAAGACCATCCCGAGTTATCGATGGGATACGAGATCGAAGCCCTGGTCTATTTCCGTCAGGGAAAACAGAAAGCTGGCGTGGAAGCGCTGGAAAAGGCCCATCGAATCAAGCCCAGCGCGGCGTTGGTGGACAATCTGGCGCGTAAGTATCAGGAAAGCGGCCGCTTCGAAGAGGCAAGAAAGATCATCGAGGACTGGCTGGAAGAGCATCCGGACGATCTTGGCATCCGCATCCTTTACGCCACCTTGCTGCAAACCCAGGGGAAATACGACGAGGCTCAGAAAGTCTACGAAAAAGCGATCGAACAGGCTCCCGACCAACCGGTCATCCTCAACAATCTCGCCTGGTTGTATGACCGCAAGGGGGATGCACGCGCCGCGGCGATCGCCAAGCGTGCCTATGAGCTGGCGCCGACCCGACCGGAGATCGAGGATACCTATGGATGGATTCTGGCGAAGAACGGGAAATACGAACAAGGCTTGCGGATTTTGCAAGATGCCCTGACAAAACTGCCGGGCAACCCGGAGATCAGTTATCATGTCATCTATGCGTTGAGTAAGCTTGGAAGAAAAAAAGAGGCCAATCGGATCGCCGCTCAACTGATGCGGAAGTATCCGGAATCTCCATTCACCGCTAAGGCGCGCGAACTCGTGAAATAGTCCGTAGCTGGAAATGCCGGGCTTGGGAGGGGGCGAGCCCGGCCTTTTCCAAAGTCCGGCTGCTTTCGCGCGACCGACGCTTTGCGGGCTGTATGAGCTGGAGAGGCATTGCCGTAAGCCTGCCGCCCGGTCTGTCCATGCGGGCGCATCTCGCTGCAGATTGACCCGAGTCGCATTTTTCATGTAGAATCCGCCGCTTATGTCGAGACCCGAGAAGCTCTATGAGAAGCTGGATCCCCGGCGGCTGGTTCAGGCGGGCGAGGTGTCCGGCCGCTTGCCGCTTGCGCGCTTCGAACGCTTGGGCGAATTGCTGGCATCGAGCGGAGGCGAGGCGTCTTTCCAGCTCGAATTTCATCGATCGCGGGGGCGATTGACGGCCGAGGGGCGGCTGGAGGCCGTATTGATGCTGCGTTGCCAACGTTGCCTGAAGCCTTTTGCGTTTCCTGTTTCGCGGACCCTTCGGCTGGCCTTGGTGGCGGGGCCGGAAGAGGCGCTTCGAATCCCTGAAACCCACGAGCCCTGCATGATGGACGAGGGCCGGATCGTGCTGAACGAACTGGTGGAAGACGAATTGCTGTTGGCGGTTCCCGATATCCCCCGTCATGAAGACGCGGGCTGCGCCATGCCCGCTGCCGCGCGGGGCATGGATTCCGGCCGGTGCGAGTCGGGTCGCCCACGAAGCGATGCAACCGATAATCCGTTCTCGGTTCTGGAAAGCTTGCGCGGGCAAGACTGATCTTCCAGCTCCGGGACGACATACCGAATCTTGAACGTAACTACTCAGCGAGTATAAATGGCGGGCAACTGCTCGGATCACCGTTGAAATGCGTCAGGTCAAGGCAAAAAAATGAGAGTTTACTGGTGTAAATGACCATTTTTAAACATAGGGCCGGCACATTTCAGTGGTGAGCCGAGTAGGCACCCTAATGAACGAAAGCAAACTGGCAGGAGAGAATCCATGGCTGTACAACAGAACCGGAAAACCCCATCGAAACGCGGCATGCGCCGTTCTCACGATAGTCTGAAGGCGGAAACGCTGTCGATCGACCCGACCTCGGGGGAAACGCACCTTCGTCATCATGTCACGCCGGACGGCTTCTATCGCGGCAAGAAGGTCATCGACAAGAACGTTGACTGAGACCGCTCCTCCTGTGATCTGTTTTTGGGAAGGCCACCCATCGGACAGGAACCACGGATATGCCTGAGACCTCCATTGCGCCCCGCGCGCCAACGATCGCCCTCGATGCGATGGGCGGCGATCACGGCGCGGAAGTCGTCGTGCCGGCGGCGATCCGTTATCTCGACCAATCCAATGACGTTCATCTGATTCTGGTCGGTGACGAAGCCGTGATCGATGCCCGACTGGATGGTTTTCGCAACCCGCGCCTGCGGGTTCGCCATGCCTCCCAGATCGTGGGGATGGATGAACCGCCGTCGAAGGCGCTCCGTGGGAAAAAGGACTCCTCGATGCGCGTTGCGATCGACCTGGTCAAGCAGGGCGAGGCCGATGCCTGCGTCAGCGCGGGCAATACCGGTGCGTTGATGGCCACCGCGCGGTTCGTCCTGAAGATGCTGCCGCATATCGAAAGACCAGCCATCATCACCGCGATCCCGTCGTTGAAAGGGCACACCTGGGTGCTGGATCTGGGCGCCAATGTCGACAGCACCGCGAACCACCTGTTTCAATTCGCGGTCATGGGCTCCGAACTGGTGTCGCTGGTCGACGACCTCGCCTCGCCCCGGGTCGGATTGCTGAACATCGGTCAGGAGGAGATCAAGGGCAACGAACAGGTCAAGGCCGCTCACGCGATCCTGTCGAAGAGCACGCTGAACTATGTGGGCTATGTCGAAGGGGACGATATCTACACCGGCGACGTGGACGTGGTGGTTACGGACGGCTTTGTCGGCAATGTCGCGCTGAAAGCCAGCGAGGGCGTCGCCAGGCTGGTCCGGCATCAGCTCGACAAGGGCTTCAGGGCTTCGTTGGCGCGTAAGTTGCGAGGGTTCCTGGCCCTGCCGGTATTGCGCGAGTTCCAAAAAACGTTGGACCCGCGCCGCTACAATGGCGCCAGCCTGCTCGGTCTGCGTGGCATCGTGATCAAGAGCCACGGCGGCGCCGACGTGCTGGCCTTCACCAACGCCTTGCGGATCGCCCAGGAAGAGGTCGAAAAGGACATCGGCGCCCGGATCACCTGCCAGGTAGAGCGACAGCTCGCCGGAGGAACAGCTTGATGCATTCCCGCATTCTCGGTACCGGCAGCCATCTGCCCGACAAGGTGCTGACCAACGCCGATCTCGAAAAGATCGTCGATACCAGCGACCAATGGATTCGTGAGCGCACCGGCATCGAGGAACGGCGTATCGTGGCCGACGGGGAAAGCACCGTCGATCTTGCCGAAAGCGCCGCGCGCAATGCCCTCGGTGCCGCCGACATCGAACCCGGCGACATCGATTTGATCATCGTGGCGACCACCACGCCGGACCGGGTTTTTCCGAGTACCGCCTGCCTGCTGCAACAGCGCCTGGATATCCACGGTTGCCCGGCCTTCGACGTCCAGGCGGTCTGTACCGGCTTCATCTACGCCACCTCGGTCGCTGACAGCATGATTCGCTCGGGCGCGGCCCGGACCGCCTTGGTGGTCGGCGCCGAATGCATGTCACGCATCGTCGACTGGAGCGACCGCGGCACCTGCGTGCTCTTCGGCGATGGCGCCGGAGCCGTGGTATTGGGGGCCAGCGACGAGCCCGGCCTCCTCAGCACCCGCCTGCATGCCGATGGCGCTTATGAAAAGCTGCTGTATGTGCCCTACGGTGTCTCGAGCCGACCGGAAAAGGTGCGCGACGGCGAAGCCTATCTGCAAATGCGTGGCAACGAGGTCTTCCGCGTGGCCGTCAACACCTTGGGACGCATCGTCGACGAAACCCTGGACGATGCCGGTCTGCACAAATCCGACATCGACTGGCTGATTCCTCATCAAGCCAATATCCGCATCATCAACGCGACCGCGCGCAAGCTCGGCATGTCGCTGGATCGGGTGGTCGTCACCGTCGACAAGCACGGTAACACCTCGGCGGCCTCGGTGCCGATGGCGCTGGACGCCGCAGTCAGGGATGGGCGCATCCAGCGCGGAGAACTGCTGTTGATGGAGGCCTTTGGCGGTGGATTCACCTGGGGATCGGTACTCGCAAGGTATTGATCGTCCGTCGAACGGGGCTGTTTGATCGGGCCGGGCGACAAGCGCGCACGCCGGCCCACGCCCACAGGATACTTCCATGTCTGTTTCTTCTCATCCTGTAACGAAGTAACGTCCATGTCATCGAAAATCGCCATGTTGTTCCCCGGACAGGGATCGCAATCCGTCGGCATGCTGAGCGATCTCGCGGCCGGCCATCCCGTGGTCCGACAAACCTTCGAGGAAGCTTCCGACCGGCTCGGTTTCGACCTCGGCCGGCTGATTTCGGAAGGGCCGATCGAGCAATTGAACCAGACCGAAAACACCCAACCCGCCATGCTCGCCGCCGGGATCGCCAGCTGGCGGGTCTGGCGGGAGCAAGGGGGGGGCATGCCGGCTGTGATGGCGGGCCACAGCCTGGGTGAATACAGTGCGCTGGTCGCCGCCGGTGTACTTTCGTTCGCGGACGCGGTCGAAATCGTACGCCTGCGTGGCCGCTACATGCAGGAGGCCGTTCCCGAGGGCAGCGGCGCAATGGCGGCGATCCTCGGTCTCGACGACGATCAGGTACGACAGCTCTGCGATGAAGCCGCCGGAGACGAGGTCGTCGAAGCTGTGAACTTCAACGCCCCGGGGCAGGTCGTCATCGCCGGTGACCGCTCCGCCGTCGAACGCGCCATGCAAGCCGCGAAGGCGGCGGGAGCCAGGCGCGCTCTGCCACTTCCGGTCAGCGTGCCGTCGCATTGTTCCTTGATGCGGCCCGCCGCCGAGCGCTTGGCGGAAGCCCTCGCCGGGGTGACGCTAGCCCCCCCAAGGGTGCCCGTATTGCACAATGTTTCGGTTGCCGCCGAAAGCGATCCGACGGCGATCGCCCAACGTCTGGTGGAACAGCTCCACCAACCGGTGCGCTGGGTCGAAACCGTAACTACGATGCGTGACCAGGGGGCAAGCACCCTGCTCGAGGCCGGACCCGGCCGGGTTCTCACCGGACTGTGCAAACGCATCGACAAATCCTTGAACGCGCTGGCGGTGTTCGATACGGCCAGCCTCGAAAAAGCCTTGGAGGCAAGCCATGCTTGATGGAAAGATCGCGCTGGTCACCGGCGCCAGTCGTGGGATCGGTCGGGCGATCGCGACCCAGCTCGGCAAAGAGGGAGCCCTCGTCATCGGCACAGCGACTTCCGATCCAGGCGCGGAAGCCATCTCGGCGTACCTCGCCGGGCTTGGCGTCCCGGGTCGCGGCATGCGTCTGGACGTCACCGAGCCGGACTCCATCGCCGAGGTCGTCAAAGCCGTTACCGCGGAATTCGGCGCTCCCGCGATTCTGGTCAACAACGCGGGCATCACGCGTGACAACCTGCTGATGCGGATGAAGGATGACGATTGGCAGGCCGTCATCGATACCAATCTCGGCTCGGTATACCGAATGTCGAAAGCGGTGCTGCGCGGCATGATGAAGCAACGCGAAGGCCGCATCATCAGCATCTCCTCGGTGATCGGCGCCACGGGCAACCCAGGCCAGACGAACTACGCCGCGGCGAAGGCCGGCCTTGTCGGTTTCACCAAATCATTGGCGCGCGAAGTCGGCTCCCGCGGGATCACGGTGAACGCGGTCGCGCCAGGCTTCATCGACACCGATATGACCCGCGCTCTTGGCGAAGAACAACGCGAAGCACTGCTGACCAGCATCCCACTGGGACGCCTGGGCGCGGTGGAGGATATCGCGCACGCGGTTTGCTACCTGGCCTCTTCGCGGGCGGCTTACATCACCGGCGAAACCCTGCACGTCAACGGCGGGATGTACATGGGGTCGTAAATCTTTCTTTCATCCAATTGAAAACAAAGAAAAAAAATGGTTCTTATCCAGCCGTGCCGCAAGGCCGTTTTTTCTTTGTATCGGCACGCGTTTATGCATAAAATACGCGGGTAACGCGTAATTGGGGAAGCTCGCAACGATCATCAGCGGCCTGACGCCGTCGGGTTGATGCAGCAGTCCAGGTAAAACCCGTTTCCATATCCATTGAGGAATACACGAACATGAGCGACATCGAAGATCGAGTTAAAAAAATCGTAGTAGAGCAACTTGGGGTGAAAGAAGACGAAGTCACGATGGAGGCCTCCTTCGTCGACGACCTCGGCGCTGACTCGCTCGACACCGTGGAACTGGTCATGGCGCTGGAAGAAGAATTCGAAACCGAGATCCCCGATGAAGAAGCCGAGAAGATCACCACCGTGCAGGCCGCGGTCGATTACATCAAGGAACACCTGAGCTGATCACGGAAGACCGCCCGGCAAGGCTGGCGGGCGATCCGGCGCGGCGGTGAGACCGCTCCCACGCGCCGGTTCCCGGGCATTCTCGTCCGCCAGGCGGTAGGGCTGACTTGGCCTTTCCGTATTGTCCCGTGACCTCCATTCCCCTTCATCTCCAGATTCCATAGGGCTACATCCATATGTCAGGCAGACGCGTAGTAGTAACCGGCTTGGGCATGGTCGCGCCCGTCGGCCACAATACCAAGGAAAGCTGGGAGAATATCGTAGCGGGAAAGAGCGGTATCAAGCCGATCACCCATTTCGATGTTTCGACCTTCAGCACCCGCTTTGGCGGCCCGATCTACGACTTCGATATCACGGAATTCATCCCGAAGAAAGAAGCGCGCAAGATGGACGCCTTCATCCACTATGGTATGGTGGCAGGGATGGAGGCAATGGCCGATTCCGGCCTGGAGGTGACCGACGAGAACGCCCACCGCATGGGCGTCGCGGTGGGTTCCGGCATCGGTGGCATCGGCGGTGTAGAAGCTGGTTACGCCGCCTTTCTGAAGGGGGGGGCGCGCAAGATATCGCCGTTTTTCGTGCCGGCCAATATCGCCAACATGGTCGCCGGCAACCTGTCGATCAAATACGGCATGAAGGGGCCGAACATCTGCATCGTCTCGGCGTGCAGCACCGGCACGCACAACATCGGCGAGGCGATGCGCATGATCCGCAACGGCTCGATGGACGTGATGATCGCCGGCGGCGCCGAGCGCGCGACCACGCCGACCGGCCTGGGCGGCTTCGCCGCGGCGCGCGCGCTGTCGTCGCGCAACGACGATCCGGAAGGCGCCAGCCGGCCGTGGGATCGCGATCGCGACGGTTTCGTGCTCAGCGACGGCGCCGGCATCGTGATCCTCGAGGAACTGGAGCACGCCAAGGCGCGTGGCGCGCGCATCTACGCCGAGATCATCGGCAGCGGCATGAACTCCGATGCCTATCACATGACCTCGCCGCCGCCGAACGGAGAGGGCGCGCGCGACTGCATGCTGTTGGCCTTGCAAGACGCCGGTATCGATACCGGCCAGGTCGACTACATCAACGCCCATGGCACCTCGACCCCGGCCGGTGACGTCGCCGAAACCAAGGGCATCAAGGGTGCGTTCGGCGATCATGCCTACAAGCTCTGTGTCAGCTCGACGAAATCGATGACCGGTCACATGCTCGGTGCGGCCGGCGGCGCCGAGGCGGTGTTTACGATCCTTGCCCTGTATCATCAAGTGGTGCCGCCGACGATCAACCTCGAGAACCCGGATCCGGAATGCGATCTCGACTATGTACCGAACGCCGCGCGCGAGATGAAGCTGGACATCGCGATATCGAATTCCTTCGGCTTCGGCGGCACCAATGGCACCGTGGTGTTTCGCCGCTTCACGGGCTGAGCGGTCGCGTGCCGGGATGACAGGGATCCGCGGCGGTGGCGCCCAGCGGCCCGAGCCCGACACCTGCATCGACGCGGCCGATCGCGGTCTGCACTATGGTGACGGCCTGTTCGAGACCATCGCCGTCCACAAGGGTATCCCGGTGTTGCTCGATGACCACCTGCAACGCCTTGACGAAGGCTGCCGGCGGCTGGCGATCCCGCTAGCCGGGCGCGACAGGCTGCGCGCGCGCCTTGTCACCCATGCCGCGTCGTTGAAGCACGGCGTACTCAAACTGATCGTCACCCGCGGAACCGGTGGGCGCGGCTACCGTCCCCCGGCCGACCCCCACCCGAGCCGACTGATCTCCCACCATCCGTTTCCCGACTACCCCGAGGTCTGGTGGCGGGACGGTGTGCGCGCGCGCTGGTGCGCGACGCGGCTTGGCCGCAACCCGGCGCTGGCCGGCCTGAAGCACCTGAACCGGCTCGAACAGGTCATCGCGCGCGCCGAGTGGAGTGAGGACGACATCGCCGAGGGCCTGATGCGCGACAGCACGGGCCAGGTCGTCGAAGGCACCCTCAGCAACCTGTTCGTGCTCGACGGCCAGCGCCTGCGCACACCGCCGGTGGACGCCTGCGGCGTGGCCGGAGTGATGCGCGCGCGCCTTCCCGCCTTGGCCGCGCGATTTGGCTTCGAGGTCCAGATCACGCCGCTCGATCCCACCGATCTCCAGCGGGCCGACGCACTGTTGCTCTCCAACAGCCTCATCGGCCTGTGGCCGGTGGCCGAGCTCGACGGCCGGCGCTATGCGCCACGGGCCTTTCCACGCGCGCTGATCGCGGCCGCGCGCGCGTTGGCTCGCGGTGGGGAGGGCGCGCGATGATCGGCCGCCTGCTCGGCCTCTTGTTGCTGGTCGGAGCATTGCTCGGAGGCTGGTACTATCTGCAATACCAAGACTTTGCGCTGCGGCCACTGCATCTCCCGGACAACGGCCTCGATCTCACCGTCGAACCCGGCACCTCGCTCGGCCGGCTCGCGCGCCGCCTCGAAGCGCGTGGCGTCATCGACAACGCGCTCTTTCTGAAACTGCTCGCGCGCCAGCGGGGTCAGGCCAACCGCATCCAGGCCGGCGAATACCACATCATCGCCGGCGCGACCCCGGCCCAGTTGCTCGACCAACTGGTCTCCGGCAGGGTCACCAACTACCATTTCACCATCATCGAGGGCTGGCGTTTCCGCGACCTGCTCGAACACCTCGCCGCCGACCCGGTACTCGAACACCGTCTGAAAGACCTCGATGCGGCCGATGTGATGCGCCGTATCGGCCACCCCGGCGAACACCCGGAGGGACGCTTCCTGCCCGAGACCTATGCCTTTCCCCGCGGTCTCGCGGATACCGCGCTGCTCAAGCGCGCCCATGACGAGATGGCCCGCTTCCTCGCCCGCGCCTGGGAGCAGCGTGACAAGGCTCTGCCGTACAAGAACCCCTACGAGGCATTGATCATGGCCTCGATCATCGAGAAAGAGACCGGCAAGGCCTCCGAACGGGCGCAAATCGCCGGCGTTTTCGTGCGTCGCCTGCGCAAGGGCATGAAACTGCAGACCGATCCCACCGTGATCTACGGCATGGGCGATCGCTATCACGGCAACATCCGCCGTCGCGACCTGCGCCGGGATACCCCGTACAACACCTACACCCGCGCCGGACTGCCGCCGACCCCGATCTGCCTGCCGGGCAAGGACGCGATTCTCGCCGCATTGCACCCGGCGCCGGGCAAGGCGCTGTACTTCGTCGCGCGCGGCGACGGCAGTCACCAGTTCTCGGCGACGCTGAAGGAACACAATCGCGCGGTGCGCAAATACCAGCTGAAACGGCGCGCGCACCGATGAGTCGGGCGCGGTTCATCACCCTGGAAGGCATCGAGGGCGCCGGCAAGGGCAGCAACATCGCCTTCATCGCCGAATGGCTGGCCGCGCGCGGCATCGACAGCGTGCGTACCCGAGAGCCGGGTGGTACCGAACTCGGCGAAGCGCTGCGTGAGATGCTGCTCGGATTCAAGCATCTGGAGATGGCGGCCGATACCGAACTGTTACTGATGTTCGCCGCGCGCGCGCAACATCTGCACGAGATCATCCGTCCGGCGCTGGCCGCCGGCCGTTGGGTGCTGTGCGACCGCTTCACCGATGCTTCCTACGCCTACCAGGGCCACGGCCGGCAACTCGGCGAAGAGACCATCGGCGCGCTCGAACAGTTGGTCCAGCGTGGCCTGAAGCCGGACCTGACCTTACTGCTCGACGTGCCCGTTGAGCTCGGCCTCGAGCGCGCCGGACAGCGATCGGCGCCGGATCGCTTCGAGCGTGAGCAACGCGCGTTCTTCGAGCGCGTGCGCGCCGGCTATCTGGTATTGGCCGAACGCGAGCCCGAACGCATCCGCGTGATTGACGCCAGCCGCCCACTGGCCGAGGTGCAACGCGCGATCGGCACCTGTCTCGAAGAGATTGTCGCGCGCGAGGGGAAGGGATGAGCGCATCGCCCGTATTGCCCTGGCAAGGCGCGCAGTGGACGCGCCTGTGGCGCGCGCGCGAAACCGGACATCTGCCGCACGCGCTGCTGTTGCGCGGCCCGGCGGGCGTCGGCAAGCAGGATTTCGCCGAGCGCCTTGCCGCCGGCCTGCTGTGCCAGGCGCCAGGCGACGAGGGCGCGCCATGCGGTCGCTGTCGCAGCTGTCGCCTGCGCCTCGCCGACACCCACCCGGATCTGCGGCGCATCGCGCCGCCGGAGCCGGGCAAGGCGATCACCGTCGACCGCGTGCGCGCATTCTGTGACCACAACATCAGCCGGCCGCAGCTCGGCGAGCACCAATTGGTCTTGCTGCACCCGGCCGAGGCGATGAACAGCGCCGCCGCCAACGCCTTTCTGAAGACTCTGGAAGAGCCGGTCGGCGACGCTGTGCTGATACTGGCTTCCTCGAACCCGGAGCGTCTGCCGGCGACCATCCGAAGCCGCTGTCAGGCGCTGGACTTTCCCGCCCCCGGGGCGACCCCGGAGGTGCTCGCATGGCTTGCCGGCGATGCCGACCAGGCCGCCATCGCGCTGGCGGTCTGCGCCGGCGCGCCGCTGCGCGCGCGCGCGCAGCTCGATGCGGCGCGTCTGGAGCGGCGCGCGCGGGCGCTGACGAGCTGGCTGGCGGTGGCGCGCCGGCGCGCCGATCCGGTCGCGGTCGCCGAGGAGTGGCTGACGCTGGATGACGACTGGTTGAGCCTGTGGTGGCGCGGCTGGCTGCTCGATCTCGCCGCGCTGGCGGTCAGTGCGGCGCCGCCGCGCCTGTTCAACCCCGATCGGCGAGACGACTTGCAAGCCCTGGCCAAAACGCTAGACTTGGCCAGGCTGCATCGCTTGCTCGACCAAGTCGCCCGGCTCGCCACGGAACTCGCGCGGCAACTGAACCGGCAACTGCTGTTCGAGCGGCTGTTGATCGAATCCACCACATTGCAAAGGAGGTGACACCATGGCATTGGGTCCGGCGCAGGCGCGACAGGGCATCCTGTCGCTGACAATCAAGGACAAGCAGGTGCTCTATGCCGCCTACATGCCCTTCGTCGAGAACGGTGGCCTGTTCATCCCGACGACCAAGAAATACCGCCTTGGCGAGGAGGTCTTCATGCTGCTCACGCTGATGCAAGAGTCCGAACGCATCCCGGTCGCCGGGCGGATCGTCTGGCTGACCCCGGTCGGCGCCGAGGGCAACCGTTCGCCCGGCATCGGCGTGCAGTTCAGCGAGCAGGACGCCGGCAAGGCGCGCAACAAGATCGAAACCCTGCTCGGCGGCCTGCTGAAATCCGAAAAAGCCACCCATACGATGTGATGCTGGTCGATTCCCACTGCCACCTCGATCGCATCGACGCCGCCCCGCATGGCGGTTTCGACGGCTTGCTCGCGCACATCCGCGAGCAGGGCGTCGGCCACATGCTGTGCGTCTCGATCGACCTCGAAAACTACCCGGCGATGCTCGCCCTGGTCGAACCCGAGCCGGACATCTCGGTCTCGGTCGGTGTGCACCCGTGCGACCGTGATCGTGAAGAACCGGATATCGCGCGGCTGGTCGAGCTTGCGGCGCACCCAAAAAACGTCGCGATCGGCGAGACCGGCCTCGACTACTTCCGCGCCGACGGCGATCTCGACTGGCAGCGCGAGCGCTTCCGCGTCCATATCCGCGCCGCGCGCGCGGCGGGCAAACCGTTGATCATCCACACCCGCGACGCGCGCGAGGACACCCTGCGCATCCTGCGCGAGGAGGGCGCCGAAGAGGTCGGCGGGGTGATGCACTGCTTCACCGAGACCTGGGAGATGGCTGAACAGGCGATGGCGCTTGGCTTTTCTATCTCGTTCTCCGGCATCGTCACCTTCCGCAACGCCAACAATCTGCGCGAGGTCGCCCGCCGCGTGCCGCTGGAACGCCTGTTGATCGAAACCGATTCTCCCTACCTGGCTCCAGTGCCGCACCGTGGCAAGCCCAATCAGCCCGGCTGGGTACGCCATGTCGCCGAATGCGTCGCCGAGCTGCGCGAGATGCCGGTCGATGCGCTGATCGAAGCCAGCGGCGAGAATTTCCAGCGCCTGTTTCAGCCCGCCATGAACGGATGAACAGCAAGCGCGACACCCTGTTCCAGCGCCCCCGCGACCATCGCGATTTCCAGTTCGACGAAGCCGTCGCGGCGGTGTTTCCCGACATGCTGCGTCGCTCGGTGCCCGGCTACGGCATGATGCTCGACGGCATCCGCCTGATCGCGCGACGTCATGTGGCGCGGGGCGCGCGGGTCTACGATCTCGGCTGTTCGCTCGGCGCCGCCAGCCGCGCCGTGATCGACGGCGCGCCGCATGCCGACTACCGCCTGATCGCGGTCGACAACGCCGAAGCCATGATCCGCCGCTGCCGTGAACGCCACCGCGGGCTACAGCCGCAACCCGAATGGCGTCATGCCGACATCCGCGACATCGAGATCGAAGACGCCTCGCTCGTCATGCTCAACCTGACCCTTCAGTTCATTCCGCCGGAGCAACGCCTCGCGCTGCTGCGTCGCGTGCGCGCTGGTTTACGGCCCGACGGCCTGTTCCTGCTTTCCGAGAAGATCCGCTTCCAACCGCCGGCGGTCGCCGAGGAGATGATCGAGCTGCACCACGACTTCAAACGCGCCAACGGCTACAGCGAACTCGAGATCGCCGCCAAGCGCGAGGCCCTGGACAAGGTGCTGTTCCCGGAGACCCTCGAGCACCATCGTCAGCGCCTTGCCGAGGCTGGCTTTGGGCGGGTGCAATGCTGGTTTCAGTGCTTCAACTTCGTCTCGCTGCTCGCATGGTAACGACTCAGCGAACCGCTGAAATGCGCCGGCTCTGCGTTCAATAATGGTTATTTCAACGGTGATCTGAGCAGTTACCCCTGTTTGATACTCGCCGCCCATGACTTTTCGGCCACTGCGACCGCCTCTCGCACCCATGGGCGTTGTTGCGGAAACTCGCCATAGAAATAGAATGGGCTATGACTCGCTTCCGCGCCTGGCCCACGGGCGCGAGGAACGGTCTCGAAAATCCGAAAATTCATGGGCGACGAGTATATATGACTATGCGGAATCGTTACCTCGCATGGAGATCCTGAGGCTCGACAGCCTGCATGCGGCTTTGCGGGAAACCCCATTGGCCGAATGGGCCGGGCGACTGCCCGATACCCTCCCCGCGCGCTGGTGGTCGCGCCCGCACGGAGACCGCGAACGCTGGCGCGCGCTGCTCGCCTCGCTGCCACCGCCGCCCGCGGGCGAGGCGCGCCTCGATGCCGACCGGGTCGGCGTAGTCGGGCGCGCGCCGCTCGACGCCGCCATGCGCGAAGAGCTGACGCGCAAACTGCAAGGTTTGCATCCGTGGCGCAAGGGGCCGTTCGAACTGCATGGCATCCATATCGACAGCGAATGGCGTTCCGACTGGAAATGGCGACGCCTGGCACCGCACATCCAACCGCTGCATGGACGCCTGGTGCTGGATGTCGGCTGCGGCAACGGCTATCACCTCTGGCGCATGGCCGGCGCCGGAGCGCGTCACGTCATCGGCATCGACCCGAGCGAACTCTACCTCTACCAGTTCGCCGCGATCCGACACTTCATCGGCGCCGCGCCGGTCCACCTGCTGCCGCTCGGTATCGAAGATCTGCCCGCCCGCCTCGGCGGCTTCGACACCGTGTTCTCGATGGGCGTGCTCTACCATCGACGCTCGCCGATCGACCACCTGCGGCAACTCGCCGGCCTGCTGCGTCCCGGAGGGGAACTGGTGCTCGAAACCCTGGTCGTCGACGGCGACGAAACCCGGGTACTGGTGCCCGAAGGGCGTTATGCGCGCATGCGCAACGTCTGGTTTCTTCCCAGCTGTGGCTTGCTCGAACGCTGGTGCCGGCGCATCGGCCTGCGCCAACCGCGCGTCGTCGATATCACCGCAACCACCTGTGACGAACAGCGCGCCACCGCATGGATGCGATTCGAATCCCTCGCCCAGTGTCTGGATCCGGGAGACCCCGAACGCACGGTGGAAGGTTACCCGGCGCCGAAACGCGCCATCCTGATCGCCCGCCGGCGCTGAACGCGGCAACGCCGGACTTCGCAGCCGCCCGTCGAGTCTGTATCCTATGGCTCCTTGGCAAACAGCGAGAGCAGGCGGTTCTGGTCGACAATGGATGGTTTCAGTTTCCTGGTGCGGGTGTATTACGAAGACACCGATGCCGGCGGCGTGGTCTATCATGCCAACTATCTGCGCTTCATGGAGCGCGCGCGCACCGAGTGGCTGCGCAAACTGGGATTCTCGCAGCGGGAACTGCGCGAACGCTTGCGAGTATTGTTCGTGGTGCGGGGCTTGCGCGTTGACTACCGTGCGCCGGCCCGTTTCGACGATGAACTGCGGGTCGACAGCCGCGCCGAACGCGGCCGGCGCGCCTCGCTGCGCTTCCTCCAGCGCATCACGCGACCGGCCGACGAGACCCTGATCTGCGAGGCCGAGGTCGGCATCGTCTGCGTCGACGCCATGCGCTTCCGGCCCACCGCGTTGCCCGCCGAGATCGCCGCCGGGTTGTTTCCCCCGGAGAGCGAGAGCCCATGAGCACCGATCTGTCGTTCGTTCATCTGATCGTCGGCGCCAGCCTGCCGGTACAGGTGGTTTTGTTGTTGTTGTTGCTCGCCTCGCTGCTCTCGTGGGCCGCGATCTTCGACCGCTGGCGGGTGTTGCGGCGCGCGCAGCGCGAAGCACGCGCGTTCGAAGCGCACTTCTGGGGTGGCGGCGACCTCGGCAGGTTGTACCGTGAGATCGAACGTCAAACGAGCGAGGCGGTCGGCATGGCCAGCGTGTTCACCGCCGGTTTCCGCGAATTCGTGCGCCTGCGCGACACCCAGGGCATCGACCCGACGACCATGGTCGAGGGCGCGCGCCGCGCGATGCATGTCGCCCTGAGCCGCGAGCTGGACCGGCTGGAACAATACCTGTCGCTGCTCGCGACCGTCGGTTCGACCAGCCCCTATGTCGGGCTGTTCGGCACCGTATGGGGCATCATGATCTCGTTCATGGCGCTCGGTAACGTGCGTCAGGCCACGCTGTCGATGGTGGCGCCGGGCATCGCCGAAGCGCTGATCGCCACCGCGATGGGGCTGTTCGCGGCGATTCCGGCGGTGGTCGCCTACAATCGCTTCGCCAACGAGGTCGAGCGCTTGCATGGCCGTTACGATGACTTCGCCGAGGAGTTCACCAACATCCTCCAGCGCCGCGCGCACAGGAGCACGACATGAGCCGGCGGCGCAAGACTCACCGGCCGATGGCGCAGATCAACGTCGTGCCGTTCATCGATGTCATGCTGGTGCTGCTGATCATCTTCATGATCACCGCGCCGCTGATCAATCAAGGCGTTCGGGTCGAACTGCCGCGCGCCGACGCCGAGCCGCTGGACCCGAACCTCGACGAACCGGTGGTCGTCAGCGTCGATGCCGAAGGCCGGCGCTACATCAGCATCGGCGAACAGCCGCGAGAACCGGTCGCCGACGACGAATTGACGCGGCGCGTGGCCCAGGTGCTGACGCGCAACCCGAAGCAGCCCTTCGTGGTGCGCGCCGACCGGCGCGTCCCCTACGAGGCAGTGGTGCGCGCGATGACCCTGATGCAGGCGGGTGGCGCGGCCTCGGTCGGGCTCTCCACCGACCCGGTGCGGTAGACGATGTGGCAGTTGCTGCGCAACAACCCGCTGGCGCTGCTGCTGGCGATCCTGTTCCATATCGGCCTGATCGCGTTTCTGATTGTCGGCATCGACTGGAAGCAGAAACCCGCGGTGCAACGAGGCGATGGCCCGGTCATCCAGGCGCGCATCGTCGAACCGGCGCAACCACGCAAGGCGGAGCGGGAACGTCAACACGCGCTCGCGGCCCGGAAACAGCGTCAGGCCGACGCCGAGCGCAAACACAGACTCGAGGCCGAGAAGAAACGCAAGGCCGAGGCCGAGCGCAAGCGTAGGCTCGAGGCCGAGAAGAAGCGCAGGGCGGAGGCCGAGCGCAAGCGCCGGCTCGAGGCCGAGAAAAAGCGCAGGGCGGAGGCCGAACGCAAGCGTAAACTCGAGGCCGAGAAAAAGCGCAGGGCGGAGGCCGAGCGCAAGCGCCGGCTCGAGGCCGAGAAAAAGCGCAGGGCGGAGGCCGAGCGCAAGCGCCGGCTCGAGGCCGAGAAAAAGCGCAGGGCGGAGGCCGAGCGCAAGCGTAAACTCGAGGCCGAGAAAAAGCGCAAGGCGGAGGCCGAGCGCAAGCGTAGACTCGAGGCCGAGAAGAAACGCAAGGCCGAGGCCGCGCGCCGCGCCGCCGAGGAACGCGCCATGCAACAGGCGCTGGAAGCCGAGATCGCCGGCGAACTCAACGCGCGTGAGCTGAATCGCTATATCGGCCTGATCCAGAAACGCATCACGCGCTCATGGATTCGCCCACCGGACAGCCTGCGCGGGCTGCGTTGCACGGTGCGGGTCCGACTGGTGGGAAATGGTACTATCGTCCCCGGCAGCGTGCGCATCGTGCACGGCAGCGGCAACGGCGCCTTCGACCGTTCGGTGGTACAGGCGGTCTACAAGGCCGAGCCCTTGCCGGTGCCGCAAGACCCGGTGTTGCGCGCCAGGTTCAATGAACTGGAGTTGATCTTCGATCCCGACAAATAATATGCAGACTGTTCCTCATTATCCGCACCGATCCTTGTCGGGCAAGCGCTCGTGGACCAGGCCATGGCTGCTTCTGATCGCCGCCGTGGCGTGGCTGTGGAGTCCGCTCGCGCCGGCCGCCCTGAGCATCGAGATCACCGAGGGCGCGGAAGGCGTGCTGCCGGTCGCGGTGGTGCCGTTCCGTCACCTCGGTTCGGCGCCGTTGCCACAGGACGTGGCGGCGGTGATCCGCAACGATCTGGCGCGTTCCGGACGTTTCGAGACCTTGCCCGAGAAGGCGATGCCGACCCAGCCGGCCGGCCGCGGCGAGGTCGATTTCCAGAACTGGCGGGTGTTGCGGCAAGACTACCTGGTGGTCGGCGAGATCGCCGATCTCGCGCCGCGACGCTACCGCCTTCGCTTCGAACTGCTGGATGTCTACAAGGGAGAGACGATCGCCGGCTACGAACTCGAATCCAGCGCCGCCGACCTGCGCGCCAGCGCCCACCACATCGCCGACATCGTCTATGAGAAGCTGATCGGCGAGCCGTCGGTGTTCGCCACGCGCATCGCTTACGTCACCGCGACCCGGCTTGGTGACGGCAAGACCCGGTCGTCGCTGTATGTCGCCGACTCCGACGGCTACGGCGCGCAGCGCATCGTCTCGTCCAACGAGCCGCTGATGTCGCCGGCCTGGTCTCCGGACGGGCGTCGCCTGGCCTATGTCTCGTTCGAGCGTGGCCGCCCGGCGATCTATGTGCAGGAGGTTCAAAGCGGCCGGCGCCGGCGTGTCGCCGCCTTCAAGGGCATCAACGGCGCCCCGGCCTGGTCGCCGGACGGGCGCAAGCTGGCGATGACCTTGTCGAAGGACGGCAACCCGGACATCTATCTGATGGATCTGGCGACGCGCAAGCTGACCCGGGTCACGCGCCACTGGGCGATCGATACCGAAGCCGCCTTCGCGCCGGACGGACGCAGCCTGGTGTTCACCTCGGATCGCGGTGGCCGGCCGCAGATCTACCGCGTGCGCCTCGATGGCGGGCGGCCCGAGCGCGTCACCTGGGAAGGACGCTACAACGCGCGCGCCTCGTTCTCGCCGGATGGACGCAAGCTGGTCATGGTGACCCAGGTCGGACAGGATTTCCGCATCGGCGTACTGGACCTTGCCAGCGGCCGTCTCGACGTGCTCAGCGATGGCCCGCTGGACGAATCCCCGAGCTTCGCGCCGAACGGGCGCATCCTCATCTACGCCGCCGAGCGCGGCAATCGCGGCCTGCTGGCGACAGTCAGCGTCGACGGCAGCGTCAAGCAGCGACTGGCGACGCAGCGCGGCGACGTGCGCGAACCGGCCTGGTCGCCGATCGAACGCCAACCGAATGGAGAAACGACGAAATGAAACCCTATCCTCTGTGGCTGCCGCTGCTCGCGGCCCTGGCCCTGCTCATCGGCGGCTGTGAAAGCGGTGGTGGCGTCAAGCCCGAGGGGCACGGCGGCGCCGAGGTGGTCGACGGCACCACGGCTGGCCGACCCGGCGGCGACTCGGAGGCCGGGCAGGGCGCCGAGACCCGTGGCGCGCGCCAGCCCGGCGAGTGGACCGGAAACCCGTTGGACAATCCCGACAGCCTGCTGTCGAAGCGGGTGATCTACTTCGACTTCGACAGCGCCGAGATCCGCCCGGAGTTTGTCGACATTTTACGCGCCCATGTCGCCTATCTGCTCGCCCATCCGGACGTCGCCCTGACCCTCGAAGGCCATACCGACGAGCGCGGTTCGCGCGAGTACAATATTGCGCTCGGCGAGCGTCGTGGCAACGCGGTGCGCGATTTCATGCTGGCCGAGGGCGTGCCGCCGAACCAGCTCACCGTGGTCAGCTATGGCGAGGAGCGCCCGGTGGCGCTCGGCCACGACGAGGAATCCTGGGCGCTGAACCGGCGCGTCGAACTGGTCTACTGAGATGAGGCGTCTCGTTGCGGTTTCGTTGCTGGCCCTGGCCATCGTCGGCGGCGTGCGCGCCGACGGCGGAAACGCGCGCATCGAGCGGCTCGAACGCCGCGCCGACGTGTTCAGCCGGCAACTGCTGAAGATCCAGCGCCTGGAACGCAGCGTGCAACGCCAGCAAGGGCGCATCGACGCGCTCGAGTACCGCCTGAAACAACAAGACCAGCGCCTGCGCGACCTCTATCAGGATCTGGACCGACGCCTGCGCCGGCTCGCCGCCGGAAATCCGGCGGATGCCGGGCAGGGCGCCGACGGCGTGGGCGCGACGCCCGAGGTCGCGACGTCCACCGTCGTAACGCCGCCGGCGGGCGATGCCGATGCCGCCTACCGCCAAGCCTTCGCCTCGATCCGCAACCGCGATTTCCCGCGCGCGGCGACGGCGTTCGAGGATTTTCTGCGCCGTTATCCCGAGGCGCCGTTGGCGGAAAACGCCTGGTATTGGCTCGGCGAGGCCCGCTACGCCCAGAAGCAATACGATGCGGCGGCGCGCGCGTTCGAGACCGTGATCGCGCGCTATCCGAATGGAAGCAAAGCCCCCGGCGCCTTGTTCAAGACCGGGCTGATCGCGGCTGCCCGCGGGGACCGGGCCCGGGCGCGCGAGCGCTTACAGCGGGTCGTCGATGATTTCCCATCGAGCGCGGTGGCGCCGCTGGCGCGCAAGAAACTCGCCGGTCTGAAGCCCTGATGGACAGCGGGGAGCGGTTGCGCGTCAGCGAGATCTTCCGCTCGCTGCAAGGCGAGGGGCGCACGGTCGGCCTGCCGAGCGTCTTCGTGCGCCTGACCGGCTGTCCGTTGCGCTGCCGTTACTGCGACACCACCTATGCCTTCAGGGGCGGAGAAAACATGACCCTCGATACGGTGCTTGCGCGGGTCGCGGCGGAGGACACCCTTCATGTGGTCGTCACCGGTGGCGAACCATTGGCTCAGCCGGGTTGTATCCCGTTGCTCGACGCGCTGCTCGAGGCCGGCCACGCGGTTTCTCTGGAGACCAGCGGGGCCTTCGACATCGCCCCGGTCGACCGCCGCGTCAGCCGCGTCATGGACCTCAAGAGCCCGGGCTCCGGCGAGCAGGCGCGCAACCGCTGGGAGAACCTCGCCGAACTGACCCGGCACGACCAGCTGAAATTCGTCCTCGTCGACCGCGCCGATTACGAGTGGGCGAGGGCGGTCATCCAGCGCGAGGCTCTTGCTGGACGCTGCGAATTGCTGTTCTCGCCGGCCTTCGGCTCGCTCGATGGCGCCCGACTGGCCGAATGGATACTCGAGGACCGTCTGCCGGTCCGCTTTCAACTGCAACTGCATAAGATTCTGTGGGGAGACCAACCAGGACGATGAAGAATGCGGTCGTACTCTTGTCCGGCGGCATCGATTCCGCCACCACGCTGGCGATCGCGCGCGATGCCGGCTATGCCTGCCATGCGCTGAGCTTCGACTACGGCCAGCGGCATATCGCCGAACTGGACGCCGCCGAACGGGTCGCCGAGGCGCTCGGCGCGGTCTCGCACCGCGTGCTCCGGCTCGATCTCAATACCATCGGCGGCTCGGCGCTGACCGAGGCCTGCATCGCGGTGCCGGAGACGCCGGGCGAGGGCATCCCGGTCACCTATGTGCCGGCGCGCAACACAGTGTTTCTTTCGCTCGCGCTGGGCCTCGCCGAGGTGCTCGACGCGCGCGACCTGTTCATCGGCGTCACCGCGGTCGATTACTCCGGCTACCCGGATTGCCGCCCGGCCTTTATCGAGGCCTTCGAACGCCTCGCCCGGGTCGCCACCAAGGCGGGTGTCGAAGGCGCGGAGTTCCAGGTTCACGCGCCGTTGATCGAGCTGGACAAGGCCGGGATCATCCGTGCCGGCAGCGCGCTGGGCGTCGACTACGGCCTGACCGTCTCATGCTACCAGGCCGACGTCAAGGGCCGCGCCTGTGGCGTCTGCGATTCCTGCCGCTTCCGCCGCGAGGGCTTCGCGCGGGCCGGGATACCCGATCCGACACGCTATCGCTGAGCTTCAACCTGGGTTGATTTCATCGGCGCTCGCGCCTGCTACACTTGGCGGATAGACTTGCCATGCGATAAAACAGAAACCACGAGGCGACCACTCGCTCCCCACGGGGAGTAGACAAGACACCGGGAATACGACAACAACCACTGATCCGGAAAGCGCTATGAACCAGCACCGCCTGACAGACCCCTTCGGCCGGCATATCGACTATGTCCGACTCTCGGTA
>JALVEB010000153.1 GCA_027008705.1 Sedimenticola sp. | reverse complement strand
GCATTCGGCTCCGAAACAGGCTTCGGGGTTGATGGTCGCGGGTGGGCGCCATTGCCATGACACGGGTCTTGACACTCATGACGGACCGGTGAGTGTAGCGGTCACGATCAGTGGAAGCGGTGGCCATCTTCAGTAGTGGAATGCGCACATCGAGGAGATCGGCATCATTCCCCGCTATGGGGGCGCGATCCTTCATGACTGCTGGGCTTCCTATCTCTCCTGCCCGCACTGCGGGCATGGCTTGTGTGGCTCGCATTTGCTGCGGGAGCTGACGTTCATTGTCGACGCCAATGACTATGCCTGGGCGCGCAACTTGAAGCGCCTGTTGCAGGAGGCCTGCAAGCAGGTTTCGCGGAAGCCGGACAAGTGTCTTGATGGCAGGGCCTATGTCCGACTGCAGAGGCGCTATCGCCCTATCATGACGCGAGGAGAGAGTTGCCACCCATCCCCCCAAACCCTTGTTTGCCCTCGATCCTCATGTGGCCTTCACCAACAACCGAGTTGAGCAGGATCTGCGCATGGCGAAGGTGAAGCAAAAGGTCTCCGGCTGTTTCCGTACGGAGCGCTATGCTCCGGCCTATTGCCGTATATCCAGCTTTCTGCAGACCATGGCCCATCAGGGTATCAATCCATGAATCGCTATTCAGATGGCTTTGGCTGGGGAGATAGGGGTGAGTAGATACGTGAGAACAAGAAACCAGCGAGGGCGCGTGTAATTCATGAATTTTCCGGGCTAAGCCTTTGAAATCAGGAAACGTCAAGCGAAATGAAGCGCGATTTCCCTGATTGCGTGAAGCGCCGTTCTCGCGGTAAGCAGTTGATTCATGCTAGAATATTAGGCTTTTAACATATACGGGAGAGATACCGTGGCAGTGGTCGAACTGAACAAAGACAATTTCGAGGAGACGGTGCGCGACAATAACTTCGTCATCGTGGATTTCTGGGCGCCCTGGTGCGGTCCCTGCCGGAGCTTCGCGCCAACCTACGAAAAAGTCTCCGAGGAATTCCCTGATATCGTCTTCGCCAAGGTCAACACCGAGGACGAACAGGAGATCGCCGCGCATTTCAACATCCGTTCGATCCCGACCCTGATGATCTTCCGTGACAATATCATCATCTACAGCGAGGCCGGCGCGCTGCCCGAGTCCGCGTTCCGCGAACTCGTCACCAAGGCCGGCGAGTTGGACATGGACGAGGTGCGCAAACAGGTGGAAGCGCAGCAGCAGTAATCGTGCCCGGGCGCGGCGGGTTGCCCGATGGCCCGTCGCGCATGCGAAATCGAACGCTTTCAAGCTCGAATCATCGGGATTTGCAGCGGCAAGCCGTTTCCCGGTTCGCTGCGTGCCGGATGGTCTTCCGCACCCCATGCCTTTCGTTCGCGGCGTTTTGCCGCCCGTCTTGCCGGATCCGGTATAATCCCCGCGGAAAGGACCCTTCCGGATGTCCGGTTTCGCGGTTATGCGATCGGCGAGGGCGAGTCCTGGCAAACGCGGCGATTCATCAAGGACCTGGCTTATCTTTAAATCGAGACTCGTTGCCGTGCCTTGCCTTGTAGACCGGCGGTCTATTGTATACTCGCCGCCCATGAATTTTCGGCCACTGCGACCGCCCCTCGCACCCGTGGGCGTCGGTGCGGACACTCGCCATGGAATGGACGATGACTCGCTTTCACGCCTGGCCCATGGGCGCGAGGAACGGTCTCGAAAACCCGAAAATTCATGGGCGACGAGTATAGAAAGCCATTGTCTGGCAAAGTGGGGTTTCTCCATGCTGGATGAACACGGGCTTTACCGGATCGCCGATTGGCGTTTCCGCTGGAGCTTCGATGCTCCGCAAGGACGTGCTGATCGATTCTGACGCAAGACGTCATGCCACGAATCGCTCAGCGCTTCCGTAATTATCTTTAATCATTGAGATGCCCAGGGACCTGGGCGGGCGGGGGGACTTGGCCACGCTCTGCTCTGGGAAGGTGGAGTTATGAATAGACAGAAAAAGCTCGTCGGGAATGACGGTGAAGAATTGGAATCCTTATCGCTGGACGCCGATTGCATCGCGGAGGAAAAACCCCGGCGGGGTCGGCCGGTATCCATCGCTGTATTGAAGCGGAAACTGGCTGAAGCCGAGCGTCGCGCGTCGGCGGAGCGCGAGAAGCGGCGCGCCCAGGTCAGCGAAGCGCGCGAAAAAGCGGCTCGCGCGGTGGCGGAAAAGATGGCCCTGCGTGGCGAGCTGGCCGCGGTGCGGCGCGAACTGAGCGAGCTGACGCGTCAATGGAATGCCGAGAAACGGGCGCAGGCGCGGGCGGAGAAGAAAGCCGCCGCATGGGAGCAAGCGCTGGCGCGGTTTCGCGAACGCTGGGAAAAGGAGTACCTGGCCCGAGAAAGCCGCGCCAAGCGTCGCGGCCCCGGGCGGCCGAAGAAACGGGGGCGACCCAAGGGTTCGAAGAACAAACCCAAGACGCCAGAGACCGAAACCTGAGCCGACGGATCCCGCGCTCCCGGACTCGAGCGCAACAGAATATACTCGTTGCCCATGGGCTTTCGGTTTTTCGAGACCGTTCCTCGCGCCCGTGGGCCAGGCGTGGAAGCGAGTCATCGTCCATTCCATGGCGAGGTTTCCGCACCGACGCCCACGGGTGCGAGGGGCGGTCGCTGTGGCCGAAAATTCATGGACGGCGAGTATACATCTTTCAAGCGACCGAGGTTCTCCGCATGCGGCATCCCTATCCCTGGCTCGATCCCGCGATCCTGGCAGGCCAACCGACCGTCGGCGCGATGCTCGATCTGTGCGAGGAGAACTATCGCCTGCTGTCGCGCCTGGTGCCGGGCATGCGTCAGCGTGGGCCGGGGGAGCGCGCGCGCGTCAGCCTCGGGGCCGAGTTGCAGGTGAGCATTCTGGAACAGACGCCGTATACCACCACGCTGCGTCTGACCTATCTGTTTTCCGATGGCGAGGCAGCTTCTTCGCGCGCCGACCCCGACGCCCGCCTGCGTCTCTACCATGACGCGCGGCAGATCGAGGTGCTCGACCTGCGCCAACAGGCCTTGCCGGTGGTCGCCGGCTATTGCGCGCCCTCCCTGCAAATCAAGTGGCGCTTGAACCTGTTTCTGTCGAAATGGCTGGGCTATTGTTGGCGCCGAGGCTACTGTTTCGACACGGCGGTCTTCCGCCTGCCTGACGAGAGTTGCGCCTGATGGGAAGGCGCGACCGGCGCGTAGTCCTTGGGTTTTCCGGCCCTCGCTTTTTGTCCTGGCACGCGGTTTTCCGCTGAAAAATACGGCTTCGATCCCTCTTCATATATTCACTCAATCGATTCGTCTGGAAACATAGAAAGTATTCACTTTAAACTGTAAGCATTTGCTTATATATTAAATAACGGAAAGCGGATGCAGTATCACCAAAGGCTTTCTTCGAAAACGGCTTACATCAACTTCCCTGTGAGGAGAACGAACATGAAAACAATCGCAAAGGCAGCTCTGGTTGCTGTGGTACTCGGCGCATCGGCTTCCGCCAACGCTTGGTGGGGTCCATGGAACGACGGCGGCTACGGCGACTACTACAACAACGGTTGGGGCAACGGCTGGGGCCGGGGCGCCGGTGATGTGGACGGATCCTTTAACATGAGCTTCAGCGGCCATGGTCGCGGTGATGCCTACGGGTCGGGCTATGGCTACAACGGCTGGCGCGGTTACAACGGCTGGTACCCGTACTACGCTCCTTATGGCTATGGTTATCCGCCGGTACCGCCGGTAGCGCCCGTCGCACCGGTGGCTCCGGTCGCTCCCGCGGCCCCGGCCGCTCCCGCGGCTCCGTCGGCGCCCGCCGCACAATAAGTCGCAAGAAAGGGAGCCGCGTGGCGTGGCTCCCTTCTCGTGAAAGCGTAACGAAAGGACTTTCGCACAGGGACGTGGCATACGAATTCGAGAGGGTAGGATCATGAAGAAACTTGCACTTGCCGTGGCGCTGGCTGCCCTGGGCAGCGCGGGCGCCGCCAACGCTTGGTGGGGCGATAACGGTTGGGGTAATGGCTGGGGCAACGGTTGGGGTGACGGCGCCGGCGATGTCGACGGTTCCTTCAGCATGAGCTTCAGCGGCCATGCCCGCAGCGATGTCTATGGTTCGGGTTATGGCTACAACGGTTGGCGTGGTTATGGTTACGACGCGCCGTATTGGGCCTATGCTCCCTATCCCTATGCGGTGGCTCCGGCGGTGGCCGCTCCGCTGGTCACGGCGCCGGCGGTGGCCGCTCCTCAACTGACCGAGGAGCAGAAGGCTCAGATGCAGGCCCAGGCGAAGGCTTACCAGGAGGCGCAGGCCAAGGCGTATCAGGCCGCGGTCGAGGCGCAGCGCAAGATGGCCGAGCAGATGGCTCAGGCCGCGCCGGTGGTCAGCGCGCCGGTGATGCCGGCTTTCACCCCGCCCACGCCTCCGGCTCCGCCGTCGATGCCGCAGTTCGCTCCGCCGACGCCGCCTGCTCCTCCGGCGATGCCGGATTTCTCGGCCGAGATGGCCAAGGCGCAGGCCGAGCGTGATGCCATGCTGAAGGAGATGCAGCAGCGTCAGGCCCAGGCGATGGCCGAGATGGAAAAACGTCGCGCCGAGATGGAGAAGCGCATGGAAGAGGCGCGCAAGGCGGCTTTTGAGAGCCGCACGGTCTCGGCCGACAAGAAGACGGATGCAAAGCAGAACTGCAGCAGCTGATCCGGCTTGTCATATCGCGTGGAGAAGAGCGCGTTCCCGGCAACGGGGCGCGCTTTTTTCGTATACCCGCCGCCCATGAATTTTCGGCCACTGCGACCGTCCCTCGCACCCGTGGGCGTCGTTGCGGAAACTCGCCATGGAATGGGCTGTGACTCGCTTCCGCGCCTGGCCCACGGGCGCGGGGAACGGTATCGAAAATCCGAAAGTTCATGGGCGATGAGTATAGTTGACTTTTTTCATGATCTTGGGTGATGTCACCCTGCGTCATGAGCGTTGATCACTCGTGCCTCACGGATTCATGTGGCGCCCGCCCGCGTCAGGCGGGCATACAGCAGCGGCAGGCGTTTTGGCAGTTCGGCGGGGTTGCGGATGACGACATAGCCGCCATTGCCGAACAGCCACGGCAGGTAGTCGTTGCCTTTTTCGTCGATCGTGACGCAGAAGGCTTGCAGGCCGAGGCGACGCGCCTCGATGACGGCCTGGCGGGTGTCCTCGAGACCATGACGGCCTTCGTAGTGGTCGAGGTCGTTGGGTTTTCCGTCGGTCAGGATCAGCAGCAGGCGGCGGTTGGCGGCTTGGTCCTGGAGCTGTCGGGCGAGGTAGCGGATGCCGGCGCCGAGGCGGGTGTAGTAACCGGGTTTGATGGCGTCGATACGGCCGCGTATGTCGGCATCGTAGCGTTCGTCGAAGCGCTTGAGTTGATGTATCCGGATCGGGTCGCGCTTGCGCGACGAGAAACCCCACAGGCCGAAGCGGTCGCCGGTGGCGTGCAGGCTTTCGGCAAACAGGTAGAGTGAGTCCCGGATCACGTCGATCACCTGGTGATGGTCGTCGATGTAGGCGTCGGTCGAGAGCGAGAGGTCGGCGAGCAGGCCGCAGGCGAGGTCGCGCGCGCCGGCGCGCAGTTCGCGGTACAGGCCGTCGGCGCCGACGCCGTGGCCGGCGGCGCGGTCGCTGGCGTAGCGCAGGTAGGCGTCGATGTCGATTTCCTGGCCGTCGGCTTGGGCGCGATGCCAGATGCGCGCCGGGGCAAGCGCCTGGAACTGGTTGCGCAGGCGATGGGCGATGCGTTCGAGGCGTTGCGGCAGTTCGCGTGGGGTGGCGTCGGCGGCCTGCATCTCGAACACGCGGCAGTGGTCGGGGAGCAGGGCCTGTTTCTTCCAATCCCATTCGGGAAGCAGCAAGCCGTCGCTGAGGATCAGGTCGTCGGCGCTTTCCGGGGGCAGGTCGAGATCGAATTTCAGGCGGATCGCGCTGGCCTTGCGTTCCCGCGCGACCGAGAGTTTGTCGAGCTCGCGCGCAACCTGTTCGGCGCGTTCGGCGTCCTCCTCGTCTTCCGTTCCACGGTCGACGTTGACGAACTCCCCGAACGAGAAGATGTTTTCCATGCGTACCGTGATCAGGCCGCGCTCCTGTTCCGGCATGCGCACGCGCTCGGCCTGGCGTTTGGCGATATCCTCGATTGGTTTGGATGGCGCGCCGTCACCGCGTTCCTCGCCGTCGGGCAGGGCCGGTGGCGCGCTGAGCACGCCGGGCGGGTGCGGGTGTAGCCACAGGGGTACCGGGGCGGGCGGGCGGCGGGTTTCGGGCAGACCGTCCGAGGGCTGTTCGGGATGGCGCAGCGCCGCGCGGATGCGTTGCTCGGCAAGGCGGTCCTCTTCGCGCAGTGAGTCTGCTTGCGGGCGTTGCGCCAGGTGGGCCTCGACCAGCCGCCGATAACGGGCGTTCAGGCCCGGCCAGCGGCGTAGCGCCTGCCGGGTGAGTTCCCGGTAGTGGTTCAACCAGTCGCTGTCGCGTGGGCGATCCAGCGCGGCGAGCGCGGCGAGCCAGAAGTAGAGATCCCGGTTCAGTCGGCGGCTGGCGAAGCCGGCGATCTCGACGGGCAGATGCAGGGCGTCGTCATCGCGCCACGCCAGTTCGACGCGTCCGCCGATGCCGGCGACGCGTTGCAGCCAGCCGCGCCGGTTGCGCGCGGCGGTGGCGTCGGCGCTTTCGATGCGCAGGCCGGCGTCGCCGCCGAGGGCGCGGAAGTAGATGCTCAGTGTTTGTCGGACCTCGGTCAGGCGTACCGCTTGATCGGGATGGCGGGTATCGGCGATGCGCGTGATCAGACGATGCCACAGGGCGCCGACGTATTCTTCCATCTCAGGCGGGCCTCCGCGCGCTGGTCGGGCGCGCCACCGGCGGCTCGGAGAAGCTCAGCGCGCGCTCGCCGTCGACCCAGGTCAACAGGGGCGCGCGCCGATGGGGGCGCTGTACCCCGGCGCAGGCGCTCAGGCATTGGCCGCATTGGGTGCAGCTGAACATGCCGCGCTTCAGGCCGCGCGGTTTCAGGCGCATCGGGCAGGCGTTGTCGCAGGCGTTGTTGCATGCCTGGCAGGCGCGCGCGCGGGTGGTATCGAAGCCGACCACCATGGCGCGCGGGTTGGCCATCCAGGCCAGGCTCTGGAAGACTCCGACGGCGCAGCCGAAGCGGCAGAACAGGTGGCGCGCGAGGGTGAATTCGATGACGAAGACCGAGGTCGCGGCGGTGAGAAACAGGAATTGATTGCGGGTCGGTTCGCCGTGCAGCAGATTGGCGTAGACCTCGGCCGGTGGCAGCAGATAGGTCAGCAGCGTCAAGGCCCACAGAAAGGAGAAGAACAGGATCGCCAGCGCGGTGGGGATCCACCAGCGGCGGTTCGGCCGCAGACGCCGGCCATCGGCGCGGAGCTCGGGCAGGGGCTTGCGCTCCCAGATCGATGGCTTGCCGCTGGCGCGCAGCATCAGTCCGTTGATGGTTTCGACCACCGAGAAGTGGGGGCATAGCCAACCACAGTACAGGCGGCCCCAACGCCACGCGGTATAGAGCAGCCCGCCGGCGATCAACGCCAGCGGCAGAAAGCCGCGCACCACCAGGTTGACGAGCATCCCGGCGGTGCTGTCTCGTCCGGCGATGAAGCCGTCGATGCCGAGCGTCCAGTCATGGCCGAAGAGGATGAAGTGGCCTAGGTTCAGGTCCAGGCGCAGGATGTCCAGCGGCGGCGCGAGCACGAACAGGGCGAAGAAGGCGGTACGCGTGGCGAGACGGCGGCGTTGCAGGGTGTGCGGATCGGTTTTCATTGCGGGCAGTCCGGAGGCAATGGGCGGCCGATCAACGGATAGCGCCAGCACTGGCCGGCGAGCGCGCGCACCAGGCCGATCATGCCGAACAGGATGAGGGTGGAATGGGCCATCGTGAAGTAGGTGATCGCGATCGCCCAGGTGTACGGGCCATGGTAGCCGCCGAGCAGCAGGATCATCGCGTTGGCGACGATCAACAGCATGCCGGCCCAGAGGCTTGCGGAAAGGGTTTGTTGCAGGTGGCTGCGCGCCAGCGGCGGGGCGTCGCGATGGCGGCGCCAGAGCGCCAGCAGCACGAGGAAGGCGATGCCGGGAATCAGCAGCAGGTTGGCCAGATACAAGCCTTCGGCAAGGATCGCCAGGCGGGTGCCGGGACGCTCGTCATTCATCGAAGAGGGCATCGACCACCTCCATCAAGGCGTTCAGGGTTTCGGCGTCGTCACTCAATGGCTCGACGATGGCGGCGCGGCACGCGGCGTGCGCCGGGTAGCCGCTGCCGATCAGGGTCGCCGCGTAGACCAGCAGGCGGGTGGAGGCGGCTTCTTCCAGATCATGGTTCTTCAGCAGGCGCAGGGATTCGGCCAGTCGCACCAGACGGGCGGCAAGCACGGCGTCGATGCCGGTCTCCTCGATCAGCACGCTTTTTTCCAACTCCGGGTCGGGAAAATCGAAGGTCGACGCAATGAAACGCTGGCGCGTCGAGGGCTTCAGGTTCTTCAGCAGGTTCTGGTAGCCGGGGTTGTACGAGATCACGAGCATGAACTCGTCGGGCGCGCGCAGGGTTTCACCGGTACGCTCGATCGGCAGGATGCGGCGGTCGTCGGTCAGCGGGTGCAATACCACGGTGGTGTCCTTGCGTGCCTCGACCACCTCGTCGAGGTAGCAGATCGCGCCCTCGCGCACCGCGCGGGTCAGCGGGCCATCGCTCCAGTAGGTGCCGGAATCCCCGATCAGGTGACGCCCGACGAGGTCGGCGGCGGTCAGATCGTCGTGGCACGAGACGGTGTACAACGGGCGTCCGAGACGCGCCGCCATGTGCTGGACGAAGCGGGTTTTGCCGCAGCCGGTCGGCCCTTTGATCAACAGCGGGAGTTGGTTGTTCCAGGCATGCTCGAACAGGGTCACCTCGTCGCCCTGCGGCGCGTAGAAGGGAATCTCGTCGCTCATTGGGCGGTCTCCGTTGGTTGAACTCAGTAGCTGGAAAGAAAAGCGTAGCCGATCAGCGAGGCCGGGAGGAGCAGCCACAACGTGACCACCCAGCGCCATGCGCCGCGCACCCGGCGCAGGCCCATGAAGAAATCCCCGATCAACTGTCCCTTCAGCAACGCGATGCCGAGCACGGTCATCGAGAGCGTTGCGACCGGCAGGCCGATCCGGTCGTTGAAGCGGCCCAGCGCCCAGGTCAGCAGGGTCAGGCCGATCAGCAACAGATAGATGATAGTACAGGGGCGGACAAGGGCATTGCGACGGGTCGTTGTCATGGTCTCACCTCATTACGTAGACCAGCGGAAACAGGATGATCCATACCAGATCGACCATATGCCAGTAACTCGCGCCGGTTTCGACGCCGGTGTATGCGCTCGCGCTGTAGCCGCCGCGCCGCGCCTTCAGCGCCACCGCGGCGAGGATGACCATGCCCATCAGCACATGCATGAAATGGAAGAAGGTCAGTGACAGATAGAACATGTAGAAGGTGTTCGTGCTCAGGGTCACGCCGGCGGAAAAATGGTGATGGTACTCCATCGATTTGACCACCAGGAACACCCCGCCCATCGCGATCGCCGCGCCGAGCCAGCGCGCGCAGCTTCGCTGATGGTCGTCGCGAATCGCGGCCACCGCGCGCACCACGAAATAACTGCTGGTGATCAGCGCCAGTGTATTGATCAGCGCATAGTTGCTGTTCAACGTCTGTTGATAGCGGTTGAACAGTTCGACGTGCTGCGCCCGGGTAAAGGCGTAGGCGGCGAAGAATACCGCAAACACCCCGAGTTCGGCGCAGATGAAGATCCAGATCGCCAGGTCGCCGGGCGGCTGTCTGTTTTTTTCCGTCATGTCGGATGCGAATACCGGGTGAAAAAAAAGGAAAAGCGGAAGGCCTTACGAAAAACCGCCGGTCTCCAGGCGGAAACCAGCGGTTTCGATCGCCGCGAACCTCCCTGTCCGCGGAAGGTCGGCGTCAGGCGTCGACCTCGACCTTTTCGGCCACTTCCGGCTCGTCGGTGCCGGCGAAGAAGCTCACCACATAGATCACCAGACCGATCAGGAAGACCGCGCCGGCGAGCTCGCGCAGCCAGTAGAACAGCGAGATCTTGTCCTGTACGGTCATGAAGTCCAGCGGCTGGTCGGAGTAGCGCTGCAAATAGGTTTGCAGGATGCCGGCTCCCGTCAGGAACAGTGTGATGAACACCATCGAGACCGTCATCAGCCAGAACGACCACATCTCCAGCACCTGCGAGCGTGGGCTGTTGGCCGCGCGGCGACCCCGCAGCATCGGCATGGCGTAGGAGATCATCGCCAGCACGATCATCACATAGGCGCCGTAGAACGCCATGTGGCCGTGCGCGGCGGTGATCTGAGTGCCGTGAGTGTAGTAGTTGACCGGAGCCAGGGTGTGCAGGAAGCCCCACACGCCGGCGCCGAGGAAGGCCATCACCGCGGTACCCAGGGCCCACAGCACGGCGGCCTTGTTCGGATGGTTGCGGCGACGACGGTTGACCATGTTGAACGCGAAGATGGTCATCATGAAGAACGGAATCGGCTCCATCGCGGAGAAGATCGAACCCCACCATTGCCAGAACGCCGGCGTGCCGATCCAGTAATAGTGGTGCCCGGTTCCGATCAGACCGGTGATCAGCGTCATGGCGATGATCACATACAGCCATTTCTCGATCACCTCGCGGTCGACGCCGGTGGTCTTGATCAGGATGAAGGCCAGGATCGAGCCGAGGATCAGTTCCCAGACGCCTTCCACCCAGAGATGGACGACCCACCACCAGTAATACTTGTCGAGGACCAGATTCTCCGGATTGTAGAACGAGAACAGAAAGAACACCGCGAGCCCGGTGAGACCGATCAGCAGCACCAGATTGACCACCGTCTTGCGGCCTTTCAGGATCGTCATGCCGATGCTGAACAAAAACGCCAGCGCGACGACGACGATGCCGAGCTTGGTGATCGTCGGTTGTTCGAGGAACTCACGGCCCATCGTCGGCAGCAGATCGTCCTGGGTCAGCTTGGCGAGGTCGGAGTACGACAGCAGCAGATAGCCGACGATCGTCGCCGCGCCGGCGGCGAGGAAGATCCAGAACATCAGTTTCGCCAGCCACGGGGCGACCAGTTCACGTTCCGCCTCTTCGGGCACCAGGTAGTAGGCCGAGCCCATGAAGCCGAACAGCAGCCACACGATCAACAGGTTGGTATGTACCATGCGCGCCACGTTGAACGGGATCTCGGGGAACAGGAAGTCTCCAACCACGTATTGCAGGCCCATCACCAGGCCAAACAGGATCTGTCCGACGAAGAGTCCGATGGCCGCGATGAAATAGAGTTTCGCGACCGACTGGGATTGGTATTTCATTGGCTATTCTCCTCCTCAGCCCTTGATATTCGGGGGCCAGCTTCTGACCGTTTTGATGCCCGATGCGTATTTCAGGAATTGCGCCACGGCTTCGAGTTCCTCGTCGCTGAGGTTGAACTGCGGCATGCTGCGACGACCCGGGACGCCATCGACCGGGCGGCTCTTGATGAAGGCTTTGATCGCCTCGGTACTGTTGCCGAAGCGTTTGTAGACGTTACCCAACTCCGGCGCGAAATAGGCGCCCTCGCCGAGCAGTGTATGGCAGCCAATGCAGTCATGGGTTTCCCAGACGCGCTTGCCCTTCGCCACGATCGGCGTCAGGGCCTCGTGGTTGTCGCGCTTGGGAAACTCCTGATGACTGGCAAAGGTCAATGCCAGGAACAGCAGGAAGAAGAACACGCTGCCACCATAAAAGATGTTGCGCGCCATCGACTTGGTAAAGGTTTCCGACATGCTCGCCCCTCCGTATCTCGAGTGAAAAGTGTATAGTGACGCCTCCCCCGGACGAACGGGCAACGTCGTCCGGGTGGATCGGTGGCGGCTATGTGCGCATGAGAGCACAGGCCAATAGACGGCGCTTTGATGATGGTCAATTGAATGGATGAGGATGAGAAAGAACGAGCATCACGATCATGAAGACGGCAAGCTGATCGAGCGGCTGCGCGAGGCGCCGTTGTTCTCGAGGCTTTCCGATGAACAACTGGCGCGGATCGCGCGGCATGCGCGGATCCTGCGTTTGGACGAGGGCCAGACCCTGTTTCAGCAGGGTGAGCCGGCAAGCCATTTCTTCCTTGCCTGCGACGGGCGCATCAAGCTGTACCGCATGTCGCCGGAGGGCAACGAGAAGATCATCGAGATCATTCGCGAGCACCGGGTGTTCGCCGAGGCCCTGATGTTCAACGAGGCCGAGCGCTACCCGGTCAGCGCCGCCGCTCTGGTGCCGAGTCGCGTGATTGCGATCCAGTCGGCCGATTTCGCGGCGATGCTGCATGAATCCAGCGAGACCTGTTTCCTGTTGCTTGGTGATCTGAGCCAGCGCCTGCACGGCTTGATCCGCGAGATCGACGACCTCAGCCTGCGCACCGGCGCGAGCCGCGTGGCCTTCTATATCCAGACCCAGCTCGCCGAGGAACACGACAGCTTCCTTCTCGATATCTCCAAGAGCGCGCTCGCCGCGCGGCTCTCGATCAAGCCGGAGACCTTCTCGCGTATCGTTCGTTCGCTGAGCGAGAAAGGTATAATCTCGGTCAAGGGACGCAAGATCACCGTCCACAATCGTCGGGCATTGCGTGAGATCGCGGGCTGATGAGGTATCGCGTCTCCGTTTCTTCTCCGGCGGCTTCCAATTCTTCAAGGAGTAACGATGTCTCATCCCAGTACCATCAAGAAATGCATCTTCCCGGCGGCGGGGTATGGCACGCGTTTCCTGCCGGCCACCAAGGCGATGCCGAAAGAGATGCTGCCGGTGGTCGACAAGCCCTTGATCCAGTATGGAGTGGAAGAAGCGATGGCCGCTGGGATGACCGACATCGGCATCATCACCGGGCGCGGCAAGCGGGCGGTGGCCGACCATTTCGATATCAGCTATGAGTTGGAGCATCAGATCAGCGGCACGCCGAAGGAAGATCTGCTGAAGGACATCCGGCGGGTGATCGACGAGTGCACCTTCTCCTACACCCGTCAGATCGAGATGCTGGGTCTTGGGCATGCCATCCTGACCGCGCAGACCCTGGTCGGCGAGCAACCGTTCGGCGTGATCCTCGCCGATGACCTGTGCATCGACGACAACGACGGCGTGATGAGCCAGCTGTTGCGGATCTATGTCAAGTACCGTTGCAGCGTGGTTGCGATTGAAGAGGTCGATCCGAACGAGGTCGACAAATACGGCGTCATCGACGGCAAGGAGATCGAGGCCGGCGTGTTCAAGGTCGATGGCATGGTCGAGAAGCCCGCGGTCGACGACGCGCCGAGCCATCTGGCGATTATCGGTCGCTATATCCTGACGCCGGAGATCTTCGATATCCTGCGACGCACGCCCCCCGGAAAGAACGGCGAGCTCCAGATCACCGATGCGTTGCAGGTGCAGGCGCGGGAGAACATGGTGCTGGCCTGCCGCTTCGATGGGCGTCGCTTCGACTGCGGCAGCGTCGACGGCTTCGTCGAAGCCACCAATTTCTTTTACGATCGTCGCCGCGCCGCGGCGGGGGAAGTCCGGCCATGATCGCATCGAAAACCTGGTTGCCATGCTTGTTGTTGTTCTGCCTGCCGGCGTTGGCCGGCGCCGGCGTGGACCGGCGTGGCGAGGAAGGGATCGCCGCCTACTACTCCGATGTTTTCCAAGGACGCAAGACCGCAAGCGGCGCGCGCTACGACAAGCGCGCCCTGACCGCCGCGCACAACCATCTGCCGTTCGGCACCCGGGTGCGCGTCACCAACCTGAAGAACGGGCAATCGGTGGTCGTTACCATCACCGACCGCGGTCCGCGCGGCGGACGGCGCATCATCGACCTGTCGCGCGCCGCCGCGCGACGCATCGGGTTGATCCACGAGGGGATCGGGCGGGTACGCATCGAGGTGCTCGAAGAGCCGGCGCGATGAGTCGGCTCGTATTACCGCGCCTGATCGTCTTCGACTGGGATGGGACCCTGATGGACTCCGAGGCCCAGATCGTCGAATGCATGCGTCAGGCCGCCGCCGACATGGGCTGGGAAGCGCTCGACGCGCGACGCATCCGCGACATCATCGGTCTCGGCCTGGTGCAGGCGGTCGCCGCGCTCTATCCCGAGCGCGACGCGGCGGGTCACCGCGCGATGGCCGACCGCTACCGTTTCCATTTTCTCAGCGACGACCTCGAGCGATCGGCCTTGTTTCCCGGCGCGCGCGAGGTGCTCGAAGGCCTTGCCGACGATTACCTGCTCGCGGTCGCCACCGGAAAGGGACGACGCGGGCTCGACAAGGTGCTCGAGGCCACCGGGCTGCGGGAATTGTTCCACGCCACCCGTTGCGCCGACGAGACCGAATCCAAGCCGCATCCGCGAATGCTCCATGAATTGATGGACGAGCTCGGCGCGATGCCGCATGAGACCCTGGTGATCGGAGATACCGAGTTCGATATGCAGATGGCGCGCAACGCCGGAGCCGCCGCGCTGCCGGTCAGCTATGGCGCGCATGACATCGAGCGCCTGAAACCCTATGCTCCCGGCATCCACCTCGATGACATCCGTGAACTGCCGCAATGGCTCAAGACGAAGGAACCCGCATGAAGACCAAAGACGAGCAGGACAGCCATCCACAACCCAGCCATTGGGAGCGCCAGCTGATCCAGAAACTGGTGCTCGAACAGCAGGCCGAAAACCGCCGCGCGCGGCGATGGAGCAATTTCTTCAAGCTCGCGATGCTGGTCTACCTCGTGGCGCTGTTGTTGTTGATGAACAAACAGTGGTTCGACTTCAGCGGGGGCAAACTGGGCCTGAAGAAACACACCGCGGTGGTCGATCTCAGCGGCGTGATCGCCGCCGGGCAGGCCGCGAACGCCGATGACGTCATCGCCGGCCTGCGTGACGCCTTCGAAGACAAGCGGACCCAAGGCGTCGTGCTGCGCGCCAATTCCCCGGGAGGCAGTCCGGTGCAGTCCAGCCTGATCAACAAGGAGATCCGGCGGCTGCGCAAGAAATACCCGGACATCCCGATTCATGCCGCGGTCGGCGACCTGTGCGCCTCCGGCTGTTACTACATCGTCTCGGCGGTCGACAAGATCTATGTGGACGAATCCTCGATCGTCGGTTCGATCGGCGTGCGCATGGATGGTTTCGGCTTCGTCGACGCGATGAAGAAACTCGGCGTGGAGCGTCGTCTCTTCACCGCGGGGGAACACAAGGGCCTGCTCGACCCCTTCGAACCGCTGCGTGAGGATGAGAAAGCCTTCGTCGAAGACCTGCTGCGCCGGGTGCATCAGCAATTCATCGATGTCGTCAAGGCCGGTCGGGGTCAGCGCCTCGCGGACGATCCCAAGCTGTTCAGCGGCCTGTTCTGGACCGGTCGCCAGGCCATCGAACTCGGCCTCGCCGACGAGATCGGCAGCGCCGGCTCGATCGCGCGTGATGTCTTCAAGGCCGAGAAGATCGTCGACTTCACTCACAAGGAAGACCTCTTCAGTCGTCTCGCCGACCGTGTCGGCACCCGCATCGGCCAGGCCCTGGTCGAACCGGGCGGGCTCTCCGGACTGCGTTGATCCCCCATCGGCGGCTCCTGCTCGCCACCTCGCCAGGTTTTCCCGTGGAAGAGCGGGGCTTGTCACTCCCGTGACAGCCTCCGTCGCCCGGGAGGAGAGACAATTGCCACTGAGCCTTGTTCCACGCATTGAATCGCGTATCGGCGTCACCATATCCAGACGCAGGTTCCAAGGAATCGAATCGGGAAGTTCCGTAACAAACCAAGATTGGAGTGAATCATGAGTGAAGAAATCAAGGTGAGCCATGTAGAGCTCAACGACGAGACCATACGCAAGATCGGACCCTATACGCTGGTGACCGGCATCCTGCTGGTGTTGCTCGGCACCGCCGGCATCATCATGCCGGGGCTGATGTCGCTGTTCACCACCTCGTTCATCGCCGCGCTGTTTCTGATCGGCGCGGCCTTCTGGGGCTACCATACCTGGAAATCCAACCCGCGCAGTGTCATCGACTGGCTGAAGCCGGCGTTGTTGCTGCTGTCCGGCGGCCTGATGCTGTTCTATCCGCTGGCCGGCGTCGCCGCGGTCGGCCTGATGCTGGCGATGTATCTGCTGCTGGACTCGTTCGGCAGTTTCGCCCTGGCGCAGGCCTTACACCCGGCCAAGGGCTGGGGCTGGATGGCCTTCAACGGGGTCGTTTCGCTGGTGTTGGCGATCCTGTTCCTGATCGGCTGGCCGGCCACCTCGATGCTGCTGGTGGGCATCTATGTCGGCATCAGCCTGATCTTCGATGGATGGGCCTTGGTGTTCCTCGGCTGGGCCTTCCGCAAGGGAAAGCTGAACGCGCAGATCAAGGCGAGCATCGAAGAGGTCGAGAAAACAATCGATGAGGGTGTGAAACCCGCCTGATCCGATCGTTTATTGCCAATCGATAAGACCCGGGTCGATAGCCCGGGTTTTTTTCGGGAAGGCGGAAAAATTCGTCAAGATTGACCGGTCGGTATAGTCGGGCATCCCGCAGTCCAGGTGCCTGGAGTTCCTGGATCGGTGCTTCCCTGATGCGATCAAGAACAACGCTAACGCTCATGACGAGGGGTGGCATCGCCCAAGATCATGAAAAATCAACGATTTGTCATGCTTGCACCTTTCCACCTTCGTAGCGACGGCGGTGCCGCGCAATTGCGTCGCTGCCCGATCCGCGGTACTTGATCGGGCCTGCGCCTGGTCAGGTCCATATCATTTCAGCTGGTTGGTTGAGTGGTTACGGTATTTTCACATTAAGCTGGTTACCCGCTTGTCAGCGTATCCGTCATCCTGTTCAGGCCTTGGGCGGGCCCACCGGGCGGGTATCCACGAGGAGAAAAAATCAATGAAGAAATCGATGCTTTGGCTTTGCCTGGCGTTCGCCTCGCTGTTTCATTCGGCCTGGGCCGAGTCACCGGGTTCCCGCCAGGGGGTGTTTCTGTCCGGCGGCAGCGGGCAGGACGACATCGATATCTTCCGTCTCGCCTGGCGCTACCGGCCCGGCGGCGCTTTGTTCTGTCTCGCCGGCCATTGTTTCGATGGCTACTATGAAACCTCACTGGGCTATTGGAACGGCAATCGGAACGATATCGGGGTAGTGGCGTTTTCGCCGGTTCTGATGCACGAATTCAAGCATGTGGGCAAGCGCTTCCATCCCTATGTCGAGGCCGGCATCGGCGCCGCGTTGCTGTCACACACGCGCATCGACGATCGCAATCTGAGCAGCGGTTTCGTATTCGAGGATCGGATCGGCGTCGGCCTGCGTTCGCGTCACCTGGATGTCGGATTTCTTCTCATGCACTACTCGAATGCCGGCTTGAAGGCTCCGAACAATGGCCTTTCGATGGCCATGGTGACGCTCGGTTACTGGTTCTGACGTTTGGATTCCGCGATCGCGCGGACGCGTTCGCGGCGCAGGCGCGCGCGGAAGGCGTCGCCTTGCAGGCCGGCCTCGACCAGCGGTCGCGTGGCGACCGCGCGCGCGGCGCGGTGGGCCGCGCGCAGGATCCCGGCCTGGGGATAGGGCCGGTTCTCCAGCCCGGTGCGCCCCTGGGCATCGGCCTGGCAGGCGAGCGCGAAGCGTTCTACGTTGTCGGGCTGGCGGAAGCCGTCCAGCGCCTCCAGGACTGTTAACAGGGTGCGTGGTCGCAGCTCGGCGATGCGGTGGCAGTGGGTATGGTTCCGGCAGGTCGCGACGGCGAGCCGGCGCCATGCCTTGGGCACGCGCAGGCGTTGGCACAGGGCTTCGAGCGGGGCCTGCCCGAGCGCTTCATGGCCGTGGTGGCTGGGCCAGCGCTCGGGATCGGTCAGCGCCTTGCCGAGGTCGTGGGTCAGCGCGGCGAAGGCGATTCTCGGGTCGTCGCTGAGTTCACGCGCGCGGCGCAGCGCAAGCAGGCTGTGTACGCCGGTGTCGATCTCCGGATGGTAGCGGGGCGGCTGCGGCACCCCGAACAGGGCGTCGAGTTCCGGCATCACCACGGCGAGCGCGCCGCAGGCGCGCAGATCTTCGAAGAAGCGCGCTGCCTCGGGTTCGCGCAGGGCGCGCTGGATCTCGCTCCACAGGCGTTCGCCATCGATTTCGGCCAGCCGTGGCGCGAGCGCGCGCATCAGCGCCTGGGTCTCCGACGCGATGACAAAGCCCAGCGGGGCGTAGCGGGCGTGCAGCCGGGCGACGCGCAAGATCCGCGCCGGGTCGTCGCCGAAGGCGTCGGAGACGTGGCGCAGGCGGCGTTGGGCAAGGTCGTCCCGGCCGCCAAACGGGTCGATCAGCTGGCCCTGTTCATCGCGCGCCATCGCGTTGATGGTCAGGTCGCGCGCGGCGAGATCGCCGTACAGCGCCGGTTCAGGGAAGCCGGATGGGATGCGCAGACCGACCGGCGCTGGGCGCGGCAGGGCGTGTTCCTCGTGATGCTCCGGGTCGAGGAAAATCGGAAAGTCCTTGCCCACCGGCACGAAGCCGGCGGCGAGCAGGGTGGCCGCGTCAGCCCCGGTGACCAGCCAGTCGCGATCCTGGACGGGCAGGCCGAGCAGGGCGTCACGCACCGCGCCGCCCACCAGCCAGCGGCGCATCAGAAATCACCCCACAGGGTTTGCGCGGCGGCGAGCAGCGCGAGTGGCGCGGTCTCGGTACGCAGCACGCGCGTGCCGAGGCGCACGGCGATGAAGCAGTGTTCCCCGACGGCTCGTTCGATCTCGTCTTCGGCGAGGCCGCCTTCCGGGCCGACCAGAAAGGCCAGTTCCTCAGGGCGGGGTTCGCGCAGCGCGGAAAAACGTTGTCCGGCGCGTGGATCCAGCAGCAGCCGCGGCGCGCCACGAGCTTCGCTCAATGCGTGCGCGAACGGCAGGACCGGGTCCAGTTGCGGCAGGCGGTTGCGTCCGCTCTGCTCGCAGGCGGCGACAAGCACGCCGTGCCAATGGCGCTGGCGGCGTGCCAGGCGTTCAGTGTTCAGGCGTACCACGCTGCGCGCGGTGCGAGTCGGCGTGATACGCGTGACCCCGAGCTCGACGGCTTTCTGAATCGCGAAATCCATGCGTTCCCCCTTCGACAGACCGAGCAGCAAGTGAGCGGGCAGTTCCGCCGGCGGTTCGTCGGGCAGCGCGCGCAGGCGCCGCGCGCGCGCCCTGCGTGGGGTGACTTCGATCAGTTCGGCGAGTTGCGCGTGACCGTCGCCATCGAACAGTTCGATGGTGGCTCCGGGACGCAGACGCAAGACCCGGGCGACATGGCGGGCGGCGCCGTCGGGCAAGGCGAGGGCTTCGTCGCCGGGCAGTTCGGGAACATGGAAGCGGGGCGCGCGCATCAGCGGGTCGCCAGCTCGATGCCCTCGCCGGCGATCTCGGCGAGCAGATGGATCTGTTCGGCGGTGATGACATAGGGCGGCATGAAGTAGATCACGTTGCCGAGCGGGCGTAGCAGCGCGCCCCGCGACAGGGCGTGCCGGTAGACGGTCAGGCCGCGTCTTTCCCTCCAGGGGTAGGGCGTGCGCGTGGCCTTGTCCCGAACCATCTCGATCGCCAGGATCATGCCGGTCTGGCGCACCTCGGCGATGTGTGGATGATCGTTCAGCGCGGCGGTGGCCTCGCCCATCACGCGCGCCAGCTCGCGGTTGCGCGCGAGCACGTCGTTCTCGGCGAAGAGCTCGAGGCTGGCCAGCGCGGCGCGACACGCCAGCGGGTTGCCGGTATAGCTGTGCGAATGCAGGAAGGCGCGCAGCGTGGCGTAGTCGTCATAGAAGGCTTGGTAGACTCCGGAGGTGGTCATGACGACCGAGAGTGGCAGGTAGCCGCCGGTCAGTCCTTTCGACAGGCACAGGAAGTCCGGCGTGATGGCGGCCTGTTCGCAGGCGAACAGGGTGCCGGTGCGACCGAAGCCGACCGCGATCTCGTCGGCGATCAAATGGACTTCGAGTTCATCGCACAGCGCGCGCAGGCGGCTCAGGTAGATCGGCGGATACATGCGCATGTTGCCGGCGCACTGCACCAGCGGCTCGACGATCACCGCGCTGATCTCGTCGGCCTGCGCGCGCAGGATGGTCTCGATCTCGGCGAAACGGCGCAGCGCGTGTTCCTCGCAGCTTTCGCCGGGATCGCGTTCGAAACAGTCGGGCGAGGGCGCGGTGATGACCTCCATCAGCAGCGGTTGGTAGGTCTCTTTGTACAGCGCCACGTCGCCGACCGCGAGCGCGCCGAGGGTTTCGCCGTGGTAGCTGTTCGACAGGGTGACGAAGCGATGTTTGCCGGCACGTCCCAGGTTGCGCCAGTAGTGGTAGCTCATCTTCAGCGCGGCCTCGATCGCCGACGAGCCGTTGTCGACATAGAACACCCGCTCCAGTCCGGGCGGCGCGACCTCCACCAGACGGTCGGCCAGTTCGATCGCGGGTTGGTGCGAGAAGCCCGCCAACAGCACATGTTCGAGGCGTTCGAGCTGGTCGGCGATGGCGGCGTTGATGCGCGGGTTGGCGTGGCCGTGCAGGTTCACCCACCAGGAGCTGATGGCGTCGATATAGCGCTTGCCGTCGAAATCCTCGAGCCAGACGCCGCGACCCGAGCGGATCGGGATCATCGGCAGCCACTCGTGGTCCTTCATCTGGGTGCAGGGGTGCCACAGGTGGCGCAGGTCGCGCGCGGCGAGCTCGGCGTTGTTCATCGGGGAAAGGGCCGGCACGAGGCCGGCTGGGGAATCAGTTGTAGAAGTAGTCGGGATTGCCGATGCCTTTTTGCGACATCGCCTGGGAATAGCCCATCTTTCCCTGGAACTCGGCGAAGTGGGCCAGGCCGATGGCCTTTTTGAAGTGGCCCTTCTTCGCGGCTTTCTTCGCGTGCTTCAGGATCTTGCCGATGTCGCGCCACTCGCCGTCGACCGACTGAGCCATCTTGCGCGCCTCCTGGGCGGCCTTCAGGGCTTTGTGGAAGTCGGCCTTGGCATCGGCCAGCGCGGCGCCGCTGGCGAGCAGCAGGGCCGCCAGGGTACAGCCAAGCAGTTTCTGCATGTTGGGGTCTCCTCTCTATTGGCGTGGCCTGTCGGGACAGGCTCGGCCGGGAGTTTATGCCGTTGTCCGGTTGCTGGCAAATCCCGGCGGCGGTGCGGTGAAACCGCGCCGCTGTCCGATCCGCGGTACTTGGCTTGTTCGGGTCTGCGCCTGAGCCCTTACCCCAATCCCAGGTTCTTCCATATCGCCAGGGTCGGCTCGGCCTGATTCATGGTATAGAAATGCAGGCCGGGCGCGCCGCCTTCGAGCAGGCGACGACAAAGCTCGGAGACGGCTTCGGCGCCGAAGGCGCGGATTGCGTCGAGATCGTCGCCCCAGGCTTCGAGACGTTTCCGCATCCAGCGTGGAATCTCGGCGCCGCAGGCGTCGGAGAAGCGCGCCAGTTGCAGGTAGTTGGTGATCGGCATGATGCCGGGGACGATCGGCAGATCCAGACCGAGACGCTGGCAGTCTTCGACGAAGGCGAAGTAGGCGTCGGCATTGTAGAAGTACTGGGTGATGGCGCCGTTCGCCCCGGCGCGGGCCTTGATGGCGAAGGCGTCGAGATCGGCGTGGGCGCTGACCGCCTGGGGATGGAATTCCGGATAGGCGGCGACCTCGATATGGAAGTGGTCGCCACTGTGTTCGCGGATGAAGGCGACGAGTTCATTGGCGTACTGGAATTCGCCATGATCGCCCATGCCGGACGGGATGTCGCCGCGCAAGGCGACGAGACGATGCACGCCCTGGGCGCGATAGCGGTCCAGGATCCCGCCGATCTGCTCGCGCGTGGCGCCGATGCACGAGAGGTGCGGGGCAACGTCGATGCCCTCGGAGAGCAGCCAGTCGACGGTGTCGAAGGTGCGTTCCTGGGTGGAGCCGCCGGCGCCATAGGTTACCGAGAAGAACTCGGGGTCGAGCGCGCGCAGGCGTTCCACCACGGCCTGGAGCTTGCTCATGCCCTTGTCGGTCTTCGGGGGGAACAGCTCGAAGCTGAAGGTCTGGTTCATGATGCGTGGCCGGCGGCGCGCGCGGCGCCGCCGTCTCCTTCCGGTCAGTAGCGGTAGTGGTCGGGCTTGTACGGACCCTCGACCGGGATGCCGAGGTATTCGGATTGCTCCGGGGTCAGCTCGGTCATGTGCGCGCCGATCTTTTCGAGGTGCAGGCGGGCGACTTCTTCATCGAGCTTCTTCGGCAGGATGTGCACGCCGATCGGGTATTCATCGGGCCTGGTATAGAGCTCGATCTGCGCCAGCACCTGGTTGGTGAAGGAGTTGGACATCACGAAGCTGGGGTGGCCGGTGGCGCAGCCCAGGTTCACCAGACGCCCCTCGGCGAGCATGATGATGCGCTTGCCGTCCGGGAAGATGATGTGATCGACCTGGGGTTTGATGTTTTCCCATTGGTACTTGCGCACGCTGTCGATATCGATCTCGTTGTCGAAGTGCCCGATGTTGCAGACGATGGCTTCGTTCTTCATCGCGGCCATGTGGTCGTGGGTGATGATGTCCTTGTTGCCGGTGGCGGTGACGAAGATGTCGGCGAGCGGGGCGGCCTCCTCCATGGTGACCACGCGGTAGCCTTCCATCGCCGCCTGGAGGGCGCAGATCGGGTCGATCTCGGTGATCCAGACGGTGGCGCCGAGGCCGCGCAGCGACTGCGCCGAGCCCTTGCCGACATCGCCATAGCCGGCGACGACCGCGATCTTGCCGGCGATCATCACATCGGTGGCCCGCTTGATGCCGTCGACCAGCGATTCGCGGCAGCCGTAGAGATTGTCGAACTTGGATTTGGTGACCGAGTCGTTGACGTTCATTGCCGGGAACAGCAGTTCCCCCGCTTCCATCATCTGGTACAGGCGGTGGACGCCGGTGGTGGTTTCCTCGGTGACACCGCGGATATTCTCGGCGATGCGATGGAAGCGCGTGGGGTCCTCGGCGAGGTTGCGTTTCAGTACCTCGAGGATCACGCGCATCTCTTCGCCGTCCGCGTCGCCTGGCGCGGGTACGCTGCCGGCTTTCTCGCAGGCCACGCCCTTGTGCACCAGCAGGGTGGCGTCACCGCCGTCGTCGAGGATCATGTTCGGGCCTTTGCCGTCGGGCCAGTTCAGCACCTGCTCGGTGCACCACCAGTATTCCTCCAGGGTTTCGCCCTTCCAGGCGTAGACCGGGATGCCCTCGGCGGCGATCGCGGCGGCGGCGTGATCCTGGGTCGAGAAGATGTTGCACGAGCACCAGCGCACCTCGGCGCCGAGCGCAACCAGGGTCTCGATCAGCACCGCGGTCTGGATGGTCATGTGCAGCGAGCCGGTGATGCGCGCGCCGGCCAGCGGCTGGCTGGCGCCGTATTTCTCGCGCAAGGCCATCAGCCCGGGCATCTCGGTCTCGGCGATGCGGATCTCCTTGCGGCCCCAGTCGGCCAGGGACAGGTCGGCGACCTTGAAGTCTTGCTTCTGTTCAACAACAGCGTTCATCGATAGGTTCTCTCTAAAGGGTTTAGGGAGCGTCGTTGTACAGATGAGAAGATTCCCCGAGCCTGGCAGCCGCGCGCGGCTGTTGCAACGCTCCTCGGGGAACGGGAATGGGTTCAGATACCGGCAGCGGCCTTCAGCGCCTCGGCTTTATCGGTTTTTTCCCAGGTGAAGCCTTCGTCCTCGCGGCCAAAGTGGCCGTAGGCGGCGGTTTTGCGGTACTGGATGCGCTCGGCATTGAGCAGATCGAGCATGCGGGTGATGCCGTAGGGGCGCAGGTCGAAGTGCTCGCGCACCAGCTCGGTGATGCGTTCGTCGCTGATGCGACCGGTGCCGAAGGTCTCGACCATGATCGAGGTCGGCTCGGCGACGCCGATCGCGTAGGAGACCTGGATCTCGCAGCGCTCGGCGAGCCCGGCCGCGACCAGGTTCTTGGCCACATAGCGGCCGGCGTAGGCCGCCGAGCGGTCGACCTTGGACGGATCCTTGCCCGAGAAGGCGCCGCCGCCGTGGCGCGCGGCGCCGCCATAGGTGTCGACGATGATCTTGCGCCCGGTCAGGCCGGCGTCGCCCATCGGGCCGCCGATCACGAAGGCTCCGGTCGGGTTGATGTGGTATTTGGTCTCGCGGGTCAGCCATTCGCTCGGCAGGACCGGCTTGATGATGTGCTCCATCACCGCTTCATGCAGCTCTTTCTGGTCGATATCCGGGGCGTGCTGGGTCGACAGCACTACCGCGTCGATCGAAACCGGGCGGCCGCCTTTGTAGTGGAAACTGACTTGGCTCTTGGCGTCCGGGCGCAGCCAGCTCAGCACATCGTTCTTGCGCAGTTCGGCGTGACGTTGGACGAGGCGATGGGCGTAGGTGATCGGCGCCGGCATCAAGACGTCGGTCTCGTTGGTGGCGTAGCCGAACATCAGGCCCTGGTCGCCCGCGCCCTGGTCTTCCGGGCGCGCGCGGTCGACGCCCTGATTGATGTCGGGCGACTGCTGGCCGATCGCGACCAGCACCGCGCAGGTATCGGCGTCGAACCCCATCTCGGAGTGGGTGTAGCCGATCTCGCGGATGGTCCGGCGGATCACCGCCTCGTAGTCGGGGCGGGCGGTGGTGGTGATCTCGCCGGCGATCATCGCCAGGCCGGTCTTGAACAGGGTCTCGCAAGCGACGCGGGCGTGCGCATCCTCGGCGAGGATGGCATCGAGGATGGCGTCGGAGACCTGGTCGGCCATCTTGTCCGGATGGCCTTCGGAAACGGATTCGGAGGTGAAGATATATTCGTTCGACATCGGGGCTCCTGAATGAAGTAAAGTCCGTTCGCCGGCGTCGCTGGTTCTCCGGATTCGGGGAAAGGCAGCGAACGGAGCGGCGGGCGTTGCTCGATATGGATCGGGTTGGCGCGGATTGTAGCGGTAGAAAGGGATCAATGCATCCTTCGCGCGCGAGGCGGTTCCACCTGTCGGGTCGGGGGGCGTCCCGGGTTACGGAAGCGCCAGCCCTGATAGTCCATCGGCGCGAGCGGCGCTTTCGCGGGCTTTTCGGAGGGAAAACGGAAGCGGGTCAACGGGGGAGAAGGTGGGATGACCGGCGGGAGGCGCCCGTGATGCGGGGGGTGATGCTTGGCGCGCGCCAGCAGACAGACGAAGGCGTCGGCCTGGGAGCTGCACGCCAGCATCGCGAGAGCCAGCAGCCATGCGCCTCGTCGCGCGTGGCGGCGCGTGGCGGTTGGACGAAGGCTTGGGGTGCGTGGCGACATGCCCTTCAGTATGGCAGTCGGATACGGAAATTCCACTGTCCGGGCTATACCCCGACGCCGGTGAACGGTATGATGCGCCGGTTTTCGGCGCGGGGAGGCCCCTGCCTCGTGGCGCGATTTCCGTTTTGCCGGGCCAAGCAGCCTTGACATCAC
>JALVEB010000152.1 GCA_027008705.1 Sedimenticola sp. | reverse complement strand
TTCAAAGGCAAGTGCCTTCTCAACAAAACCCTCGATACGGGCACAAAAAAGCCGCGCAAGCCGTGGACTCGCGCGGCTTGGGAGCGAATCGGTCAAAAATCTATGCCGGCGTGGGCGCGTCGATCTCGAACCCACTACGCACCCAGTGGATAATGCCGCCACGCAGATTGTACACATTGGCGAATCCCTGCTGGGCGAGATAGGCCGTCGCCTGGTAAGAACGCGCACCGCTGCGGCAGTAGAGCACGACATCCTTGTCCTTTGGCAAATCATTGATCTTCAATGGAATCAGGTGCATCGGCAGGTGCTCCGCCTCGGGCAACACGCCATGCATCAACTCGGCGTGGTTGCGAATGTCGACGACCTTGATCTCTTCCCCGGCCTCCAGCCTGGAGGCCAGTTCGATCGAATCCATCTCTTTAATCATAAAGCATGCCCCTGAATTGAAACCGCGCCATATCCTATATTAACAGAAGCTTATATTCAACCAGACTGCCAGCAAGGCCAATAACGTCGGAATCTGGAGGGACGGAAATCCGCCATGAAATGGGCCATGACTCATTTCCGCGTCTGACCCATGGGCGCGAGAAATGCCCTCAAAAGCCGAAAAAACATGGAGACGAGCATATACGCTGTTCGACGCGAAGACTTACAGCCCGAGCGCCGCAAGCCGGGATTCGATGGTCGCCGCTGGCATCTGCAACGCCCCCGCGCCGAGCGCGCCGGAGATCAGGTCGGAGCCGCGCATGCCGAGCAGGTAGCGGATCACCAGCATGCCGTCGGTGCGCGCCAGGCGCAGACCGTCGCCATCGATATCCAGATTGCCCACAAGACCGTCGAGATGCGTTTCGACCGCATTCGCACCGGCGCCACCGGGCGCGATCGCGCCATTCGTCAACAGCGGGCCGCGCAGCCCGAGCAGATAGCGGAAAACCAATACGCCATCGGTGAACGCATCCGGCGCGCCGCCGCTGCCATCGATATCGAAGCCGTTCGGCGCCGGAGGGACACCGACCTGGACATTGACCGGAAAGACCCGTCCCCACACCGATGGGGTGAAGCCTTCCACGGCCGCGGCGCCGACCTGAAGCCGGTAGTCGCCGGCGGCCACCGGAGCGAACGGAAACGCCCCGCTTTCGTCCAGCTCGGTGACACTCGACTGGGTCACTTCCCGGCTGTCGCTCAAGCGGATGTCATCGACCAGCCAGCCGACGCGCGAGGCCGGGTCCGGCACATAGAAACCGGTTTGGAAATCATAGACGAAACGCAGCCGGATCACCTGTCCCGCCCAGGGAGCCAGATCCAGATCATGGACCCCATATCCGGCCTCGGTCGGCGTGCTGATCGGGCCGCTGCCGGGAGCGTCGCCGGACAGGGTATAGAGATCGACCCAGCTCAGACCGCCATTGGTGGAGAGCTGGACACGCGCGGTCTCATCGACGGTGGCCAGGCCCAGGCGGCTGACGAAACGCAATCGCGCGGCGTCGCCCAACACGAAATCAGGGACCAGTTCGAAGTACTGGCTTCGGCCATTGGGATGCGCAAGATGCAAGGCCCGGGCGCCGCTCGCGGGATGGCCGCCGTCGAGCAGCGGGTAATCGGCATCGCTGCCATCGACGAGACCGCCCAAGCCGTTCTCGCCACCCTCGACCCGATCGTAGGGCATGGACTGCAAAATCCGCAAGCGATATCCGGAAAGGCCGGGAGCGGTGACATAGCGATAGCTTCCCGGCTGCCCACGATCGAGCGTTGCCGGACCGCTGATCTCGGGCAGCGGCGCGCCAGCCGCGGTCTGATCCGGGTCGATGACGGTGACCTGGTACCGAAAGGAGCGGGTCTCGCCGCCGACCGAGACGTTCCCGACCATGACCTCATAGGCGGTATCCTGCGCCGGACGCGTCGCGCCAGCGGGCCGCAACACGAGGTCGTCGACCGGCTTCCATACCAGAGTCGGCTCGCCGATGTCGGCGCTGGATCCGGGTTCCAGCGTCAGCGGCACATCGATGCCGTTGCGCGTCATGCGTACCGTGGCGGACGAGAAATCGGCCCCCGGATAGCTGAACGACCAACGCGCGAACACCAGCGGCCAGGGTACGAAGCCTCGCGGCGGCCAGGCGACGAAATCGTCGCGTACCACGGGACGTGGACCGGCGAAATGATCGTCCAGTATCCACAGTGCGTTGGCGCGGCGGAACCCGCCACCGCGCGGAATGTCGCCGGTTCCCATCTGGCGGGTCTGCGGGTACAGGATCCAACGGCGGTGACCGACCACCGCATTGTTGTCGCCATCATCGCGCATCTGACTGTAGACCGCGTCCCAGCCCCGGTTGCCGAGCGACAGATTGGACTTGCCGGCGGCCTCGTTGCCGTCGGCATTCCAGCAGTTCCAGGTGTTCGGCGGTGCGTGACTGAGAGCATTGTTGGCGCTCATAAGCAACGCCGCCTGCTGCGCCTTGGCATCGTAGTCGGCGCGGTGATCGATCACCGCCGGCACACCGGCCAACGCGCGGAACAGGTTGACGCGCAGCATCACCGCATCCTTGAAGTCTTCGCTGGTGGCGCCGGCGTTGCAACCCGCCACATCGCCGCTCCAGCCCATCGGAAGATTCTCCGAGGCCGCGAACAGGCTCAGATAGAACACCCGCGTGGCGAAACGCGAGCCGGTATCGATCTGGAAACCGCCGCTCACCGGCACCGCCGCCGGCGCCGACAGCGCCAAGACCAGCAGGCCGATGGCCACCAAGCCTCCACAGGCTTTCCTCGTCATTGCGCGGAGGCTCCATCGAACGCGCCACCGGAAGCCGGCTCGGTCTCAAACAAGGCATCGCGCAACAACGCCCACTGCGCCTCCAGGCCATCGAGCGGCGAACGCTGAAAACGCGAGCGCAGGAACTGGTGCATGCTTCCCTCGATGAAACGCGTCAGTAGCGAGGCCCCGAGCTCGGGCGAAACCCCGGCAAGACGCTCGCCGCGCAAAGCGGTCTCGCGCAGAATCTGGCGGAACTGAGTCTCGACCCGGTCGAAGAAGCGGACGACCCGCGCGGAGAGGCGTTCGTGCTCGCCGACCAGGGCGTCACCCAGCAGCACCCGGGTGATGCCGGGATTGCGCGCGGCGAAACCCAGCAACAGAAACAACAGCGCCTGGCAACGCGCATCGGCTTCCCGCTCATGCTCCATCAATTGATTGACGCGCGCGAAGATGGACTGCTCGGCAAACTCGATGAGCCCTTCGAACATCCGCGCCTTGCTCGGAAAATGGCGGTACAGGGCAGCTTCGGAGACACCCACCGCGCGCGCCAGCCGCGCGGTGGTGACGCGCTCGCCGGGACAATGCTCGAGCTCGCGCGCCAGTCCTTCCAGAATCGCCTGCTTGCGCTGGGGATCACGCTTCGCCATGCTCAGGCCCGGCGCCGGATCAGGGTACCCACCCCCTCGTCGGTGAACAGATCGAGCATCACCGCGTGTTCGACCCGCCCATCGAGAATGTGCGAGGAGGCCACCCCGCCGTTCACCGCATCGAGCGCGCAACGCACCTTCGGCAGCATGCCTCCATGGATGGTGCCATCGTCGATCAATCCGACGACCCGCTCGGCATCCAACTCCTCGATCAGGCAACCTTCCGCATCCAGCAGACCCGGGGTATTGGTCAGCAGCATCAACTTCTCGGCCTGCAACACCTCGGCCACCTTGCCGGCCACGAGATCGGCGTTGATATTGTACGAAAGGCCATCCTCGCCGACCCCGATCGGCGCGATCACCGGGATGAAATCGCTCGCCACCAGCATCTGGACCACCGCCGTATCGATGCTCTCGACCTCGCCGACGTGACCCAGATCGATCGGTATATCGCCGCCTTGTGGATCGGCATGCCGCAAGTGCAGCTTGCGCGCGCGGATCAGATCGCCGTCCTTGCCGGTCAGGCCCACCGCCTTGCCGCCATGCCGGTTGATCAGGGTGACGATCTGCTTGTTGACCTGGCCACCGAGCACCATCTCGACCACATCCATGGTCTCGGAACTGGTCACGCGCATGCCCTGAATGAACTCGCTCTCGATATCCAGGCGCTTCAACAGGCCGCCGATCTGCGGCCCGCCGCCATGCACGATGACCGGATTCAGGCCGACCAGCTTGAGCAGCACCACATCCCGAGCGAAGCTGGTCTTCAGCGCCTCGTCCACCATCGCGTTGCCGCCATACTTAATGACCAGGGTCTTGCCCTGATAACGCTGGATATACGGCAGCGCCTCGCTCAACACATGCGCGACGGTACGCGCCTGGCTTCGTTGTAGGGTCATTGTCGTTTACTCGATTCGTGGATCCTGTCGCCGGCGCATACCCGTCGCCACGGGGGCGAGGGGCGGTCGCAGTGACCGAAAATTCATGGGCGGCGAGTATACATCGGACTCGCGCGGTATTCGGCCAGCGCATCGCGCAGCAGCACCATCACCACCGCCGCCACCGGCAGCGCCAGCAATACACCGAAGAAGCCGAACAACTGGCCGCCGGCCATCACCGCGAAAATCACCGCCACCGGGTGCAGACCAATGCGGTCCCCGACCAGCACCGGTGTCAACAGCACGCCTTCGATCGCCTGACCGACGACGAACACCAGCGCCACCCACGGCAACAGATCCGGCCCATGCACCTGCAAGACCGCCGCGACGCCCGCCACCAGGATACCGATCACCAGACCCAGGTAGGGCACGAAACTGACCAGCCCGGCCAGCATGCCGATCAACAACGCGAATTGCAGACCGACCAGCCACAAACCGGTGGTGTAGATGATACCAAGGCCGAGCATCACCAACATCTGGCCGCGCAGAAAGCTCGCCAGCATCTCATCCGATTCCCGCGCGAGGCGCGCGACACGCGCCTCCACCGAGCGTGGCAGCAACGAGTGCGCGCTATCGACGATATCATCCCAATCCCGCAGCAGATAGAAAGTGATGACCGGGATCAGAAACAGATTCGCGACCAGCTCCAACAAGGCCAGGCCGGAGCGCGAAACCGACCCGAGCAGAAACGAGATCAAGCCACCCGCTTCCTTGCCATATTGACTGAGCAGCTTCTGAAGATAACCCTCGCGGGTGAAATTCCCGCTCAATCCAAGGGAATCGCGCAACCAGGGCAATACATGATGGCGGACCCAGGCCGCGTACTCCGGCAGCTTGCCGAACAACGACGAGAGCTGATCGTCGAGCAACGGCACCAACACCAACACCAGCAACAGCAACAGCAGCACGAAACCGCTGAACACCGTCATCACCGCCAAGGTGCGCGAGAAGCGATGCGCTTCGAGGCGATCGACCAGCGGGTCGCCGAGGTAGGCGAACAGAGCCCCGATCACGAACGGCGTCAGGATCGGCGACAACAGCCACAGCAAGCCGCCACCGAACAAGGCGATGGCCAGCCAGGCCCACAGATAGCCGTTGTCGCGGCAGGATTCAGTCATGATGCAACGCCTTGCGTCCCCAGTAACGCACATAAGCCAGGCCGCTCGCCACCGTCGTCAACGCCACCACCCATTGCAGCCCGCGCAACCACGCGGGAGACAGCAGCGGGGCGAGCTGGTCGGCGACCACCAGCAGCACCAACAGGATCTGCGCAAAGGTATTGAACTTGCTGATTGCCATCGGTCGCGCGCGAATCCGCTGGATGCGCCGGTTGTAGGCGATCCAGCCGATGACGATGACCACATCGCGCAGCAGCACCAGGGCGACCAGCCACCACGGCAACAGACCGACCCAGCCGAGCGTCAGGAAACAAGAGACCAGCAACAACTTGTCGGCGGCCGGATCCAGCTTGCCGCCGAACTCCGATTCCCAGGCGAACCGCTTGGCGAGAAAGCCATCCAACGCATCCGAGATCCCCGCGATCAGAAACAGCCACAACGCCAGCCGATACTCGCCGCGCAGCAGCATCAGCACGACCGGCGGCACCAGCGCGATACGCGCCAGGCTGATCAGGTTGGGGATATCGCGCGCCCTCGGCATCGACTAAGACCACCACGGGCGCGCCGCTTCCAGCAACAACAACGGCCCGTAAGGGTAGACCACCGTGGGGCGCATCGCGCCGCGCGCATAATCGCCCAGCAGAGCGCCCATCCCACCGCGCCGGCGCGCCCAATCGGAATACAGGCGAAAAGGTTCGACGGACGCGGATTCGAGCGCCAACAGGCGCTCGAAAAGCCGCTGCTGCCAGGTTCTCCAGATGGCTTCCTGCCCCCACAACAAAGCGATCGCCAGTGTCGCCCGCCCCGCCGGCAACCCGCCCGGAGCGATCAGCCAAACCAGAACCGCGAGCAGCTTCATCGCCAGCGCGAGGCGCTCATAAGCACCCTGATCGCCATGCAGCGCCAACCATTCCGCGGCGCGGGGATTCGCTTCAGTTCGTTTCATAGGCTCGCATCTTAACCCGAATGGCATACTCGTCGCCCAGGGGGGTTCGGTTTTTCGAGAAACCGCCTCGGGAAAATGCGCGTTGCCGGTGGGGCATGCGGGCCAAAGCGCACGCGCGCTTCTGGACTCCATCGCCGACATGATAAACTGCGTATCCCGTCCCCGCCCGGAGTCCGCAGCTCGTGACCGATCAACCCAAGGCCGCCAATGGTCTCAGCTACAAACAGGCCGGCGTCGACATTGATGCCGGCCATGCGCTGGTGGAGCGCATCAAGCCGCTGGTGAAGAAAACCTTCCGCCCCGGGGTTCTCTCCGGACTGGGGGGCTTCGGCGGACTGTTCGAGTTGCCGCTGGAGCGCTACCGCCGCCCGGTGCTGGTGTCCGGCACCGATGGGGTCGGCACCAAGCTGAAGCTGGCGATCGAACTGAACCGCCACGATACCATCGGCATCGACCTGGTGGCGATGTGCGTCAACGACATCATCGTGGTCGGCGCCGAGCCGTTGTTCTTTCTCGATTACTACGCCACCGGCACGCTCAGCGTCGAGACCGGCAGCGCGATCATCGGCGGCATCGCGAAGGGCTGCGAGCAGGCCGGCATGGCGTTGATCGGCGGCGAAACCGCGGAGATGCCGGGAATGTACGCCGGGGACGACTATGATCTGGCGGGTTTCAGCGTCGGCGTCGTCGAGAAGGACGCCATCCTCCAGCCGGAGCAGGTGCGCCCCGGCGACCAATTGATCGGCATCGCCTCCTCCGGCCCACATTCCAACGGCTATTCGCTGATTCGCAAGGTACTGGAGCTCAGCGGCGCGTCGCTGGACAGCGAGCTGGATGGGCGACCGCTGGGCGAGCACTTGCTGGAACCGACACGCATCTATGTGAAGCCGATCCTGGGGTTGCTCGGGAAGGTCGAGGTGCATGCGCTCGCGCACATCACCGGCGGCGGCCTGCCGGAGAACCTGCCGCGCGTGCTGCCGGCGCATTGCGAAGCGGTGATCCGGCGCGACAGCTGGACCTTGCCGACCCTCTTCCAGTGGCTTCAGCGGCAAGGCGGCATCGCCGACGACGAGCTGCTGCGCACCTTCAACTGCGGCGTCGGCATGGTGGCCTGCGTCGCCGCCGACGCTCTGCCCATGGCCCTGGACTACCTGAACGCCGGTGGCGAGCGCGCCTGGCATCTCGGCGAGATCCGCGAGCAGGCCGACGCCGCGCCGACGGTGCGCATGACATGAGCGCCGCCCGCCAGCCGTTGCCGGTGGTGGTGCTGATCTCCGGCGGTGGCAGCAACCTGCAAGCCCTGCTGGATTCACCCGCGCACGAACGCGACTACCGCGTGGTCGCGGTGATCAGCAACCGCGCCGATGCCTTCGGCCTGGAACGCGCGGCGCGGCGCGGCATCCCGACACAGGTGCTGGACCATAACGCGTTCGACGGCCGCGAGGCCTACGACCGCGCGCTGATGGCGGCGATCGACCGCTTCTCGCCCCGCCTGGTGGTGCTGGCGGGCTTCATGCGCATCCTGACGCCGGCTTTCGCGCATCACTATGCCGGACGCATGCTGAACATCCATCCCTCGCTGTTACCGAAATTTCCGGGCTTGCACACCCATCGGCGGGCGTTGGAGGCGGGCGAGCGGGAGCACGGCGCGAGCGTGCATTTCGTCACCGAGGAACTGGACGGCGGGCCGCTGATCGCCCAGACGCGCGTGCCGGTGCTCGCCGGGGACGACGAGGCCACCCTGGCCGCGCGCGTGCTGAAACAAGAACACCGGCTCTACCCGACCGTGGTCGAGTGGTTCGCGCACGGGCGGCTGCGCCTGGAGGATGGTCGGGCGACGCTGGATGGCAAGGCCCTGGAGACGCCCGTCGAGATCGACTGAAGAGCGTCCGCCCCGGAGGCGGCTCAGGGCTTCGGCAGCGTAACACCCTGCTGGCCCTGGTATTTTCCGCCGCGATCGCGGTACGAGGTCTCGCATTCCTCATCGGCGCCCAGAAACAGAAACTGCGCCACCCCCTCGTTGGCATAGATCTTGGCCGGCAACGGCGTGGTGTTCGAGAACTCCAGCGTGACATGGCCCTCCCACTCCGGTTCCAGCGGGGTGACATTGACGATGATGCCGCAACGCGCGTAGGTCGACTTACCGAGACAGATGGTCAGCACGTCGCGCGGGATGCGCAGATACTCGACGGTGCGCGCCAGCGCGAACGAGTTGGGCGGGATGATGCAGACGTCGGATTTCAGATCGACAAAGCTGTCTTCATCGAAGTTCTTCGGATCGACGATCGCCGAGTTGATATTGGTGAAGATCTTGAACTCATCGGCGCAACGCACATCATAGCCATAGCTCGAAGTACCGTGAGAGATGACACGGCCTTGCGCGTTCTCACGGATCTGCGTCGGCTCGAAGGGCTCGATCAGACCATGCTCGGCGGCCATGCGCCGGATCCAACGATCGGACTTTATCGACATCGCT
>JALVEB010000151.1 GCA_027008705.1 Sedimenticola sp. | reverse complement strand
TTTTCACACCCAGGAGCCCGGCGGACCAGGGATGAATCTAGCGCGAAGAGACAGGGAAACGGTCCCAATATCCCTGTTTTTTTCGTCACACAGGTTCCCCGCGCGCCTCAAGACCAGGAACATCGGACTTCGCTCTCCCGCCCTCTCGCTACGATTCCCCATTATCCGACGGGCCCCTGGCGTCTGGACGCAACAATCGGGCTCGAAGAACTCCGAAACCCTGTGGGCGACAGGCAGGGTAAGCCGCCTCCTGCCACACGATCGCTTTCTCCCGGAGCCGACAGCCTGGAAATTGACTTCGGACAAGCAGAATAAGATGCATATATACTAATATTCTAATACATTAACAATCATTGAGGATGAACACAGGATGAACAGCAACGACGCGAATCAAAGAAGATTTTCCCGGAATCGGCGAGGGGTCGGACTGCTCCTGCTCCTCGTGACGAGCGCCATGCCGCTGTTTGCACGATCAGAAGGGAAAGATTACTTCCAAGCCGTGGAAGCAGAAGCCAAAAAGATCGATCCAGCCTCCGCGGAAGCTCAGATCTTTCACGATCCCTCCGCGATCGGCCAAATGCACGAAACCATCAATGCCGCTCATATCCCGGTGGACAGCTTTGCACATTTCGCCGATTTTCTTCGGCTTCGCTTGCATGGCAGTTATGGATATTTCAAGCAGCTGCCGCCAAAGAGCCAGCGAGAGGTATTCGACCAAGCGAAGATCCTGCCCCGGGTTCCCGCCGTGCGCAGTAACATCGTGGACCGATACTTTGGCGAGCGTCGCTTGTCCAGCAATCACTGACCGCCTGCCCGGCAGCGGAAGATTCCCAGCGTTCTGCCCGAATCCTGGCTTCAATGAAGCCAATCAGAGCAGATTGCGCGTATCGAGTTCGTAGAGGTGTCTTTCGGCATCCACCAGATGCTGCCCCCAATGCAGACGGAAGCTCTCGCGCCAGCCATTCAGTGCGCGATCCGGCTCCGGCGTCGATTCGAGCAGGTAGAGGCCGTGTTTGAGTTCACAGTAGATATCGGTCAGATCGTCCGCCAGACTGCCGCTCTTGTGCTGTCCGTCGACGGCAACGTCGAACTCCATCCAGTAGCCATCGAGATCTCCCAGCAGGCCGCGCAGGCGGGTATAGAGTTCGAAGCGCAGATCCAGGTTGGCGGCCAACGCCAGGCCGCCGGCTTCACACGGTCCGCCGAGCGCCCGAACCGCCGCATGCAACCGTGGCAACAGACGAGAGAGCTCTTTCAGCCAATCATTTGGATGTTGGTCGATGTTCTCGATCAGTTCACAGTACGCGTTCGCAACTTCTTTCATCTCGGCAGCCGCCGTTTGCATGCCAGCCTCCTTGGTTTGTCGTGCGCGTCGATCTGCGCGCCGCCTCAGAAAGTGTAGTCGACATTCTACGCTTCGCCGGCCCATTCCCAATATCGCGGCCGAAGAAGCCGGGGGAAGCAAATCGTCTGTTCTACCCTTGATGCACCCTTGTCATTAGACCTCGACCAGCTCGAAATCCTCCTTCCCGGCGCCGCATTCGGGACAAACCCAGTTTTCGGGCACATCTTCCCAACGGGTTCCCGGGGCGATGCCTTCCTCGGGCAGGCCCTTGGCTTCGTCGTAGATGAATCCGCAAATGACGCACATGTAGGTTTTCATGCCATCTCCTTCCCGTATCAATATCATGGAATCAGGCAGAGGGAGTCAGCAGGGCGCCAGATTGGCGAACGCCACCACCAACCACTTGCTGCCCGAGGTTTCAAAATTGACTTGAACCCGGGCCGAGCGCCCCTGACCCTCGGCATTCAATACCACGCCCTCGCCAAATCTTGGGTGGCTGACACGTTGCCCGAGCTGAAAGCCCACCTCGGCCAGGCCGGCGCCACCGGCGCCACTCCATGGCCGACTGACGGGCGCCACGGCGCGCACCTCTTCAATCAGTTCGGGCGGAATATCCCGCAGAAAGCGGGAAGGCGTCGGAGTGGTCTCCTGCCCGTGCAGACGACGCGTTTCGGCATAGCTCAGGTAGAGCTGCCGCATCGCCCGAGTGATGCCGACGTAGCACAGCCGCCGCTCTTCCTCTAACCGTTCCGGGTCCTCCGCCGACATGCGATGCGGAAACAGATCTTCCTCAACGCCGGCGATGAAGACGAGCGGAAACTCCAGGCCCTTGGCGGAATGCAGGGTCATCAGTTGCACACAATCTTCGTGCTCGGCGCCTTGGGTATCTCCGGCTTCCAATGCGGCAAGACCCAAAAAGGCGGTCAGTACGTCGGGTTCATCGGACTCCGCCTCATAGGTCGCGGCAAAACCACGCGCGGCTTCGACCAGTTCGGACAGGTTTTCGATGCGATCCTCGCCACGACCGTCACGGCTTTTCTTGAAGTACGCGACCAGGCCGCTGGCTTCAATGACACTTTCGACGCGCTCGTCCAGCCGCGCGTCCCCGTCTTCATCGCAAGCATCGATGAGTTCGAGAAAGCCTAGCAAGGCGTTGCGCGCACGAGAGGCCATCCGGCCGCCATCGATCAGCTCCCGCGCGGCGCGCCACAGCGAGCAACCGAAATCACGCGCATGGGCGCGCAGGGCATCGAGGGTGCGCGGTCCGATGCCACGGGGCGGCTGATTGACCGCGCGCTCGAATCCGACATCGTCATCGCGGTTGACGATCAGACGGAGATAGCCGATCACATCCTTGATCTCGGCGCGCTCGAAGAAGCGCTGTCCGCCATAGACGCGGTACGGAATCCCGGCCTGGCGCAGCGCCTCCTCGAACAGCCGTGATTGGGCATTGGAACGGTACAGGATCGCCGCCTCGTCCCGGCGATGGCCTTCGTCGATGAACTGCTGCACGCGCTCGATGACGAAACGCGCCTCATCGATCTCGTTAAACGCGGCATAGAGCCGGATCGGCTCACCATCGCCATCGGCGGTCCACAAGCGCTTGCCGAGACGCGAGGCATTCTTCTCGATCAAGGCGTTTGCGGCATTCAGGATATTCCCGCTGGAGCGATAGTTCTGCTCCAGCCGGATCAGGCGCGCATCGGGGTAGAGTTGCTGGAATTCCCGAATGTGCTCGACGCGGGCGCCGCGCCAACCATAGATGGATTGGTCATCGTCGCCGACGACGAAAAAGTTGCCGCGCCCCTGGGTCAACAGCCGCAACCAGGCGAACTGGATGGCGTTGGTGTCCTGGAACTCGTCGACCAGCACATGGGCGAAGCGTTCGCGGTAATGGGCGAGCAGGTCCGGGTGGTTGCGCCACAGCTCCTGGGCGCGCAGTAAGAGTTCCGCGAAATCGATCACGCCACCGCGCTTGCAGGCCTGCTCATACTCGGTATAGAGCCGCAACAGGGTGCGCTGATAGAAATCACCGCCGTCATCGAGGTGTTGAGGACGCAAACCCTCTTCCTTGCGCGCATTGATAAAACCCATCACCTGACGCGGAGGCCAGCGCGCGTCATCGATCTCCAACTGTTTCAGCAAGCGCTTTACCAAACGGAACTGATCGTCCGCATCGAGGATCTGGAACCCCTGGGGCAGGCCGGCCTCGCGCCAGTGCGCACGCAGCAGACGATGCGCCAGACCGTGAAAGGTGCCCACCCACATGCCGCCGGGAGGCTGGCCGATGAGCTGTTCGATGCGCCCACGCATCTCGCGCGCGGCCTTGTTGGTGAAGGTAACGGCCAGTATAGACCACGGCGAGGCGCCTTCGACCGCCAGCAACCAGGCGATCCGGTGCACCAGGACCCGGGTTTTGCCGCTGCCCGCGCCCGCCAGCACCAACAGATCGCTCACCGGGGCGGTTACCGCCTCGCGTTGGGCCTCGTTGAGATCATCGAGAATATGCGATACGTCATCCATGGCGCAGAGTATAACCGGGATCACTCCTTCAGCTTGATTTTCAGCCGCCCATCCTCCACGCGGATATCCTCGACACCCTCCGCGAAGGATTTCCAAAAGCCCTGTTCACCGCCGAATTCCTGAATCAGATCGATATTCTTCAATCCGCCGAGCCAAGCGTTCGGAATCGGAATCCCGGCCACGCTGACGCCCTTCAGCACAATCCGCGGACGCCCGTTGTGAAAGGCCGCCTCGATCCCGGCCGAAACACGCAACGTTTTACCTCCGAAAACCGGAAAATCCGGATCGACCGGTACCAGCAGGCGCGCACTGATGGTGTCCCGCGACAGATCGACCGCCAGTCGTCGCGCCATCTCGGGGTTGCTCGCCAGCAGTCCATTGAGCTCGCGCTCGCTCAGATCGACCTCCCGCCGGGCGCCCGCCTCCGAGTATTTTCTTGGCTTCAGGCGGCCCGATGCGTCGAATTCGTCATCCGCCGGAGCCCCCTCGCGCCGCGACTCGGAAGCCGGCTGATAGCCGAGCACGCGCAGCTTGTCGTCCAGCGCCCGGCGCTCGCTCGCACTGAGCGTCACCGGTTTGAAATCCTTCGCGTACAGGTAGCTCCGCACCACCCAGTAGGTCGCGCCCGCGGTGATCAGGATGGTGGCGAGCACGATCCACAGCACCGAGCTGACGCGCAATCCGCGCGCCGACGTGGTTTCCGTTTGCGTCATCCGCTTGCTCCAACAAACCAGCGAGTTCTCATCCCGCGCCCAGCCCGCGTGCGCGGGGAGCGGCCTCGAAAATCCGATAATCCGTGGGCGACGAGTATATCGCAGCCGGACAAAGAACCAAGCCGAATCGCGCCGAACGACGATCGCTCAAGCAAGGCGCTGCAACAGATAATCGACCAACAAACCGAAATAGACACTCATCCCAAAGCAGTTATTGCTGGTGAATGCTGCGAAACAATCGCGCGGCTCGCGCCCGCGAATCAGCCACTGCTGGCGGACGAAGAACAGCGACGCCACCGCCAGCCCGACGTAGTAGGCCCAACCGCGCGCGCTGAGCACGCCGACCCAGGCCAACAACAGGAGCATCAGCAGCTGCAACAAGGCAATCGCCAGGCGATCATACCGACCGAACAGGATCGCGGTGGATTTGACGCCGATCTTGAGGTCATCCTCGCGATCGACCATCGCATACTCGGTATCGTAGATCAGCGCCCAGACCACGGTCGCGGCGAACAACACCCAGCCGACCAGCGGCACCTGTCCCTGCAAGGCGGTGAAGGCCATCGGCACCGCCATGCCGAACGCCATGCCGAGCACCAACTGCGGCATATGAGTGAAGCGTTTCATGAAGGGATAGGCCGCCGCCAACACCACCGCGACGAACGACAAGCGAATCGTCTGGGCATTCAGAAACAGCACCAGGCCAAAAGCGAGCAACGAGAGCACCGCGAATACCGCCAGCGCCTCCCACGGGCGGATCGCCCCGGTCACCAACGGTCGCTGGTCCGTGCGCGCCACCCGGCCGTCGATATGCCGGTCGGCGAAATCATTGATCGCGCAGCCCGCCGAGCGCATCAAGGCGACGCCCAATACGAAGATCAGCATCACCTGCCACGGGGGAAAGCCCTCGCCGGCGATCCACAGCCCCCACAACGCCGGCCACAGCAACAACAGGATACCGATCGGCCGATCGGCGCGAATCAGCTTCAGGTAGGCGCGCAGGCGCGCGCCCAGGCCACTCGGACGCGGTGACAAGGAAGCCGGGTAGTAAGGATAATCACGCATCTCATGATTCTACCTCGAATCCACGACGGGAAGAAATATCTCGTTTACCAACAAAGGCTTGCCGGCATAACGAAACAACGTGCGACGACCCCACAAGTCATCGCCGCGCAAGCCGCAGGCAGCCGTCGCGCGCCGCCAAAGCGGATCATCCACCGCGAGCCGCGCCACCTCCACGCGCTGGCGGCGCGTCGCGGGATCGGAGAACAACACCTCGCCGAGCGGCCGCTCGCCGAGCAGACGCAAACAGCGCGCGCCACCACGCAGGCTGGCCCGCGGAATCAGGGTGCGCGCAAACACCCAGGGTTCATCGCCACAGCACAAAACCACCTCGCGGCACAGCATCCAACCACGCGCGCCGAGCAAAACGGCTTCCGAGACGGTGGGGCGCTCCCACGCCTGACGTATCAGGCGCACCTTGAAAACACCGCGGCATCGCCACTGCACCCGGCGCGTCAGCGATCCCTGATCGGCCAGCCATCGGCGCATCCCACGCGGCGCCCGCCAAGCCATCCCGGCGCGCCAGCGCCGCCACTCAGCGCGCAACACGAAACCCACCGGAGACATGCCGCGACGCCCGCCTGAGCGCGATCGAACACCCGCAACGCGCGCGAGAAAACCACTGCACCGATGAAAGCCTCTCTTGCATTCCCACGAAAACGGGCTATACCCAACCTAGATACTCATCGCACATAAATTTTCGGTCACTGCGACCGATCTGCACCCGTGGGCGTCGTTGCGGAAACCCGCCATGGAAAGCGCCGTGACTCGTTTCCGTGCCTGACCCACGGGCGCGAGGAAAGGTCTCGAAAATCCGAAAGTGCATGGACGACGAGTATACAACCACCGATACCAGGAGCGAACGATGGCCAATGTCATTCTGCATATCGACGAAGATCTGGATACCGAACGATGCCGCACGCTACAGAAGGCGATGGCAATGCAGCAGGGCGTAATCAACGCCTGCATCAGCGACCGCCACAGCCACCTGATGGTACTCGATTACAACGAGCATGAAACCGATTCCGGCAGCCTGCTCCGCCAGATCGAGGCGCAAGGGCTGCACGCGGAACTGATCGGCCTGTAAGCGCCCGCTACGGCAGGAACGGGTTCATCGCCCCCATCGGACGGGAGATCTGACGCATGTTCGTGCGCATCACCGCCACCCCTTGGGTCATCGCGGTGAATCGCACGTTGATGTAGTTCATCCCCCGACTCATACCCAGCATATCCGACTCGATCGAATCGATCGAGTCGGCGATATCCTGCATATCGACCTCGATATCCGGCATCAGCTCGGCCATCGCGCCGGTATGGGCATAGATGTGATCCATGTGGCGCATGTGTTTCTCGAAGGCATGGATATTGTCAGTGATATGACTCATGCGCCCGGAAACCAGCTGCATGTTGTGGCGCATCGAATCCATGTTGCCGACGATGCCGGTCAGGTCATTGTACAGGATGCGCACGAGATAGACGTTGACCACCGCCACCACCAACAGCAACGCCAGGATGGTGACGATGACGACCTTATTGATATAGAAATGGTGGTAGCGCTCATCGATATGGAACTGGGTCTCGCGACCCAGGCGGGCCACGGCCTCGATGAACATGCGTTTCGGATCTTTCGGATCGCCCATGTCCGCCTCCTCTTCGATCTCAGGGGATCGGAAACATCTTGTTCAAGGTCCTCGCCGGACGGGCCATGTGGCGCATGTCGCGTGCCATGCCCTGCACCTCGGAATCCATCCGTCCGATCGAGACCGACATCGCGTCGACATCCTTGCGCACCGTGCCGACATAGGCGCCGATACCGGACACCTTCTCCCGCATGCGGTGCATGCTCGAGGTGATCCCGACCATGTTTTCCCGCATCCCGGCGATCTGCTCGTCCATCCCGTTGAGCAACGCCACGCGCTGACCCATGGAATCGATATCATCGCTCATCTGGTCCATCTGGTGCGTGATCGAGGTGAAGTTCTTGTTCATCTCGACTACCGCCGCCGAGATATGATTGATCTGCGACGACAACGTGAGCAGCAGCACCAGGATCGAGATCGCGATCAGGCCGAGAATCACCATGCCGAAGCGGATCGCCGATTTCAGGTCATCGCCAAGCTTGTCCTGGATCTCCATATAGGAAAGCAGGATCGCCTCGAGCGAGCGGGCCGCGCGCACGAAATGCGCCTCGGTGATCTCTTCCGGCGTGCGGACTTCGTGTTCGGGTTCGTCGACCATGTTCGTTTTGCCACTGCTCTTTACAATTCATGTTACAACATTATCGAAGTCGCATGGGCTGCGCGTCACGGCTCAGCAACAATAGACTGCTATACTCGTCACCCATGCATTTCCGACCGCCGCGACCGCCCCTCGCACCCATGGGCGACGAGCCTGCCCGACAGCCCGCATTCCGCTGGAGCATCCGATGGCCTCCCGAATCCAGACCCTGATGCTGGTGCTGCTGCTGTTGATCGTCGGCGCGATCATCCTGATTGCCGGCACCATCCAGCGCGAGCACGACTTCGAGATCCAGCAACGCGCGATCCAGCTCGCGCTGGCGAATGGCGTGGCCAACGAGATCGCCGAACGGATCCGCCGGCAACGCGCCAACCTGCGCCTGTTCGCCGACGAATACCACGCCAGCATTGTCCGCCTGGCGACCCATCCGGACGACAACCGGGTCTACGAGGCCATCCAGCAGCGGCTCGCGCAGCGCTTTCCCAAACGGCTGGCCTTTACCCTCACCACCGCCAACGGCATTCCGCTGGTCGAGGACATCGATACCTTGATCGGCGATGTCTGCCAGCTGGATATCGCGCATTTCGTCCAGGCCGCCGCGCGCAGTCGCTCCCCTCAGGGGAACCGGGTCTTCATCCACCCGCAGCCGGGCAACTACCACTACGACCTGATGGCGCGCTGGCAGTCCGGTGGCCGCATCGGCGTATTCTTCGTCAGTTTCCGCCCCGACGACCTGACCCGCCTGCTCGGCAACTACCAACTACCGGGGCACGAGCTGATGCTGGTGAAGGCATCGGACCCCAGCCTGATCGAGCTCACCGCCGAGGGCGCGCGCGACCATCTCTCCCGCGAGATCCGCCTGAACCCCGCCGAACGGCGCGCGGCGCTGCTCGGCAAATCCATCGCCGGCAGCGATTGGCGCGTGATCGACCTGCCTGATGAACGCTTCGCCCAACGCTACGAGCGACAGCTGTGGCGGGAGGCCGGCATGATCTTTGCGCTGATCCTGATCGCCAGCCTGATCATGCTGGCAATGATCTGGCGGCTTTCGCCAATACGCCGCTGACATATATCAGACTATCAATATATGCTTATACTTTCCACAAAATCCCGGGAGACAGGACAATCGCGCTGAATTTCACTTGAGGTTTCCT
>JALVEB010000150.1 GCA_027008705.1 Sedimenticola sp. | reverse complement strand
GTCTGCATCTCGCGGGTGGTTTCGGACCAGGCCTGCTGAAAGCCGATGCGATCGCCACGCAGCACCTCGCGCCCCTGCTGGCGGAATACGAAGATTCCGTCGCTGCGCGGCTGGCCGATGTCATGCACCCATCCTTCCAGGCCGTTTTTCTCAAACTGCGCGATGACGCGCTCGGCGTCGGCGGCGGCAACCTGCAACACGGCGCCAAGTTCCTCGGCAAACAGCGCCGACAGCGCATGCCCGCCGGGCAGGTCGATATCCAACCCGCAGCGACCGGCAAAGGCCATCTCGGCCAGGCAGGCGAACAGGCCGCCGTCGCTGCGATCATGGTAGGCGAGCAGCAGGCCGGCGCGGTTGGCGGCTTGCAGGGCGTCGAAGAATCCGCGCAGGCGGTCGGCGTCGTCCACATCCGGCGCCTGGTCGCCAAGCTGCTTGTAGACCTGGGCCAGCGCCGAGCCGCCGAGGCGGTCGCGTCCGGCACCGAGATCGATCAGCAGCAGGCGGGTGTCGCCACGATCGGTGCGCAATTGCGGGGTCAGAACGCGACGCGCGTCTTCCACCGGGGCAAAGGCGCTGACGATCAACGACAGCGGCGCGGCCATCTGGCGTGATTCGCCATCCTGTTCCCAGACGGTTTTCATCGACATCGAGTCCTTGCCCACCGGAATCGCGATGCCGAGCTTCGGACACAGGTCCATCGCGATCGCCTCCACCGCGTCGTAGAGACGCGCGTCCTCGCCCGGATGGCCGGCCGCGGCCATCCAGTTGGCCGACAGTTTGATGTCGCCGAGACGCGCGACCGGGGCTGCCGCCAGGTTGGTGATCGCCTCGCCGACCGCGATTCGCGCCGCGGCGGCGGCATCGATCAGCGCCAGTGGCGCGCGCTCACCGATGGCCATCGCCTCGCCCGCATGGCCGAACAGATCGGCGACGGTGACCGCGACATCGGCCACCGGCACCTGCCACGGGCCGACCATCTGGTCACGCGCAACCATCCCGGTGATCGAACGATCACCAATGGTGACGAGAAAGGTCTTGTCGGCCACTGTCGGCAAACGCAGTACGCGCATCGCCGCCGTGCGCGGATCGATCTCATCCAGCGGCATGGGTTTCAGCGCGGGTGTGATATGGCTGGCATCGCGGTGCATGCGCGGCGGCTTGCCGAACAGCAGCGGGATCGGCATCTCGATCGGGGTGTTCTTGAAATAGCGGTCACCGAGGCGGATGACTTGTTCATCGAGGGCCTCGCCAACCACCGCGAACGGGCAGCGCTCGCGCGCGCACAGCGCCTCGAAGGCAGCGAGCCGCGAGGCATCCACCGCCAGTACATAGCGCTCCTGGGATTCGTTACACCAGATCTCCATCGGCGACATGCCGGGATCGGCGTTGGGGATGTCGCGTAACTCGAAGCGGCCTCCGCGCCCGGAGTCATGCACCAGCTCGGGCAAGGCGTTGGATAGCCCGCCGGCACCGACATCGTGTATCCACAGAATCGGGTTCTCTTCACCGGCCGCCCAGCAGCGGTCGATGACCTCCTGGCAACGCCGCTCCATCTCGGGGTTGGCGCGCTGCACCGAGGCAAAATCCAGATCCTCGGCGCTGGCGCCGCTGGCCATGCTCGACGCCGCGCCCCCGCCCAGGCCGATCAACATCGCCGGCCCGCCGAGCACGATCAACGGCGTGGCGGGCGGAAACGGCTGTTTCTCAACGTCACCGGCACGGATGTTGCCCAGCCCGCCGGCGAGCATGATCGGTTTATGATAGCCGCGCAACTCGTCCCCGTCCGCGCCGGGCACGCGCTCCTCGTAGGTGCGGAAATAGCCGCACAGATTGGGCCGCCCAAACTCGTTGTTGAACGCCGCCGCCCCGATCGGCCCCTCGAGCATGATCTCCAACGCCGAGACGATGCGCCCCGGGCGGCCATGATCGCTCTCCCACGGCTGAAGCCGGCCCGGCAGGCGCAGGTTGGATACCGAGAATCCACACAGGCCCGCCTTGGGCTTGCCGCCGCGCCCGGTCGCGCCCTCGTCCCGGATCTCGCCGCCCGATCCAGTCGCCGCGCCCGGCCATGGAGAGATCGCGGTCGGGTGGTTATGCGTCTCGACCTTCATCAGGATATGGATCGGCTCCTCCACCGCCTGATAACGATGGCTGGCCGAATCGGGCCAAAAGCGCCGCCCCGGCGCGCCCGCGATCACCGCGGCGTTGTCGCTGTAGGCCGAGAGTACGTTCTCGGGCGCGCACTCAGTGGTGTGGCGAATCATGCGGAACAGGCTGTACTCGCGCGGCTCCCCATCCAGGCTCCAACTGGCATTGAAGATCTTGTGGCGGCAATGCTCGGAGTTGGCCTGCGCGAACATCATCAGCTCGACA
>JALVEB010000149.1 GCA_027008705.1 Sedimenticola sp. | reverse complement strand
GCTCGGGTTGATCAACGACATCCTCGATCTGTCGCGCATCGAAGCCGGACGCATGCCCATCGAGCGAACCGGATTCTCGCTTGACGAACTGCTCTCCGGGGTCGCCGGGCAGGTCGCGTTGAAAGCCGCGGAAAAGGGGCTGGAACTGCTGTTCTCGGTAGGCGATGGGGTGCCGGAGCGGCTTCATGGCGAACCGCTGCGGCTCGCTCAGGTGCTCGTCAACCTGGTGCAGAATGCCATCAAGTTCACCGAGGAAGGCGAGATTCTGGTGCAGGTCGCGCTCGTCGACGAACAGCCGGAACGAGTCCGTCTCGCTTTCACCGTCAGCGACAGCGGCCCCGGTATCCCGGCTCAGGAACAAACACGCCTGTTCGAACCCTTCACCCAGCTCGGCGGGGGCGGTGGATCACGGGCCGGAGGGGTCGGACTGGGCCTGGCGATCTGTAAATCCCTGGTCGAGCTGATGGGCGGAAGCATCGCGCTCCAGAGCCGTCCGGGACTCGGTGCCTCGTTCCACTTCGAGCTGCCGTTCGCCCGTTGGGAACGCGAAGCGAGGCCCGCAGGGGCGTTGCGGGGGCTGGAGGCGGCGCGCGCCCTGGTGGTCGACGGAAATCCGGTCGCCAGCGTGATTCTCGTCTCCCTGCTCGAGTCGCTCGGTCTCTCGGTCGAACTTGCGGCGAGCGGGGAACAGGTCTTGCGTCGTCTGAGCGATGATGGTCAGGGCGGGGGCGACATGCCGATCGACATCCTGTTCATGGACTGGCGATTGCCCGGGATCGACGGTATCGAGGTGGCGCGGCGGATCCAGGCGGCGCATGGACGGACGTCACCGCGTCTGGTGCTGCTTACCCGCTTCGGACAGCAGAACCCGGCGTTGAACGATGCTCAGGTTCACTGGCACGGCTTTCTGGTCAAGCCCTATACGCGGCGTCAATTGCTCGATACCCTGCTTTCCGTGAACGCCGGTGGATCCGGGCGCGCGCTGGTGGAAAGCGCTCCCGCCTGGCTGGCGCGGAGGCTCCGGGGCGAGGTGCTGGTGGTGGAGGATAACGCGATCAATCAGCAGGTGGCGCGCGCGTTGCTCGAAGGCATGGGGTTGACCGTGACCCTTGCGGACGGCGGCGAGACGGCCTTGAGGCGGCTTGCCGAACGGTCCTGGGACCTGGTATTGATGGACGTGGCGATGGAAGGGCTCGACGGACTCGAAACCACCCGTCGCATTCGCGCCATGCCCGATCACGGGAAGGTGCCCATCGTGGCGATGACCGCACATGCGGTAAGCGGCGATCGCGAGCGCTGCCTGGCGGCCGGCATGGATGCTTACCTGAGCAAGCCGATCGACCCCCGTCAACTGCTCGAGCTGCTCGCCCGGTGGCTGCCGGAAGAGCCGCCCCGACCGCCTGCATCCGATGCCATCACACAGGCGCCGCGGCTGCCGGGGCTGGATTGCCGCGCGGGCCTGTTGCAAAGCGGACGGGACCCGGTACTGTATCATCGTCTGCTGGAAGACTTCATCGAAGTCCACGGTGGTGAGGCCGATAAGTTGCGCGCCCGCTGGTCCGACCCCGACGCCCAGTCGGAGCGGTTGCGCCGCCTGCATACCCTGGCCGGTGTCGCCGCGCACCTTGGCGCGAGGCCGCTCGCGGAGCGGGCGCGACGGATGGAACAAGCTCTTCGCGCCGGCGAGGCCCCGCGCGCGGCGGATCTGGACACATTGGACCAAAGCCTGAGGCAAGTCGTCGAATCCGCGCATCAATGCCTTCGGTACATCGCAGACGATGTTTCTTCCCAGATGGTCGTGCAAGCGGAAGAATCTGCGGGAAGTCCTTCCCTGGAGGATCTCGCCCGTGCGATTGCCGCGGGCAGCGCCGATGCCATGCGACTGTTCGAACAGATCGGACGCGACAGCCTTCCCGAGCCGTTGTACGATGATTTCGAACGGCTGGAAGCGTTGCTGCGTGACTACGAATTCAACGAGGCCGCGCGCCAGCTGGAGAAGCTGCGCGCAAGGATGAACAGAATATGAGCGAGGGCAAGCGGCAGAGGATTCTGATCGTCGAGGATCAACGCTTTTACATCGACGTGCTCGTGCGCCTGCTGCGCGACGAGTATGAACTGATCATCGCCAAGCATGCGGAAGAGGCGCTGCGGCGGCTTGCCGAAGACGCGCCGCCCGACCTGATCCTGCTGGATATCCTGATGCCCGATATGGACGGCTACGAACTCTGCCGGCGGATCAAGAAGATGCCGGACCTCGAAGCCGTGCCCGTCATCTTCCTCACCGTGAAGCGCGACGTGGACGATGAAATCCGGGGTTTTCAGCTCGGCGCGGTCGACTATATCACCAAGCCGATGAGCCCGCCGATCGTAAAGGCGCGGGTCAAGACCCACCTGGATCTGAAGCGGGGGCGGGAGCGGCTGTCGCGCTATAATCAGGAACTGGAGGAACGCGTGCGCGAGCGCACGCACGAGGTCACGCGCACGCAGGATGTCGCGATCTTCTGTCTCGCCTCGCTGGCTGAGACCCGCGACAACGAAACCGGCAACCACATCCGGCGCACACAGCACTACATCCGATTGTTGGCCGAGTACCTGAAGGATCACCCCGGCTTCCGGCATGCCTTGTCCGAGGGAGCCATCGAGCTGTTGTTCAAATCGGCGCCGCTCCACGACATCGGCAAGGTGGGCGTGCCGGACCGGATTCTTCACAAGCCGGCTCCGCTGGACGCGGCGGAATGGGAAGAGATGAAACGCCATACGCATTATGGTCGCGAGGCCATCGAACGCGCCGAGGAAACCCTGGGCACGACGAATTTTCTGCATGTTGCCAAGGAGATCGCCTACACCCATCATGAAAAATGGGATGGCGGCGGCTATCCCCGGGGCCTGCGTGGAGAGGAGATCCCGGTGGCCGGACGTCTGATGGCGCTCGCCGATGTCTACGATGCATTGATCTCGAAGCGGGTCTACAAGGAGCCGATCCCCCACCCGCGGGCGGTCGAGATGATCCTCGCGGAACGAGGCCGGCATTTCGATCCCGTGGTGTGCGATGCCTTTGCCAGACTCAGCGACGAATTCCTGGCGATCTCCCTGCGCTACGCGGATTGACACCGGCGGTTGAATTCCGCCCGTGGCTTTGGACGCCTGCCTGCGTTCCCGAGCAGGGTAGCGCGGCGTCAGGTTCGAGAAGCCGATACATCGCTGAGTCGCGTTACCCCGGTCGCATCCGTCGCTCCCGGGGGCGCTGTGCTGTTGTACAGATGCAGACGGTTGCGGCCCAGCCGCTTGGCGGCATACATCGCCATGTCCGCATGGCGGGTCAGCTTGTCTACGGTGTGGGCGTCGTCCGGGTAGATGGCGATACCGATGGTGGCGCTGGGTTGGCAATCATCCTCCCCGAAATGCAGCTTCTCCGAGATCTCCTCCAGCAGTTTCGTGGCCAATGCCACCGCGCGTTCCGGTGGCGTGCCGGGCAGCGCGGCAACGAACTCATCGCCGCCGTAGCGCGCCGCGTAACCGCCTTGCGGCAACTCCTTCAGCATCGCCGACAGGCAGAGCGCGGTATGGCGCAGAACCCGGTCGCCGATGTGGTGGCCATGGGTGTCGTTGATCTGCTTGAAATGATCGAGATCGATCAGCAACAGAGCCAGCGGAATATCGCGCTGGGCGCATTGTTGCAACGCCAGCTCGAGCTGATGCTCGAACCAGCGCCGGTTGGACAGCCCCGTGACCGGGTCCTTATAGGCAAGTTCCTCCAGCTCCTGATTCGCGCGCGACAACTTGCGCACCAGCTCCCGGTTGTCCAGTCGGGCCAGCAGCGCGCCACGCATATTGTCGTAGTAGGCCTTGGCCGAGATGCTCAAAAGCAGGGCATACATCAGGGCCAGGCCGGTGAAACCCGCCCGGAAACCGGGCGCCGCGAGCAGCGCCCAGGCCACGAGCCCGACGAAGATAGGCAGGTTCATCGCCGCGAATACCGGTGGATAGACCGAGATCGACGACAACCCCGAGATCGGGACGCCGCAGACCACCACCAGCAGAAACAATTGCATGGCCAGCGGGGTACCGGGAACCAGGAACGACAGCAGGGAGACCCAACACAGCCCGCCGAGGAATGAGAAGAAGGTGTAGGCTTGCAATGCCGGCCCCAGTCGGTTGCCGGTCTTTTGGATGAACTTGATCGTCGCCAGGCGGATCAGCACCGTGAGCGTATACAGCGCCAACCAGGCGGCCGGCATCTCGCGAGGGAACTCCCGGATCAGGACGAAGAACACCAGGACGGCGGTCAACAGGCCCGACAGCAGAGCCGAAAGACTGTTATGCAGCAACTGGCGAACCAGTTCCCCGTGCACCACGAGAGCGGAGTCATGCTCGGAACAGCTTGGTTTTTTCGCCATCGAAATTCGCGTTGGTTTGGCGGGTCGACGAGAAGTCAGGTCGACGAGCGGAGCTTCCCGCGCGGCGCGAAGAAGCGGAATAAAGTCTGGGCGGAAAGGCTTTTCCGTCCACGAAGATTCTATACGAAGCCAGCCTGTCCGGAAAGCGATGCGTTCGCAGGGCCCAGGGCAATCGCGCTTAAATGCCATTGATTTGGCCAGGCGGAGGCCCGATCAAGCGCGGCGGATCGGGCAACGGCGCGATTGCGCGGCCCCGCCGCAGCCGGTTCCGCGGTACTGGAACCGGCCTACAGCGGTTTTTTTGCATTGTGGGCGCAGGCCCGATCAAGCGAGCGGATCGGGCGACAGCGCCAAGCCTTTGAAATCAGGAAACATCAAGCGAAATCAAGCGCGATTGCCCTGTCGCAGAACCCCGTCATCCCAGTTTCGGTCGAGGTGGCATCGGCCAGGAAAAACGCTGTAAATACTTGAAATCAGAAATCATGGAGCGTCAAACGAAATGAAGCGCGATTGTCCTGATTTCATGGGACCCATCGGCGGAAGCGACTGGACCGGCGTGGGCGCGAATCGTATAGTCAGCCCGTTCTACGAGGTGGTGACAATGGATAAGATCAAGGTTCTATTCGTCTGCATGGGCAATATCTGTCGTTCGCCGACCGCGCATGGGGTATTTCGCGCGCTGGTCGAGGAAGCTGGGTTGAAAGACCGCGTGGAGATCGATTCGGCGGGCACCCACGCTTATCATGTCGGCAATCCACCCGACAAGCGGGCGCGCGCCACGGCCGTTCAGCGCGGCATCAGGCTCGATGATCTCAGCGCGCGCGCGGTGGAAGAGGCCGATTTCTCCCGCTTCGATTACATCCTGGCGATGGATATGGACAACTTCCATAACCTCTCGGCGATCTGTCCGGACGGGCTGGAGGACAAGATTCATCTGTTCATGGACTACGCGCTGGAGCATCGCATCCGCGAGGTGCCGGACCCGTACTATGGTGGGGCGGAAGGCTTCGAGAAGGTCTTCGACATGGTGGAGGATGCCGCGCGCGGCCTGCTTGAGGACATCCAGGCCCGTCTCAGTGCGCCTTGACGCGGGTCTTTCCGCAGCGCGCGCAGCGGTATACCGTGACCAGCCGGCCTTGCTTGACATCGAAGCGACGTACCTTGTCGATCCGCCACTTGTGATGGCCATTGCGGCACAGGGTGTTGCCGGCCGGGTTCGGGCGGCGTTGAAAAGGAAGGATGTCAGACATTGCGCCAGTGTAACAAACAATAACACCATGGGTGACGAGTCTATCGCGCGAAGGGGGAGCGGCTTGACCACCGCGCGCGCGGATCGCACAATCCGGGTCTCCTTGGCCGTGAGCGCTTTTTCAGAATGAAGGAATCCATGCCCGAATCCGAATCGCCGCCGCTCGTGCGGGTGCGTGGTCTGTGTTTCCGTCGCGGCAGTCGGGTGATCTTCGACGGGATCGATCTCGATATCCGCCGGGGTCGCGTGACCGCGGTGATGGGGCCCAGCGGTACCGGCAAGACCACGTTGCTGAAATTGATCAGCGGCCAGTTGCGCCCGGATCGGGGCACGGTCGAGGTCGACGGCGTCGATGTGCACGCGCTCGATCGCGCCGGCTTGTATCGCTTGCGCATGCGCATGGGCATGCTGTTTCAGAGCGGCGCGCTGCTGACCGATCTCGATGTTTTCGAGAACGTCGCCTACCCGATCCGGGAACACACCAGGCTGAACGAGAGTCTGATCCGGCGTCTGGTGTTGATCAAGCTGGAGGCGGTCGGTCTGCGCGGCGCGGCGCGGTTGATGCCGTCGCAGCTCTCCGGCGGCATGGCGCGCCGCGTGGCGCTGGCGCGCGCGATCGCGATGGACCCGATGATGATTCTGTATGACGAGCCCTTTACCGGTCAGGACCCGATCTCCATGGGGGCTCTGCTGAAGCTGATTCGCGGGCTGAACGACGCCGTGCGCCTGACCAGCATCGTGGTCTCGCACGATGTCCGCGAGACCGCCGAGATCGCCGACGAACTCTATGTCATCTCCAACGGAAAGGTGGTTCAGCATGGCTCTCCAGAGGCGATGATGCGCAGCGACGATCCGTGGGTTCGTCAGTTTCTCCACGGCCTGCCGGACGGTCCGGTGCCGTTTCACTACCCGGCGCCGCCATTGGCCGACGAGCTGCTTGGGGCCGGGACATGAGCGCGGTGCTCGACGCCCTGGCCGCGCTCGGCGCCGGCGGCATCGCGGTATTGCGCCGTATCGGACGCGCCAGCCTGTTGTTCGTGGCGATGGCGGCCGGGGTCGGCGAGCTGTTGCGCAAGCCGGGTCTGGTAGTCGCGCAGCTCTATGGGATCGGCGTGCTGTCGGTACTCTTGATCGCGGTTGCCGGCTTGTTCGTCGGCATGGTGCTGGGTTTGCAGGGTTTCTATATCCTGTCGCAGTTCAGCGCCGAGGCGACGCTCGGCGTGATGGTCGCCGCTTCGCTGGTGCGTGAGCTGGGGCCGGTCGTCACCGCGCTGTTGTTCGCCGGGCGCGCCGGTTCGGCGCTGACCGCGGAGATCGGATTGATGAAGGCCACCGAGCAGCTCTCGGGGCTGGAGATGATGGCGGTCGATCCGGTGCGTCGGGTGCTGACGCCGCGTTTCTATGCCGGGGTGCTGTCGATGCCGCTGCTTACCGCGATGTTCAGCGCGTTGGGCGTGCTCGGTGGGTACTTCGTGGGCGTCGGCCTGCTCGGTGTCGATGGCGGCACCTATTGGGCGCAGATCGAGGCCAAGATCGATTTCAGCGAGGATATCGTCAACGGCGTGATCAAGAGCCTGGTGTTCGGCGTGGTCTGTACCTGGATCGCGCTGTATCAGGGCTATGACACCCTTCCCACCTCCGAAGGCGTGAGCCGCTCGACGACGCGTACCGTGGTACATTCGGCGCTCGCGGTGCTCGGCCTCGATTTCATTCTGACCGCATTGATGTTTGGAAACTGAGTTACTGATGAGAAATACACGGCAGGTCGAGATACTGGTGGGGCTGTTCATGGTCGCGGGCATGGTCGCGCTGTTCTTTCTTGCGATGAAGGTCAGCAACCTGGCCGCGGTCAGCGGCGGCAAGGGCTATTCGCTGACCGCGCGCTTCGACAATATCGGCAGTCTGAAGGTGCGCGCTCCGGTGAAGATGGCCGGCGTGCGCATCGGGCAGGTCGGGAAGATCGGTTTCGACAACGAAACCTACGAAGCCGTCGTTACGATGAAGATCGAGCAGCGCTATGATCGCATACCCGATGACAGCTTCGCCAAGATCTATACCGCGGGTCTGCTCGGCGAGCAGTATATCGGCATCGATCCGGGAGGTAGCGAGACCTGGCTCGAGGACGGCGGACATTTCAACCTGACGCAATCCTCTCTGGTGCTGGAGGATATGATCAGCCAGTTCCTGTTCAACAAGGCGTCGGAAGGAGGCAAGAAGAATGAAGATCCCTTTGCAAAATAGGTTGTGGCCGTTGCTGTGCCTGCTGCTGGCGCTTGGCGCGTCGGCCAGGGACGGTTCCGGCGTTGGGCCGCTGGAACTGGTGCGTGCGACCGCGAACACCGTATTGAGCCAGGTGGTCGCGCGCAAGCAGGAGCTGAAGCAGCATCCCGGGCGCATCTATGAACTGATCGAGCGTGATGCGGTGCCGCATTTCGATTTCGAACGCATGTCGCGGCTTGCGGTGGGGCGCTATTGGCGGCGCGCGACGCCGGAGCAGAAAGCCGCCTTCATCGAGGCCTTCAAGCAGTTGTTGATGCGCACCTACGCCACCGCCTTGCTGGAATACTCCGATCAGCCGATCCAGTACCTGCCGTTGCGCCGCTCGCGGCGAGCGGACGAGGCCATGGTCATGACCCGGGTCGACAACAACGGGCAGAAGGTGCCGATCAATTACCGTCTGCATCGGGGCCGGGACGGAGAATGGCGCGTCTACGATGTGATCGTCGATGGCGTCAGCCTGGTGTCGAACTATCGCAGCAGTTTCGTATCGCAGATCCGCCGCTATGGCATGGACGGCCTGATCGAGCGTCTGCGTCGCCACAATCGCAAGCAGGACGCTTGAAGCATGGCGCGGCTGCGGGTGCGCATCAAGGCCCGGCGCGCCACGTTGAAAGGCGATCTGGTGTTCACTACCGTGATGCAGGCGTTGGCGGAAACCGGGAAGCTGTTCGACAGCGGTTCATCGTGGCAGATCGACCTGGCGGGCGTGCGCGCCGCCGACAGCGCCGCGCTGGCGTTGATGCTGGAATGGGCGGCGCGCGCGCGCGCGCGCCAGGGTTACCTGCGTTTCGAGCATCCCCCGGAGGCGATCCTCGATCTGGCCCGGGTCAGTCATATCGATGGCTTGCTGGGGTTGACGCAGGCGGCGGCCTGAAGGAGGGCTGGTGTGATCGGCGTGAGCCAACTCAGCACTAGCCCGGAGCGTTATCCCACGCGGCTGTCAGCCACATCATCAGACAGGCCGCTCAGCCAACCGCTGAAATGAGAATGATCTGACCAACGCGTAGCAGCGGCACGGTTCCGCGGCGCTTGAACCGGCCTGCGGGGGGCGATTAGCCACGTCATCAGGGGGGGCGCTGCATCGCCCGCCGGGGCGGGCACGGCGACCAATCCACCCATGCGCGTCCTGACGAGCGACGCGGCTCAATCCATCGGCGTCAGCCGCCAGATGTCCCGGTTGTACTCGCTGATCGTGCGGTCGGTCG
>JALVEB010000148.1 GCA_027008705.1 Sedimenticola sp. | reverse complement strand
CCGGGGTGCCGTCGCAGTCCTTCAACACATAGCCGCCGCGCTCGATCTGAGCGATCTGCTCATCACTGCGCGACTGGTGCGGCAGGTTCTGGCGCGACAGGATCAGCGAGGTGGGGCCATCGGTCTTCTGCACCGCCTTCTTCCACGCCACCGCGGTCTCGACCGCGTCACACGGGCGCCACACGCTCATCCGCGGGATCATGCGCAGGGTCGCGGTCTGCTCGACCGGCTGGTGGGTCGGGCCGTCCTCGCCGAGGCCGATCGAATCGTGGGTGAATACCTCGATATGACGGATCTTCATCAGCGCCGCCATGCGCAAGGCGTTGCGCGCGTATTCCGAGAACATCAGGAAGGTCGCGCCATAAGGCACGAAGCCGCCGTGCAGCGAGATGCCGTTGATGATCGCCGCCATGCCGAACTCACGCACACCATAGTTGATGTAGTTGGCGTCCGGGGTGTTCTTGCGCATCGGCACCGAGTTCGAGACGATGGTCAGGTTGGAACCAGCCAGGTCGGCCGAGCCGCCCATGAAGTCGGTAAACTGACTGAGCCCCTCGATGGCGTTCTGCGAGGCCTTGCGCGAGGCGATGCTCTCGCCCTTCTCGGCGATCGAGCGGATCAGGGCATCGGCCTTGGCCTCCCAATCGGCGACCAGCTCGTTGTTCATGCGGCGCTCGAACTCGGCGGCCAGCTCCGGATGCGCGGCCTTGTACTTGGCGAACAGCTCGTTCCACTCCGCCTCGGCCTTCGCGCCCTGCTCCCGGGCGTCCCAGCCGGCGTAGATCTCCTCGGGGATCTCGAACGGGCCGTGGTTCCAACCCAGCGCCTCGCGGGTCAGCTTGATCTCGTCCTCGCCGAGCGGGGCGCCGTGGCACTCTTCCTTGCCGGCTTTGTTCGGCGAGCCGAAGCCGATGGTGGTCTTGCAGCAGATGATCGACGGCTTGTCGGTCACCGCGCGCGCCGCTTCGATGGCCTGCTTGATGGCGTCGGCGTCATGGCCGTCGACATCGCGCACCACATGCCAGCCATAGGCCTCGAAGCGCTTCGGCGTGTCATCGGTGAACCAGCCCTCGACCTCGCCGTCGATCGAGATATTGTTGTCATCGTAGAAGGCGATCAGCTTACCCAGGCCCAGCGTGCCGGCCAGCGAGCAGGCCTCGTGCGAGATGCCTTCCATCAGGCAGCCGTCGCCAAGGAACACATAGGTATTATGATCGACGATATCGAGGCCGTCGCGATTGAAGTGCGCGGCGAGGGCACGCTCGGCGATCGCCATGCCGACACCGTTGGTGATGCCCTGACCGAGCGGACCGGTGGTGGTCTCGATGCCCGGCGCGTAGCCGTATTCCGGATGGCCCGGGGTTTTCGAATGCAGTTGACGGAAATTCTTCAGGTCCTCGATGCTCAGATCGTAGCCGGTCAGATGCAGCACCGAGTAAGGCAGCATGGAACCATGGCCGTTCGACATGATGAAGCGATCGCGGTTGACCCATTTCGGGTTGGACGGGTTGTGCCGCATATAATCGTTGTAGAGCACTTCCGCGATATCGGCCATGCCCATCGGCGCGCCGGGGTGGCCAGAGTTTGCCTTCTGCACCGCATCCATCGCGAGGGCGCGTATGGCGTTGGCGAGTTCTCTGCGTGAGGCCATAGTTCTCTCCTGTTCAAGAGTCAAAAAGTCGGGTTCAGGGGCGCCGGAAAACCGGGCGTGTCGGCGGAAAACGGCGCATCGCGCGATCACGACGGCCGAGCGGATCTTCCCCCGGATGTCTTCGCATCCTGTGAATCATTGGGCGCTCCCCTCGTCGCCAGGCCGGAGATTCCACGGCGCTGACATAGAAAAAGGTCGCACATTCTCCCCCGAAAGCCGGCCCCGGGGCAACTCCGAAAATATTCTTATATAAGGACAAGCCAATGTTATTGAACAGACTCGCGCCATTTGATCGAACAACCCATGCTCGGAATCTGCTCTTCCGGTCCGCGACCGGTTCGCGCCACCTGCTTCATCGCCTCGAACAGATCGCGGCGCGCATCGGGCGGCGCGGCCTGCTTGCGGCTGGCGTCGAGCCGACCACGATACTGCAAGCGCAGGTCCTTGTTGTAACCGAAGAAATCCGGCGTGCATACCGCGCCATAGTCCTTCGCCACCTGTTGGCTCTCATCGAACAGATACGGAAATGGAAAATCGTTTTCAGCGGCGACCCGCCGCATGTTCTCGAACGAATCCTCGGCATACTCGGCCGGATCGTTGGACATGATCGCCACCGAGTTCACGCCCCACTCGTCCCGCAACTCGCGGGTATCGCGCACCAGGCGGTCGAGGATCGCCTTCACATACGGGCAGTGATTGCAGATGAACATCACTAGCAGGCCGTTCTCGCCCTTGCATTGTTCCAGCGTCCACACCTTGCCGTCCACGCCGGGCAGACGGAAATCGATCGCCGGACGGTCGAAATCGCATACCGGGGTCGTCAGTGAAACCATCGCTTCGTCCTCCTCGTTTTCTCTGGAGGCGGACTATAACGGCTTGTGGCGCGACAGGAAACCGGGGATTTTCGGGGTGAACCGGTCCACACGAAAAGAAGAGACAATCCCCTATCCCTTTGAGGATATTGTCACCTGGTTCAATCCAACTACCTTAAGATTGAAAGAGGAAATCTAACTACTCGGCAAGTCATTCAAATGTGGTAACGGCGTCAGATCACCGGTGAAATGCGTCAGATGTCAAGGCAACAAATGGGAGTTACAAGGATACATGACCATTTTTGAACGCAGAGCTGGCGCATTTCAGCGGTTCGCTGAGTAGGTACGAAGACATCACCGTGGGAGAACGACCACATGGCGCTTTGCAACGATCCGTCACTGACCTACCTGAACAGCGCCGGCTACAATGTCGTGCGCCTGCCGCGCGCCGGTATCGATCCGCTGGACGTGATCGGCAAGGACGCGCGCTCGATCTAGGTCCTCGGCCCGCTGAGCCGCATCTGGAAATCCGACACCCCCGCGCCGACGCCGCAACCGCCTCAACCGGCCGCCTCGATCGACGGCCAACAAACCGCTCGCTTGAGTCTGTCGGTGGGCCTCAAGCTGCTCGCCGATGTCCTCGGCGCCTTCAACGCGGCGATGCCGCAACTGGGTTTCGCCTATCGTCGCGCGCGCTCGATCCAGATCACCTTCACCAACGTTCAGTCGATCGCCATCGATCCGTTCGACATCGGCGATTTCCTCGCCAACGGGGATCTCGACAGTGCCAATCCGTTCGTCGCGCATTACTTCCTCGACGATGACAGCGATGCCTATGTGATCTCCGAAACCCTGGTCTCGAACGCCTTGACGGTAACCGCCGCTGACGAGAACGGCGACGAGATCTCGATGGACGTTCCCGCCATCGAAGAGGTCGTCGGCGCCAATATCGAGGTCAAGAGCGGCAACAGCCGTCATACCGTGCTCACTTACAAGGGCAAGACGCCACTGACCTTCGGCTTCAAGGCCTATTCGATCGCCTATGACAACGGACGCTGGAGCACCCACGGCGTGACCCCCTCCGGCGGCATCGCGCTGGCCGCGCCGACGCGCGCGATCGAGACCGAAGCCGCGCCCGTCGCGCCGGTACTGCTCACGCGCGGCGGACGTCTGACGTTGAAATAACCGCGGACCTATCCGAACTGCCGCCGGAAACGCCAGATGCCGAACAGAAAGATCAAGATGCCGAGCGCGGCCAGGCCGAGCACCGAATCCCACAGCACAATCAGCCCGGCTCCCTTCAGCAGGATGCCGTAGCCGAGATCGATGTACCAGTATAGCGGCGACAGCACCATCGCATGGCGCAGCGCCGATGGCATCGCCTCCGGCGGCGTCCACGCGCCGGAGAGCAACAACATCGGCAGCAGCACGACGATCACCAGCATGCTGACCTGGCCGAGGTTGCGGCTGATCGTCGCGATGAACAATCCAAGGCCGGAAACCGCCAGGGTATACAGCGCGGTGACGACGAAGAACAGCGCCAGGCTGCCCTTCACCGGGACATGGAACACCGGCAGCAGGATCAGAAACAACGCGACGGCGGTGCCGAGCAGGATCGCAAGCGCCATCGCAATGACCTTCGGAAACAGGATCTGAAACGGTGTCAGCGGCGATACCGCAAGCTGCTCGATGGTGCCACGTTCCTTTTCGCGCACCGCCGCGGCGGCCGGCAGCATCAGCGCGAGCATGGTGATGACCGTCATCAGCTCGGAGATCGACATGAACCAGGGATCGATCTGATTGGGGTTGTACCAGACCCGATGGCGGTCGACGATGCGTGGCATCGCCGCCAATTGCGCGCGATCGATGCCGAGCGCGCGCAACGCGCGTTCCTCGCCGAAGCGCGCGACGATGCGCGCCGCATAGGCGGTCGCGAGCGTGCCGAGCACGGTGTTGGTGGTATCGACCTGTAGCTGGACCTCGGTTGGCCAGCCGGCTTGCAGATCACGTTCGAAACGCGGCGGAATCTCCATCACCAGCATGCTCTCGCCGGCGTCGAGCCGCGCGATGCCCTCGCGCGGCGAATCCAGCCCGCCCTGAAAATGGAAGTACGGCGCGCGAAAACGGCGCACCAGTTCGCGCGAGGCCTCGCTTCGATCCTGATCGAGTACCGCCAGGCTGGCATGACGCAAATCCATCGAGATGCCGGAACCGGCGATATAGATATCGGCGGTGAAAAACCAGGCGATGATGATCAACAACACCGGATCGCGCGAAAGTTGCAACAACTCCTTCGCGGTCATCACGCGCATGCGCCGCCACCACAATCTCACCGCCGAGGCCTCTTGTGGAAGGCGAGCAGACCGATGCTCCACAGCAACGCCGCATACCCGGCGAGCACCGCCACGGGGACCCACAGATCGGTCCAGCCCAGCCCCTTCAGAAAGCTGCCCCAGACGATCTCCAGGAAATAGCGCGGCGGAAACAGATAAGCCTGCATGCGGGCATCGGCGCTCATCGACTCCACCGGAACCAACAAGCCGGAATAGAGCATCGCCGGGATGAAGGTGACCACCATCGTCAACAAGACCGCCGCGACCTGGGTGGTGACGAGGATCGACACCAGCAGACCGATGCCGGCGGTACACACCACATAGACCAGCGAAGCGAGAAAGAAGAAAAGCGGATCCCCCTTGAACGGCGCGCCGAACAACTGGGTCGCGATCAACCACAACAGCAAGATATTAAGGCACGAGACACCGACATAGGGAAGCAGCTTGCCGAGGATGAACTCGCCGCGCGTCACCGTGGAGGCGAAGATGTTGTAGATCGAACCGCTCTCCTTCTCGCGCACCACGCCGAGCGCGGTCAGAAACGGCGGCGAAACCATCAGCACCAGCATCATCAGGCCGGAACCGATCGACCACCGGCTTTCGATTGCCTGATTGTAGAGATAGCGTTGCGCAAGCCTCACCGGAGCGACGACGCGCGCCGCGCGGCTGACGGTCAGCCCCTTGCGGCGTTTCAGGAAATCGCCCAACAGCTCGCGGTTGGCCTCGGCATCGATCGCCTCGAGGTAGCCCTTGGTGGTCTGCGCGCGAAACGGGAACATCCCGTCGATCAGTGCCTGTACCTCGACCGGACGGTCGCCGCGAAGCCGGCGCTCGAAACGCGCGGGAATCACCAGGCCGAGGCGGATGCGGCTGTCGGCGAGCAACGGTTGCAGATCGGCGTCCCGCTCGACGTAACCCACAAAATCGAAATAGCGGGAACCGGAGAAACGTTGGATATAGGCGCGGCTGGCCTCGCTGCGATCGTGATCGACCACCGCGAACGGGATGTTTTCGACATCCAGCGACAGGCCATAGCCGAGCACCAGCATGATCAGCAACGGCACCACGAAGGCCATCGTGAAGAACAGCCGGTCGCGCAGAATCTCTCGCCATTCCTTCCAGGCGATCGCCCGAACCCGTGCAAGCCTCATGCGCGCGCCTCCCGCTCCAGCGCGCGCATGCGATAGACGAACACATCTTCCATCCCCGGCTCGCGCTCGCGCAACGAGATCAGCTTCAGACCGGCCGACTCCAGGCGCGCGCGGATATCGACCCCGGCGGCCTCGAGCGAGGGCGCGAACAGATGGATGCGCGGACCATGCAGACTGACCCCCTCGTAACGGCCCTGGAGCCGCTCCAGCGCCGCCAACGGACGGTCGACGCGCAACTCGAGCAGACGACCGGCCTCGCGACGCAGCTCCTCGCGCAACGCATCCGGCGTCTTGTCGGCGACCAGCCGACCGGCATGCATCAGCGCCAAATGATCGCAATGCTCGGCCTCGCTCATGTAATGGGTGGTAATCAGAATGGTCACGCCCTGGCGGCGCGACAGATCGAGCAGGATCTCCCAGAAACGCCGGCGGCCGAGCGGATCGACGCCCGAGGTCGGCTCATCGAGAAACAGCACGCGCGGGCGATGCACCAGCGCGCAACCCAGCGCAAGGCGCTGACGCAGGCCCATCGGCAGACGCCCGGCGCGCGCGTTCTCGAAGCCGCGCAGCCCGGCCAGCGCGAGCACCCAGGCGGCGCGCTCGCGCAGCGCCGGGCCATGCAGCCCGTGGATGCCGGCGTACAAGCGGATGTTTTCGATCGCGCTGAGATCCTGATACAGCGAGAAAGCTTGCGACATATAGCCGATGCGCTGACGGATGGCCAGCGCCGGGGAGCCGCCACCGCCCATCTCGATCCCGGCGATGCGTCCGCCGCCGGCGCTCGGCGGCAGAATCCCGGTAAGCATCTTGATCACCGTGGTCTTGCCCGCGCCATTGGCGCCGAGCAGCCCGAAGATCTCGCCGCGACGCACGCGAAAGCTGACATGGTCGACCGCGCGGAAATCACCGAAATCGCGACACAGCTCGCGCGCCTCGATCATCACCGCCTCGTCGTCCGCCACCGGTGCGAACGACGGAATCCTCGGCGCTTCCTCCTTCACGCCAGCGTCCCCGCGACGCGCCAGCAACGCGATGAAGGCATCCTCGAGCTCTGGCTCATCCGCCTCCAGCGCATCGACCGAAAGGCCCTCGAGCGCCGCCGCGACGCGCGCCCGCGCGCGCTCGGGATCGCGCTCGGGGACAAACACCCGCAACAGGCGGCCACGCGCCTCGATCTGCGGAAAACGGCCGCGCAAGCGCGCCAGCGCGGCGCGCTGGTCGGCGGCGCGGAAGCGGACCAGGCTGCCGCCGGAGCGCGCGACGATGGCATCCGGCTCGCCCCGGTCGAGCACCCGCCCCTGGTGCATCAGCGCCAGGCGGTGAAAGCGACTGGCTTCGTCGAGGTAGGCCGTGGAGACCAGCGCGGTGATGGCGCGATCGCGCAGCAACTCGGTCAGGATCGTCCAGAAATCACGCCGTGAAAGCGGATCGACACCGGTCGTCGGTTCATCCAGGATCACCAGCTCGGGCTCGTGGATCAGGGTGCAGACCAACCCGAGCTTCTGCTTCATCCCGCCGGAAAGGTGCTTCATCGCGCGCCCGCGAAACGGCGCCAGGCGCGTCATTGCCAACAGCCGGCGCTTGCGCTCGGCAAGCCGCGCGGGCGGCACCAAGCGCAGACTGGCAAGAAAATCGATATTCTCCTCGACCGACAAGTCAGGATACAGATTCAACCCCAGCCCCTGCGGCATGAAACCGATGCGGTCCTTGATCCGTTCGGCGCTGGCCTCGGAATCCAGCGACACGCCGAAAACCTCGATGGCGCCGCGCTCGAAGCGCAACACCCCCGAGACCGCTTTCATCAGGCTGCTCTTGCCAGCGCCGTCCGGCCCGATCAGGCCAAAGATCTCGCCCCGCGAGACCTCCAGATCCACACCATCCACCGCCACCACGCGGCGATACCGTTTACCGAAGCCGCGCACGCGCAACAAACTCATGCAACGCTTACCAACGTGGCCGCGTCCAGGCCACGCCGTCGCGCCAGCGAATCACCGCATCGGCCGGCAACCCGGGAGTCAGGCGATGATCGGGGTTTTCATCGAGATACAACTTCACCGCATAGACCAATTTCACGCGCTCATCCGGAGTCTGCACCTCCTTCGGCGTGAACTGCGCGCGCGAGGCGATCTCGCGCACATGCGCGGCAAACGGCCGGCGTGGAAAGGCATCGGTGTAGATACGCGCCTCCAGGCCGAGACGCAACTTGCCGATCCGCCGCTCCGGGACATAAACCTTCAGGTACAGACGATCGAGATCGACACTGCTCAGCAACGGCGCGCCCGGGGCGACCACCTCGCCGGGTTCGACGATGCGGGTGGTCACGACGCCATCGGCCGGCGCGCGCAGGGTCAGATCGTCGAGCGCCGCCTGCGCCTCATCCAACGCCGCCTCGGCGCGCTGGCGCTTGGCCTCGGCCGCCGCCACGTCGGCCTCCCGGGTCGCGATCTCACGCTCACCGAGACGAGCCTCCGCAAGCCGCTTTCGCGCCTGGGTCAGCGCCGCCATCGCAGTGGCCAGATCGGCTTGCGCCACCTCCCACGCGGTCTGCGCCTGATCGGCGCGCAAGCGATCGACACCACCCTTCTCGACCAAGCGGGCGAAACGCCGCGCGTCCTTGCGCGCCTGGTGCGCGCGCGCCTTCGCCGCCGCCACCGCCGCCTCAGCGTGCGCGACATCGGCCTCGGCGGTATCGATGCGCAACGGCACCCGTCGCTTCAGCAGATCCAGCCCCTTGCGCGCCGCCGCCGATCCGGCCGCGGCCGCGGCCAACGCCGCCCTGGCCTGCGCCACCCGCGCGCTGGCCACATCGTCTTGCAGACGAGCCACCGGCTGACCCCGCTTCAGCGTATCGCCCTCGCGTGCGAGCAGCTCGACGACACGACCGGCAAAGCGTGGCGCAACGGTATTGCGGTCACCCTCGATCCGCCCATTCGCCTGAATCAAGCCCTCCGGCAACGCCCGCGCGGCCCGCCATTGCCACCATTGCCAACCCAGGCCAGACAACACCGCAACCATCAGCAATGCGATCAGGAAACGTTTCGAACTCATGGCCTCGGCCTCGATTCCAACCCCCGTGCGATCTTACGCCGATACAGCAGCGGGGGACAGGAAACATGGCTATCGGGGAAAGAATGAACCGCGCGAACGAACGCGCCGCCCGATAATCGGGAAGCCGTAAGCAGAAGAAATGGAAAGGGAAGATGGAGGCTGAGCCCGGAATCGAACCGAGGTACACG
>JALVEB010000147.1 GCA_027008705.1 Sedimenticola sp. | reverse complement strand
TCACCCACCAGGGTTGCGGCTGGCTTTGGCGTAGGCATCCATGCCGCCTTGACGAGACCCTTCTTTTGCTCCGGTCTCGCCATCCATGGCGAGCCGTTCGCCCCATTTTTTTGTCCACTGGACAAAAAAATGGGGCTCACCCTTTCATGCTGCTGAAGAATTCGTCGTTGGTCTTGGTGGCCTTGAGCTTGTCGAGCAGGAATTCGATCGCCGCAACCTCGTCCATCGGGTGCAGGATCTTGCGCAGGATCCACATCTTTTGCTGCTGGTCCGGCGGCACCAGCAGGTCTTCACGGCGAGTGCCGGAACGGTTGATGTTGATCGCCGGAAAGATGCGCTTCTCGGCAATGCGCCGGTCGAGGTGGATCTCCATGTTGCCGGTGCCCTTGAATTCCTCGTAGATGACGTCGTCCATGCGCGATCCGGTCTCGACCAGGGCGGTCGCGATGATCGTCAGGCTGCCGCCTTCCTCGACGTTGCGCGCCGCGCCGAAGAAGCGTTTCGGACGTTGCAGGGCGTTGGCGTCGACCCCGCCGGTAAGCACCTTGCCGGAGGAAGGCACGACGGTATTGTAGGCGCGCGCGAGGCGGGTGATCGAATCGAGCAGAATCACTACATCGCGCTTGTGTTCGACGAGGCGCTTGGCCTTTTCGATCACCATCTCGGCGACCTGGACGTGCCGCGAGGCGGGCTCGTCGAAGGTGCTGGAGATGACCTCGCCGCGCACGGTGCGCGACATCTCGGTGACTTCTTCCGGGCGTTCGTCGATCAGCAGCACGATCAGGTAGCATTCCGGATGGTTGGCCTCGATCGATTGCGCGATGTTCTGCATCAGGATGGTCTTGCCCGCCTTCGGTGGCGAGACGATCAGGCCGCGCTGGCCCTTGCCGATCGGCGCGACCAACTCGATGATGCGCGCGGTGAGGTCCTCGGTGCTGCCGTTGCCGGATTCGAGTTTCAGCTTGCTGTTGGCGAACAGCGGGGTGAAGTTCTCGAACAGGATCTTGTTCTTGGCATTCTCCGGCTTGTCGAAATTGACCTCGCTGACCTTGAGCAGGGCGAAGTAGCGCTCATTGTCCTTCGGCGGCCGGATCTTGCCTGAAACCGTATCGCCGGTGCGCAACGCGAAGCGGCGGATCTGACTCGGCGAGACATAGATGTCGTCCGGCCCGGCCAGGTAAGAGCTGTCCGCCGAACGCAGGAAGCCGAAGCCGTCCTGGAGGATTTCCAGCACGCCGTCCCCGTAGATGTCCTCGCCTTTCTTCGCCTGTGCCTTCAGGATCTGGAAGATCAGGTCCTGCTTGCGCGCCCGCGCGCTGCCTTCGATGCCCATCTCGTTGACCAGGGCCAACAATTCCGGGACGGGCTTTTTCTTCAGTTCAGTCAGATTCATGATAGTGTTGTGCGATTGAGAGATGGATGTGTCGAACACGGGATCGTTCCGGGGCCCCGGAGACAGATGCGCGGTTCGGATTCAGGGTCGGGCGGTTGTTACCCGTTCGGACGGGCATCCGCCAGGCGACGGATGCGGCTAGCTGATCAGATATTGCTGTCGATGAACGCGGTCAGTTGCGATTTGGAAACCGCGCCGACCTTGGTTGCCTCGACATCGCCGTTCTTGAACAACATCAGGGTCGGGATGCCGCGGATGCCGTATTTCGGCGGAGTTTGCGGGTTGTCGTCGATGTTCAGCTTGGCCACCTTGAGGCGGTCGCCATACTCGCTGGCGATCTCGTCGAGCACCGGCGCAATCATCTTGCACGGCCCGCACCACTCGGCCCAGTAGTCGACGAGCACCGGGGTGGCGCTCTGCAATACCTCGGTCTCAAACGAATCGTCAGTCAGATGAACGATAGGTCCACTCACGCGTTCTCTCCAGAAAAAATTGAATAGCGGATGAATTCTTGCGGCCGCGCGGATCGGGAAAATAGCGGGAACCCAGCCGGGGCCCGAAGAGCGAAAGGCGCCCGATACGTCCGAACGCTCCGACACATGGAGCCGGGCCGTTGGGGTATCCGGGTCGATTATTGGCCGTTATTTCAGCCCATCGGCAGAAATTTTGCAAGCTTTATTTACGCTTAGCGAAAACCCTACCTTCCCTATCCTATCCCGATGCGGTAAGCTCTCCACCCATGTCCGACAATCATCTGACCGATCAACGCTTCGACGATCTCGATCTGCCCGAGGCCGTACTCGCCGGCGTGCGGCAAGCCGGTTTCGAGTTCTGCACACCGATTCAGGCCGCCACGCTACCGATCTCGCTGGCCGGTCGGGATGTCGCCGGCCAGGCGCAAACCGGCACCGGGAAGACCGCGGCCTTCCTGCTCGCAACCCTGGCGCACCTGATCCGCCATCCGGCCGGCGATCGACGCAAGCCCACCCAGCCGCGCGCGATCGTTCTTTCGCCGACCCGGGAACTGGCGATCCAGATCCACCGCGACGCGGTGAAGCTGGCCTCGGGCACCGGTTTCAAGCTCCGCCTGGTCTACGGCGGCACCGGCTACGAGCAGCAGCGCAAGGACCTGGAGGCCGGCGTCGATCTGCTGATCGGAACACCCGGCCGCCTGATCGACTATTTCAAGCAGCATGTGTTCGATTTGCGCGCGATCCAGGTGATGGTGCTCGACGAGGCGGACCGGATGTTCGATCTCGGCTTCATCAAGGACGTCCGCTACCTGATGCGCCGCATGCCGCCGCCGGACAAGCGGCTCGGGATGCTGTTTTCCGCAACGCTTTCGTACCGCGTCACGGAACTCGCCTACGAGCACATGAACAACCCCGAGACCGTGGTCATCGAGTCGGAATCGGTCACCGCCGACAAGGTTACCGAGATCGGCTACATGGTCGCCAACGACGAGAAGATCCCGTTGCTGATCGGGCTGCTGCGCAAACTGACGCCGCCACGCAGCATGGTTTTCGTCAACACCAAGCGCGCCGCCGAGCGCGTCTGGGGATTCCTCGAGGGCAACGGCCTCAGGGCCGGCATCCTGACCGGCGACGTTCCCCAGAAGAAGCGCCAGCGCCTGCTGCGCGAGTTCCAGGACGGCGGGCTGTCGATCCTGGTTGCCACCGACGTCGCCGCGCGCGGACTGCACATCGGCGGCGTGACCCATGTCTTCAACTACGATCTGCCCGACGACGCGCAAGACTATGTACACCGCATCGGTCGCACCGCCCGCGCCGGTGCCAGCGGGGACGCCATCAGCTTCGTCTGCGAGACCTACGCCTTCTCGCTGCCCGATATCGAAGCCTATACCGGCCACAAGATCCCGATGCAGCCGGTCACCAACGAATTGCTTGCACGGATTGATCCGAAGAGCCGGGTCTTCATGCAACGCAAGCCACGCGGCGGTCCGCGTGGGCACGGAAAGCCGCGTCACGCATCGCATGGGAAAAGCACCGGCCGCGACAAGCCAAGGCGAGGAAAGCGCCAGCGCAAGCCCAAGCCGGCGACCGCCGAAAGTTGAGCAAGCCACGCTACAAATACGCCCGCAGCTATGGCTCGCGCTGCCGCGCACTTACCGCACATGATTCAGCCACTGCGACCACTGCCGGAGTGGCCGACCCATGCTACGCTTCTTCGGCCTTCTTGCGGCCGCCTTTCTGATATACCTTGCGGCGAAACAGATCGGTACGCCGGCTCACCACCCGGTCGACGAACAGCAGGCCGTCGAGATGGTCGATCTCGTGTTGCGCGGCGCGCGCCTCGAAGCCTTCCATGTCAAATTCCAATGGCTCGCCGCGCGCATCCCGGGCCTTCAGATGGATGCGCGTCGCGCGGATCACGTTGCCGGTGTAGTCGGGCACCGACAGGCAGCCTTCGCGGCCGATCTCGTAGCCGTCCCATTCGGTGATCTCGGGATTCACCAATACCAGGTGGCCGTGGTTCGGCACTGGCTTGCGCGTCGTCGAGCAATCGAGGATGACGATGCGCTGGAAGTGTCCGACCTGGGGCGCGGCGATGCCGACCGCGGCGGGCCCGGCCTGGCGGGTCTCTTCCAGATCGGCGATGAAGGCGCGCAACGCCTCGTCGAAGCGTTCGACCGGGGCGGAAACCTGTTTCAGGCGCGGATCGGGCAGTTTCAGGATCTCTCTTATCGCCATGCCCGCTTCAACCGATCAGGGTTTCGATGGCGGACACGCTGGCGTCGACGGCAAGCCCGTCGATCGCGCGGCGCAGGTTCTCGACCGGCTGATCGCTATGGCCCTCGATGGTCATGATGTACAGCGGATTACCCGCTTCGCCGGCGACCGCCGATTCCAGCTCGAGGATGTTGAAACCGGCCTCGAGCAAGGCGCCGGTGACATCGGCGACGATTCCGGTGCGATCCGCGCCGCTGACGCGCACGCGCACGTTCGGCGGCGGATGACCCTCGGCATCGGCGACCACGCGGTCGAGATGCATTCGCAAGCCCAGATCAGCGAGCACCGGCGCCAATGCCTGACGCAATGCCGCTTCGCCGTCCGGCGCGCTGACCCGCATCATGATCGTGAAACTGCCGCCGAGACGCAGCATCGAGGCTTCGCCGAGCGATACTCCGGCATCGGCGAGCGCTCGCGTCACCCGCGCAACGATGCCGGGACGATCTTCTCCAACCAGGGTCATCAGCCACTCTGTCATTGTTTTCTCCGTTCGTCGATCCAGATCAGCGAGGCCATGCGCCCGGTACGGCCATCGCGCCGATAGGAATAAAACCGCTCGGCGGACGACACTGTACAGTACCCGCCGCCCGCGACAAAGCGCACACCAAGGGATGCAAGCAAGATTCGCGCCGCTCGATAGATGTCGAGCCACCAATGCCCCGGCTTGGCGTTCACCGGCCGAAACGCCTGAACCAACTCCGGGTTGCGACGCCGCGCCACCTCGCGTACCTCGTCGCCGACCTCGAAACAGGCCGGGCCGATCGCCGGGCCAAGCCATGCCAACAGCTCGCCGGGCAAGCGATCGAAACGCTCCACCGCGGCCTCAACGATGCCGCCGAACAGGCCGCGCCAACCGGCATGCGCGGCGCACACGCGCTCGCCGCGCCGGTCGCACAGCAACAAGGGCAGACAATCGGCGGTCAATACCGCGCACACCACGCCGGGGCGGTCGGTATAGAGCGCATCGCCGCGGTCGCCGCCGGCGCGGCCGGCGTCGAGCACTCGGTTCCCATGCACCTGCTCGGGCCAATCCGGCATCGCCGGCAATCCCAGGGCTTGCACCAGACGCTCGCGATTACGACGCACCGCATCGGGATCGTCGCCGACATGGGCGCCGAGGTTCAAGCGGTCGAACGGCGCCGCGCTGACCCCGCCGGCGCGGGTGGTGGTGCCGGCGCGCACCCATGGCGGCGCCGGCCAGTCGGCGGCAAGCAGCTCGATCATCGCCACTCGCGCAAGCACCGCACGAGTCGAGCCATGTCATCCGGCATCGGACGCTCCCAACGCAGCCACTCACCGCTGCGAGGATGGCGCAGACCGAGTCTGCGGGCATGCAGGGCCTGGCGGCGAAAACCACGCAGCGCCGCGCGCACCGCCTCCGGCGCGCCGGCCGGCAGCTGCTGACGGCCACCGTAGAGCGGATCACCGACCAACGGGTGCTGGATATGCGCCAGGTGAACACGGATCTGGTGGGTGCGACCGGTCTCCAGCCTGACCGTGAACAGGGTATGCGCGCGGAAGCGCTCGGCGACACGATAATGGGTCACCGAGGCGCGTCCCAGCGGATGCACTGCCATGCGCGTGCGCTGCACCGGATGGCGACCGATCGGCGCGTCGACGCAGCCGCCACCGGTGGCCACGCCGCGCGCCAGCGCCTGGTATTCCCGCTCGAAGGCGCGGGCCTGCAACTGCCCCACCAGCGCGGCGTGCGCCTCGATCGTGCGCGCGACCACCAGCAGCCCGCTGGTGTCCTTGTCAAGCCGGTGCACGATGCCGGCGCGCGGTACTTGCGCCAGCGCCGGATCCAGGTGCAACAAGCCATTCAGCAGGGTTCCGTCCGGGTTCCCGGCGGCCGGGTGAACCACCAGCCCGGGCGGCTTGTCGATCACCATCAGATCCTCATCGCGGTAGACCACCTCGAGCTCGATGGCCTGCGGCGCGGCATCGGTTTCATCGACCTGGAAGGCTTCGAGGCATAACCGGGCACCGGCGGAGACCTTGTCACGTGGACGGGCCCGGGCGCCATCGACACGCAGCGCGCCATCGCGGATCCAGCCTTGCAGGCGGCTGCGGGAATACGCTGGAAAGAGCCGCGCGGCGGCGCGGTCGAGGCGCGCGCCGGCCAGCGTCTCGTTGACCACCGCCTGCTCGCTGATGCGTTTTTTTCCATTCATTTCGGCCGCCTCTGCTTGATGTATAATCGCCCACTCACCCCGACTCGACGGCTCCCCGATGATCCCGCACAAGCGCATTCTGATCCTGCTCCTCGCCACGCTCCTGATCGCCGGCTGTTCGCTGTTCGGCGACGAGAAGGACAAGACCCGCGGCTGGAGCGCCGACAAGCTCTACAGCAAGGCCTCGAAGGCGATGGCCGACGACGATTACGAGACCGCGATCAAATACTACGAGCTGCTCGAGGCGCGCTATCCCTTCGGTCCGCTGGCTCGCCAGGCACAGCTCGACACGGCTTACGCCTACTACAAATCCGATGATCCGGATTCGGCGATCGCCGCGGCCGACCGCTTCATCCGCCTGAACCCCGACAATCCGCATGTGGCCTATGCCTACTACCTGAAGGGCATCGCCAACTTCAACCGCACGCTGGGGTTCCTGGAACGCTTTCTGCCGACCGATACCTCGCAGCGCGACCCGCGCGCGGCGCTGACCTCGTTCAAGGATTTCTCCGAGCTGGTGCGTCGCTTCCCCGACAGCGAATACGCCGCCGATGCGCGCAAGCGCCTGCTCTATCTGCGCAACAATCTGGCCCGCCATGAGATCCACGCGGCCGCCTATTATATGAAACGCGGCGCCTATGTCGCCGCCGTCGAGCGCGCCGACTATGTGGTGAAGCACTACCAGAAGACCCCGTCACTGCGCGATGCGCTGACCATCATGGCCGCCGCCTACGATAAGCTCGGCATGAAGGATCTGGCCAGCGATGCGCGCCGCGTGCTGACGCTGAACGCGAACAGCGGCGCCTTCGTGGAGGATCCACGCACCCACGGCAAGCGTTCATGGGGGCAACGCATCTGGGATTTCATCGGGCTGGATCGCTGACGCCCGGGGCGCCTTGCGCCGGCACCCTGCACCCTCAGCGAAAACCGTTGGTGATCGGAAAACGCCGGTCGCGGCCGAACGCGCGGCGGCTGATCCTGACCCCCGGCGGGGCCTGGCGGCGTTTGTACTCGTTGCGATCCACCCAACGGATGATGCGCCGCACCAGCTCTTCATCGAAGCCCTCGGCGACGATGCGCGCGGCCGACCACTGGTCTTCGATATAGCGCTCCAGCACCGCGTCGAGCACCTCGTAGGGCGGCAGGCTGTCGCTGTCGACCTGATCGGGGCGCAGCTCGGCCGATGGCGGTCGCTCGATGACCCGTTCCGGGATCGCCGGCTCGTCGCCATCGCGCGCATTGCGCCAACGCGCCAACGCGTAGACCCGCATCTTCGGCACATCCTTGATCGGCGCGAAACCGCCGGCCATGTCACCATACAGCGTCGCGTAGCCGACCGACATCTCGCTCTTGTTGCCGGTGGTCAACAGGATACGGCCGCTCTTGTTGCTGATCGCCATCAGGATCACGCCGCGACAGCGCGCCTGGATGTTCTCCTCGGTGGTATCCATCGGCTGGCCGGCGAAGCGCTCGGCGAGCATCTCGAGGAAGGCGTTGAAGGCCGGCTCGATCGGGATCACCTGATGGCGGACACCGAGCCGTTGCGCTTCGAGCAGCGCATCCTCGTTGCTGATCCCGGCGGTATAGCGCGACGGCATCAGCACCACCTCGACGTTTTCGGCGCCGAGGGCGTCGACCGCGATCGCCGCCACCAGTGCCGAGTCGATGCCGCCGGAAAGGCCCAGCACCGCGCCGGAAAAGCCGTTCTTACGCGCATAGTCGCGGGTGCCGAGCACCAACGCCTGGTAGATCGCCGCCTCCTCGGATGGCTCCTCGGCGATCGGCGCCGGCAGCGGCCGGGCATCGCCATCGATGCGACAGGCTTCCAGGGCCTCGGAGAAAAACGGCAGACGCTGGGCGAGCCGGCCGTCGCGGTCGACGACGAACGATCCGCCATCGAAGACCAGTTCGTCCTGGCCGCCGACGAGGTTCACATAGACGATCGACAGCCCGTTGTCGCGCGCGCGCGCCGCCAACAGCTCCTCGCGTTCCGGCGCCTTGCCCTTGTGGAACGGCGAGGCGTTCAGGTTCAGCAGCAGCTCGGCGCCGGCCTCGGCCGCGAGCCGCGCCGGTTCCGGCTCCCACACATCCTCGCAGATGGTCAGGCCGACGCGCAGACCGTCCAGCTCGAACACGCAGGCCTCCAGGCCCGGCTCGAAGTAGCGCTTCTCGTCGAACACGCTGTAGTTCGGCAGCGCCTGCTTGTGGTATTCGGCGATCAGCTCGCCGTCGCGCAATACCCCGGCGGCGTTGTACAGGCTGCCGGCCTTGCGCACCGGGTATCCCACCACCAGATCGATGCCGCGCGCCGCGCCGGCGACGCGCCGCAATTGTTCAGCGGTGGCATCGAGGAAATCCTCGCGCAGCAGCAGATCCTCGGGGGGATAGCCGGTCAGGGTCAGTTCGGGGAACACCACGAGACGGGCGCCAAGGCGGTCGCGCGCCTCACGCGCGGCCTCGATGACGCGCCCGGCGTTGGCCTCGAGCGCGCCGACATGGAGGTTCAGTTGCGCCAGCGCCAACACCCGCTCGGCGCGCCCCTCAGCCATGCAGAAGCTCTCCGATGCGTTCGCCGAGTCGCGCCGGCGAGCGCACCGTGGCGACGCCGGCCGCCTCGAGCGCCGCGAACTTGGCCTCGGCGGTACCGGCGCCGCCGCTGACGATCGCGCCGGCATGGCCCATGCGCCGCCCCGGCGGCGCGGTCACCCCGGCGATGTAGGCCACCACCGGCTTGCTGACCTGTTCCCGGATGAAGGCCGCGGCGTCCTCCTCCGCGCTGCCGCCGATCTCGCCGACCATCACGATACCCTCGGTCTGCTCGTCCTGCTCGAACAGCGCGAGACAGTCGATGAAGTTCATGCCCTGCAAGGGGTCACCGCCGATGCCGACGCAGGTGCTCTGGCCGAGCCCGGCGCGGGTGGTCTGATGCACCGC
>JALVEB010000146.1 GCA_027008705.1 Sedimenticola sp. | reverse complement strand
CTTGGCATGGCGCACCTGTGGGGTGAAGGTTTTGTCACCTGGCTATTTTGCCGTAATCCCACAGCGTGCGCCTATTTTCGTTATCCCTTATCGGAAGTTATCCGGGAACCAGGGTTTGCTCTTGACCGCGCTCCTTTGCGGGAATAGGCTGGACAGGGCGACCGGCCGCGGAAAGCGCGGCCGGTCGCGCCCGCGTTCCCTGTTCCCGCGAGTTTTCCGTGCATTGCCCTCTTCGACCCGCTTCTTTCCGTCTGCTCACCCCGCTGCTGTTCGCGGCCCTGGCGCTTGCGGGTTGCGATGGTCCGCCATGGACTCCGGATGACGTTATCGATTACAAAAAGGGGCTTTCGCTCTACCTGTTTCGTCCAGTGGAAGCACCCGTCCCCACAGGCTGGCCGGTCGTGCTGTTCTTTCACGGCGGTGGCTGGCAATACGGAACGGCGGAGCAGTTCTTTCCACAGTGCGCGGAACTGAGCAAACTGGGGTATCTGTGTATCAGCGCGGCCTACCGGGTGCGCTCGCGCGACGGCACCGGCATGGAAGAAGCCGTGGCCGACGCGCGAGAGGCATTCACCTTTCTGCTCGCTCACGCGCGGAGCCTGCGCGCGGATCCCGAGCGGATCGTACTCGGTGGCGGTTCAGCCGGCGGACATCTGGCGCTGGCCACGGCAATGGCCGCGCGCGACAACGGCACGCCGGCGCGCGGCCTGCTTCTGTTCAATCCGGTTGTCGACCTTTCGCCCGGCACGCCGGACCACGTCCCCGCCGGATCCGCCTGGCAAGCCTACTCCCCGCTGCATCAGCTCGCGCCCGGCCTGCCACCGATGCTGATACTGCAAGGCTCGGAAGACCGCGAGGTGGATCCAGCGACCGCCGCGCGCTACTGTGAAAGGGTTCGGGAAACCGGCACCGGCTGCCAGATCGCCTGGTATCCCGGGGAAAGACATGGCTTCTTCAATTATTCTCGTTCCCGCTATCGTTTTTTCGACACCCTGTGGGAAACGCTCGGTTTTCTCGATGCGATCGGCGTCGGCGGCGACATCGGCGCGCCCCGTCGTCTGTTGCGCCTGATCGCGCCACGCTCCGTCTAGGCGCCGGGCGGATAGGCGATACGCAAGGCCGCCCGGCGCCGTGCTCAGTCCGGCCGATGCTCGCCCGCATGGGCTTTCATCACCTGCTTGACCTCCTCGCCGTCGATGATTTCCTTCTCGTTCAGCAATTCGGCCAGGGCGTCCAGTGTCGGGCGCAGCCCGGTGAGGATCTCGGTCGCGCGGCGGTGGCCTTCCTCGACCAGTTCGCGGGTCTCCTGGTCGATCAGGCGCGCGGTCTCCTCGCTGTAGTTGCGTTCCTCGTGTTCCTGCCCCTCGAGGAATTGCAGCGCCTCGCGCTTTCCCCAGGTCAGCGGGCCGAGCTTGTCGCTCATGCCGAGCCGGGTAATCATCGTGTGCGCGATCTCGGTGGCGCGCTCGAGGTCGTTCGAGGCTCCGCTGGAGACGTCACCGTAGACCAGTTCCTCGGCGACGCGGCCACCGAGCAGGATCGCCAGCTGATCCTTGTACTCGTTCTTGGTGGTGAGGAACTTCTCCTTGACCGGCAGTTGCAGGGTGAAGCCCAGCGCGCCGATGCCGCGCGGGATGATCGAGACCTTGTGCACCGGCTCGCCGGTCGGCACGCTCTCGGCGACCAGGGTATGGCCGGATTCATGGAAGGCGACGCGCTTCTTCTCATCGGCATCGAGCACCCGCGAGCGCTTCTCCGGGCCGGCGATGACACGGTCGATCGCGGCCTCGAAATCGGCCATTGTGATCTTCTCGTGGTTGGCGCGCACCGCACGGATCGCCGCCTCGTTGGCGATGTTTTCGAGATCGGCGCCGACGAAGCCGGGGGTGCGCGCGGCGACCACCTGGAGATCGACGTCATCGGCCAGTTTCATCTTACGGGTATGGATCTTCAGGATCGCCACGCGCGCCTCCAGGTCCGGCTTGTCGACGACGATCTGGCGGTCGAAGCGCCCGGCGCGCAGCAGCGCCTTGTCGAGGATCTCGGGACGGTTGGTCGCCGCCATCACCACCACGCCGGTGCTCGGGTCGAAGCCGTCCATCTCGGTGAGCAGCTGGTTCAGCGTCTGTTCGCGCTCGTCGTGGCCACCCATCACCGGGCCGGCGCCACGCGCGCGACCGATGGCATCGAGCTCGTCGATGAAGATGATGCACGGCGCCTTTTCGCGCGCCTGCTCGAACAGCTCGCGCACGCGCGCCGCGCCGACGCCGACGAACATCTCGATAAATTCGGAGCCGCTGATATTGAAGAACGGTACCCCGGCCTCGCCGGCGACCGCGCGCGCGAGCAGCGTTTTGCCGGTGCCGGGCGGGCCGACCAGCAGCACGCCCTTCGGCATGTGGCCGCCAAGCCGCTGAATTTTCTCCGGATCTTTCAGGAAATCGACGGTTTCCTTCAGCTCCATCTTCGCTTCATCGACCCCGGCGACATCGTCGAAGGTGACTTTCGGCAAGGAATCCGGGTGGATATGCACCTTGTTTCCCAGATTCAGGATCCCCTTGCTCATACCGCTCATGCGGCTCGCGAACCAGCCCCACAGCAGGAACAGCAGGCCGAACGGCAATACCCAGTTCAGCAGAAAGTTGTTCAGCCAGTTGTCGCTGTGGCGCACGGTGTATCGAACGCCTTGCTTCTCCAGCTCCCGGGCGAGTTCATTGTTCCACAACGGGATGGTGATGAAATGCCGGGGTTCGCGGGTCTTCGGATCCTGGAGGGTCAGGGTTCCGGCGATATATTTTTCGGTGACGACCGCCTCCTTGACCTCTTTCTTCTCGACATGCTTCAGGAATTCGCTGTAGGGGATCTCCTCGGTCTTGACCTGCTGGTAGCTCTGCCAGAACTGAAACGAAAGAAACATCAGCAGCAGGTACAGAAACAGCGTGAAATCCGGTCGCTGCCAGAATTTTTTCTCGCCGGCGCCGGGCGGCTTGTTGATCTCGATCTCCGGTTTTTTGTCGCTGCCGGCGAACTGTTTCGGTTGTGCCATTGAAGGTATCCTGTGGTGTCTTGTTCGAGAGGGATCTGCTACACCAGCCGCTGATATACTCGTCGCCCTGTGGAATTTTCGGTTTGTCGAGGCCGTTCCCCGCGCTCGCGGGCCAGGCGCGGAAACGAGTCACAGCCCCTTGCAACAACGCCCACGGGTGCGAGGGGCCGCCGCAGTGGCCGAACATTCATGGGCGACGCGTATATATAAGTTTCCATTATTGCCTCGATCTGAGCAGTTACCCAGGTGAGCATGCGGCAAGTTACATCGAATATACACCAGAACTCAGCATGGGCGCGCAGGCAAAAAAAAACAGCCCACGGAGATGTGGGCTGTTTCATCGGAACGGGCGGGTTGGGGATCAGTTGATCTTCGGGTCCAGCTCGCCGGTTTCGTAACGCTTGAACATGACTTCCAGGGAGTCGGCCTTGATCTTGGAGGCATGACCCGCCGAGCCGAAGGCCTCGTAACGCGCCTTGCAGATCTCCTTCATCGCCGCGGTGGCGGCTTTCAGAAACTTGCGCGGGTCGAAGTTCGCGGGATTTTCGTGCAGGTGCTTGCGAATCGCGCCGGTGGAGGCCATGCGCAGGTCGGTATCGATGTTGACCTTGCGCACGCCGTGCTTGATGCCTTCGACAATCTCCTCGACCGGCACGCCGTAGGTCTCGCCCATGTCGCCGCCGTACTCGTTGATGATCTTCAGCCATTCCTGCGGTACCGAAGAGGAGCCGTGCATGACCAGGTGGGTGTCCGGGATGCGCGCGTGGATCTCCTTGATGCGATCGATGCGCAGTACTTCGCCGGTGGGCGGCTTGGTGAACTTGTAGGCGCCGTGCGAGGTGCCGATGGCGATCGCCAGCGCGTCGACGCCGGTCTGCTTGACGAAGTCGGCGGCCTGGTCCGGATCGGTCAGCAACTGGTCCATATCGAGCTTGCCTTCGGCGCCGTGCCCGTCTTCCTCGCCCATCATGCCGGTTTCGAGCGAGCCCAGGCAGCCCAGTTCGCCTTCCACCGAGACGCCACCGGCATGGGCCATCTCGACGACCTTGCGGGTGACTTCGACGTTGTATTCGTAGCTGGACGGGGTCTTCATGTCCGGCATCAGCGAGCCGTCCATCATCACCGAGGTGAAGCCGGACTGGATCGAGCGCAGACAAACCGCCGGCTCGGAACCATGGTCCTGGTGCATGACGATCGGGATATGCGGGTACATCTCGGTGGCGGCGGTGATCAGGTGGCGCAGGAACGGCTCGCCGGCATAGGCGCGGGCGCCGGCCGAACCCTGCATGATGACCGGGCTGTCGGTCTCGTCGGCCGCCTGCATGATGGCGTGGACCTGTTCCATGTTGTTGACGTTGAATGCCGGCATGCCGAAGCCATGCTCGGCCGCGTAGTCCAGCAGTTGACGCATCGAAATCAAAGCCATTGGCTGTTCTCCTCAGTTTGAAGTCAAGTTCCTGACCGCCGGCGCGCCGGCGGTGCTTTCTCGTTGGTGATTATTGGTCAGCCGGGCGCCGGCACATGCTCTCCGACGCGCACGATCCGCATCACGTTGGTGCTGCCGGCCACGCCGTCGATATCGCCCTTGGTGATCAGCACGAGGTCGCCGTTGCGCACCGCGCCGCGGCGCAGCAGTTCCTCGACGGCCTCGCCGACGGCGTAGATCGGATCGACATCGGTCACATCGAAGCTCACCGGGCAGACGCCGCGAAACAACGTGACCTTGCGCCGCGTCGAGACATGCCGGGTCAGCGCGAAGATCGGGATGCCCGAGCTGATGCGGGACATCCACTGGGTGGTCTTGCCCGATTCGGTGAGCGCCGCGATGGCGGCAATGTCGAGATGGTTGGCGGTGTACATCGCGGCCATCGCGACCGCTTCGTCGACCTCGGTAAAACGCGAATCGAGACGATGGTGAGAGACGCGCGCCTCCGATTGCTTCTCGGCCTCGAGACAGACCCGGCTCATTGCCTCGACGGCCTTCGCCGGGAACTGGCCGGCGGCGGTCTCGGCCGAAAGCATCACCGCGTCGGTGCCGTCGAGCACGGCGTTGGCGACGTCGAATACCTCGGCGCGCGTCGGGATCGGACTGCTGATCATCGACTGCATCATCTGCGTCGCGGTAATCACCACGCGGTTCATCTCGCGCGCGGTGCGGATCAGGGTTTTCTGGATCGCCGGCAGCTCGGCATCGCCGATCTCGACGCCCAGATCGCCGCGCGCGACCATGATGACGTCGGAGGCTTCGATGATCTCTTCGATCACCTCGAGCGCCTCGGCGCGCTCGATCTTCGAGACGATCGCGCCGTGCCCTTCATGTGAGCGCAACAGCTCGCGCGCCTCCTCGACATCGGCGGCCGAACGCACGAAGGAGACCGCGATATAGTCGGCATCGATGCCGGCGGCGAAGGCGATGTCCTCGCGATCCTTGTCGGTCAGCGCCGGCGCCGACAAGCCGCCGCCGAGTTTGTTGATGCCCTTGTTGTCGGAGAGCTTGCCGCCGACGGTGATCCGGGTATGCACCTGACGGTCGGTGACCTCTTCGACCCACAGCACCACCGCGCCGTCGTCGAGCAGCAGGGTATCGCCGCGCGAAACGTCGTCGACCAGGCCGAGGTAGGTGACGCCGACGCGGGTGGCGTCGCCGGCATCCGAAGGGCAATCGAGGTCGAGGATGAATTCCTCGCCCTCGCGCAGCATCACCGCCCCCTTGCGGAAGCGTCCGATGCGGATCTTCGGCCCTTGCAGATCGCACAGCACGCCGACCTGACGGCCGCTGGCGCGCGCGCGGTTGCGCACGATCTCGGCGCGCTTCGCCTGTTCCTCGTGCGAGCCGTGCGACAGATTCAGGCGGACGACATCGACGCCGGCGGCGATCAGTTCGTCGAGCACCTTCGGGTCATCGGTCGCCGGCCCCAGGGTCGCGACGATTTTCGTGCGTCTGAACATGCTATCTCCGGTACAGACTGAAAATGGATGGGAAAGGCGCTCAGCCCTCGGCGCGCTTCTCGAGCATCGCCACCGCCGGCAGCGTCTTGCCCTCGAGGAATTCGAGGAAGGCACCGCCACCCGTCGAGATATACGAGATTTTATCGGCGATGCCGTACTTGTCCACCGCGGCCAGGGTGTCGCCGCCACCGGCGATCGAGAAGGCGCTGGACTCGGCGATCGCGAGGCCGAGGGTTTTGGTGCCCTCGCCGAACTGGTCGAACTCGAACACCCCGACCGGGCCGTTCCAGACGATGGTGCCGGCATTCTTCATCATCTCGGCGAAGCGCTCGGCGGTTTCCGGGCCGATGTCGAAGATCATGTCATCGTCGGCGACCTCATCGACCTTCTTGATCGTGGCCTCGGCGCTCTCGGAGAATTCCTTGCCGACGACCACGTCGGTCGGAACCGGAATCTCGCCCCCCTTGGCCCGCGCCGCTTCCATCAGGCGTTTGGCTTCCGGGATCAGATCTTCCTCAACCAGGGACTTGCCGACATTGTGGCCGTTCGCCGCGATGAAGGTATTGGCGATCCCGCCGCCCGGGATCAGCTGGTCGACGATCCGGGACAGGGATTCGAGCACCGTCAGCTTGGTCGAGACCTTGGATCCGCCGACGATCGCGACCATCGGCCGCGCCGGCTCGTGCAGGGCCTTGCCGAGGGCCTCGAGCTCGCCGGCCAACAGCGGGCCGGCGCAGGCGACCGGCGCGAACAGGCCGACGCCGTGGGTCGATGCCTGGGCGCGGTGGGCGGTGCCGAAGGCGTCCATCACATAGATGTCGCACAACGCGGCGTATTTCTTCGCCAGGGTTTCATCGTCTTTCTTTTCACCGACATTGAAGCGCACGTTCTCAAGCAGCACCACATCGCCATCGTTCAGTTGCGGGGCGTGATCGAGGTAGTCCTTGATCAGCGGTACCTCCTTGCCGAGCAGGGTCGAGAGGTGATCGGCCACCGGCTTCATCGAGAACTGTTCATCGTACTCACCCTCGGTCGGACGGCCGAGGTGGGACATCAGCATGACCTTGGCGCCCTGTTCGATGCAGTGCTGGATGGTCGGCAACGAGGCGCGAATACGCTTGTCGGAAGCCACCTTGCCATCCTTGATCGGCACATTCAGATCCTGGCGGATCAGTACCCGCTTTCCCTTCAGGTCAAGATCGGTCATTTTGATAATGGACATGCTGCGTCTCCTTAACGATTCATTGGATTCGAAACCATTCGCCAAACCCGCCCGGGCTTGGCGAATGACTCCGCACCTGACAGGGTGTTGAAAAAGCCCTTCCGTGGGTTTTTCAACCACGGAAGCGGAAAACATGGTTTCCCGCTTCCTTCATTACTCAATGGCTTATGGCCATTGAAAATGGCGGCACATCCATGTACCGCGCGCAGACAGTCGAAAAACCGTGTTTTTCAACAGCCTGCCAAAAACGCCGCCGGGGATACCCCCGGCGGTGTCCGCCCCGCGCGGGCGAACGATCCTGCTCAGTTTGCGGCGACGTGCTCGACGAAGCGCATCATGTTGCAGGTGTAGCCGTACTCGTTATCGTACCAGGACACCAGCTTGACGAAGGTGCCATCCAGCGCGATGCCGGCCTTGGCATCGAAGATCGAGGAGGCGCTGACGCCACGGAAATCGGTCGAGACCACGGCGTCCTCGGTGTAGGCCAGGGTGCCTTTCATCTCGCCCTCGGAGGCTGCCTTCATGGCCGCGCAGATCTCGTCGTAGCTGGCTTCCTTCTCGAGCTCGGCGGTCAGATCGACGACCGAGATGTCCGGCGTCGGCACGCGGAACGCCATGCCGGTGAGCTTGCCGTTGAGCTCTGGCAATACCACGCCAACCGCCTTGGCCGCGCCGGTCGACGACGGGATGATGTTGTCGAGGATCCCGCGACCACCGCGCCAGTCCTTCGCGGACGGGCCGTCCACGGTCTTCTGGGTGGCGGTGGCGGCATGCACGGTGGTCATCAGGCCGCGCTTCAGCCCCCAGTTGTCGTGAATCACCTTGGCGATCGGCGCCAGGCAGTTGGTGGTGCAGGAAGCCGCGGAAACGATGGTTTGACCGGCGTAGCTGTTGTGGTTTACGCCGTAGACGAACATCGGCGTGCCGTCCTTCGACGGAGCCGACTGAACCACCTTCTTGGCGCCCGCGTCGATGTGCTTCTGGCAGCCCTCGGCGGTCAGGAAGAAACCGGTGCAGTCGATGACGATGTCAGCGCCGACGTCGCCCCATTTCAGATCGGCCGGATCGCGCTCGGCGGTCAGGCGGATCTTCTTGCCGTCGACGACGAAACTGCCGTCTTCGACCGCGACATCCTTCGGGAAACGGCCGTGAACCGAATCGTACTTCAGCATGTAGGCCAGGTATTCCGGCTCCAGCAGGTCGTTGATGCCGACGATCTCGACGTTCGGGAAGTCATTGGTGACCGCGCGAAAAACCATGCGGCCGATACGACCGAAACCATTGATACCGACTTTGATAGTCATAATTGGATTCTCCAGAAAGTAGGATACAAGCAAATACCCCCCGAGGACCGGGGGGCTGCATCGTTGTCAGGCCACGCTGTCGATCGCCTTTACGACGTTCTCAACGGTGAAGCCGAATTCCTTGAACAGGTCGCCGGCCGGGGCCGATTCGCCGAAGGTGTCGATGCCGACGACGGCGCCGCCGAGACCGACGTATTTGCGCCAGTAATCGGTGACGCCGGCCTCGACCGCGACGCGCGCGGTCACCGCCGACGGCAATACCGACTCGCGATAGGCTTCGTCCTGGGCATCGAAGTGATCGGTGCTCGGCATCGACACCACCCGCACCTTCTTGTCGCTGGCGGCCGCGGCGTCCATCGCCAGACCCACCTCGGAACCGGTCGCGATAACGATGACGTCCGGGGTGCCGTCGCAGTCCTTCAACACATAGCCGCCGCGCTCGATCTGAGCGATCTGCTCGTCGCTGCGCGACTGGTGCGGCAGGTTCTGGCGCGACAGGATCAGCGAGGTGGGGCCATCGGTCTTCTGCACCGCCTTCTTCCACGCCACCGCGGTCTCGACCGCGTCACACGGGCGCCATACGCTCATCCGCGGGATCATGCGCAGGGTCGCGGTCTGCTCGACCGGCTGGTGGGTCGGGCCGTCCTCGCCAAGGCCGATCGAATCGTGGGTGAATACCTCGATATGACGGATCTTCATCAGCGCCGCCATGCGCAAGGCGTTGCGCGCGTATTCCGAGAACATCAGGAAGGTCGCGCCGTAGGGC
>JALVEB010000145.1 GCA_027008705.1 Sedimenticola sp. | reverse complement strand
AAGGCATCAAACAGGTAGTCGATCTCATCGGAGGACAGCGCCAGGCCAAGCTCGCCATTCGCCGCCTCCAGCGCGGCGCGTCCATGCGCGAGCAGATCGACGCTGACCAGCGGGCGCGGACTGGCCTCGCGGAACAACACCTCGGCATCGCTGATGCGCGCGACCAGGATCTCCATCATGCGGTCATGCAGCAGATCGGCGATCCCGGCCAGTTCGGCCTCATTCAATACCTCGCCGGGGTACCAGGCGATGCCGCGCTCGATGCGCCGCAGCATGTCAAGACCACAGTTGTGCGCGATATCGGTAGCCTTGGACGACCAGGCCGAGATCGTTCCCGGACGGGGAATCGCCAGCCACATCGGCCCATCGACGGCGCGCGCCTCGCGATGCGGGCCGTAATGCAACAGCCGCTCCAGCACCTGCCGCTCAGCCGCCGACAAGGCATCGGCGCCATCGACCAGATGAACATACTCGGCATAGAAATCGAGTCGGCGACCCAGACGCTGGGCCACCTGCTCATTCAGTTTTCCCAGGCGAAACCCGGACAGCGCCGGAGCGCCACGCAGATACAGCATCATTGGAGACCTTCGGGGGCGGAGAACCAGGGTCCAATGATACCCGAAGTCTCGCAAAACGGCCGGACTTGACGGCGCCTCCGGGGGGAGAAGCGCACAGGAGGAAACCAAACGCAAGGGTTCACGGCGCGCCGAACCGGCGTCCATCCGCGCGGGAAAATCCGCGCGCGAAAAAAAAACCGCCCGGGGCATTCTCCGCGGGCGGTTCCGAATTGGCGTCCCCTAGGGGAGTCGAACCCCTGTTACCGCCGTGAAAGGGCGGTGTCCTAGGCCTCTAGACGAAGGGGACGGAAACTAGCGTGACTTTCCATCCGACTACCTTGAGCCATCCGACCACATTGGGTCTGGCCGTTCCGGCCGGCTCATCTGTGTCATCACGACACCGAGCATCAACAGGATGAAACCGAGTGGCACCAGAGCGAGCAGATTGACCGCGCGGCTGGAGACATCGATGAACATCGCGCCGAAACCACCGAACAAGCCGATCAGCGAGAAGCTGAATCCGGCCCATAGCGCGATGCGTCCGACACGGTGCATTCTAATGATTTCACCTTATTGTTCAAGCAACTCCGGCGCCGAGTAGTCACCGTACCGAAAGACGCTTGCCTGGTGGAGCCAGGCGGGATCGAACCGCCGACCTCAACACTGCCAGTGTTGCGCTCTCCCAGCTGAGCTATGGCCCCGAAAGAGGCGCAAATGGTAGGCGATGTCCGCCGTCTTGTCCAGTGTTTTTTCACCCACGAAATTGCGCGGTTGCCCGATCCGCCGCGCTTGATCGGGCCTACGCCCACATTGCAATGAACCGCTGTAGGGCGGTTCAAGCACAGCGGAACCGGCTGCGGCGGCGCCGCGCAATTGCGCCACGGCTACGCCTTGTCAGGTCAATGGCATGTTGGCGCGATTGTCCTGGAGTTGGTGCCCGGAGCCGGAATCGAACCGGCACGGCCGCGATGGCCGGCGGATTTTAAGTCCGCTGCGTCTACCAATTTCGCCACCCGGGCGGAGTGGTGCTGTGGAATTATACTGGTCATAGTCGCTCTGATCGCGGGAAAACCCAGTCATTCGGCATCCCAGTGCTCGGTGGCAATGCCTTCACCGAGGTCGGCTTCGATCAGGCGCGCGCGGACTTCGAGCAGTTTTTCGAGCAAGGCGGCCTCGCGCGCTTCGTAGGCGTCGACGTCGGGCACACGCCTGACGACGACGCCCAGCAATTCGGTGATGGCGTTGCCGATCGAGTTCTGGCTGATGGTGACGATCAGCTCACCGGCGTCGTTGCGATAGATCAGTTGCTTGAAGGCCGGTTGCCAACGGATGGCGTTGGCGTATTTCGGGTCCCGGATGCATTGGTCGCGGACTTTCTTCGCCGGGCGCAGAAAATCGTTGTTGAACAACAGGACGTTTTCAACCGCATCGGGGAAGAAGATGTCGCGCGGCATCGGTGCGTTGCGCGTCGAGACTTGCGAAAAGAAGGTGCGATAGAAATCGAGAAAGCCTTTCAGGATCAGGTCATATTCACGCCAGAAACGAATCTCTTTCAGCGCGGCGACGCCGCCACGGATGCGCCAGCAGGGCAGCCCTTGCGGATAGCCGGTGAGCCGCAGCCGCGAGTCGCCGGATTCGACCGGCTCGAGGATGTCCAGCTCCAGCGCGCGATCGAAGAATTCGCGGTAGACATCGCGCATGTAAGCCTGGAACAGGCTGTGTTGGCCGCCGTCGGTGAGGTTGGGGTTGGTCGGATCCGCGAGCCGGGCGGCGCGCAGATCGTCCATCGGGAAGACCATGAAATGGTTGTGCAGCATGCGGATGCTCGGCACCCCCGGAGAGGTCAGCGGCCAGGTCGCGTCAAGGCTCGCTTCGCCCGCTAGGATCAGGGCCTGACCGGGATCAGGGTAGCGTTCGACCATGTAGTCGATCAGCACCTGATTCATGCGATTCCAGACGTGCTTGACATCGTCCGGAACCTGGGTGCGGCGCACCGGCCGGCCCAGCGGGTTCAGCGTGGTGCGCGAGGTATTGAAGATGATCGAGGTGTCGAATTCGGTGGAATGGCCCAGCGCCTTGCGGTATAGCAGCAGGTTCTCGGGGTTGATCAGCAGGCCGTTATTATGCGCCAGGTCGTTGAGATTCTCGGTGCTGTTGAAGAATTCGTTCGGCGCCATGCCCTCGGGCACCTCGAGGGGAATCGGCCGGAACGGGGTGGTGATCTCGCGCGGTCCCTGGGTCATGCTCTTGGCCTCTCAGGTGTCACTACTCAGCGATCAGGTCAAAATTAAGGGATAACGGCTCAGATTGCCGCTGAAATGCGCCAGATCAAAGCAAAAAATGGGGAGTTTATACTCGTCGCCCATGACTTTTCGGCCACTGCGACCGCCTCTCGCACCCGTGGGCGTTGCTGCGGAAACTCGCCATGGAATGGGCTATGACCCGCTTCCGCGCCTGGCCCACGGGCGCGAGGAACGCTCTCGAAAATCCGAAAATTCATGGGCGACGAGTATAGCAAGAGTAAATGACCATATTTATATGCAGAGCCGGCGCATTTCAGTGGTGAGCTGAGCAGTTATTTTCAGGTTTCGAGGAAGCCGTTGTCTCGCAGCAGCGCCTCGCTGACACCGCCGTCGGGACGCGCGGCCCGGTCGCCGAGCAGCAAGCGCTCGAGATAGCGCGCGAGCAGGTCGACCTCGAGGTTGACCCGGCTGCCGGGGCGATAGCCTCCCATGATCGTATGGCGCAGCGTGTGCGGCACGATGTTGAGCTCGAAGCGCGCGCCGTCGACGCCATTGACGGTCAGGCTGACGCCGTCGACGGTGATCGAACCCTTGTGCGCGATATAACGCGCGAGTTCGTCCGGCGCGGCGACGACGAAACGCACCGAACGGGCATCGTCACGCCGCTCGACGATCTCGCCGAGACCGTCGACATGACCGCTGACAAGATGACCGCCGAGCCGTGTGTTCAACGTCAGGGCCTTCTCCAGATTGACCGCGCCGCCGACCGCAAGCCCGCCGAGCGAGGTCAGCGACAGGGTCTCGCGCGAGACGTCGGCGGCGAAGCCGTCGGCCTCCAGCTCGACCGCGGTCAGGCACACCCCGTTGACCGCGATGCTGTCGCCGAGACGCACATCGCCGAGATCCAGCCCGCCGCTGCGGATGCGCAGCCGCAGATCCCCGCCGACCGGAGTCAGCGCGGCGACCTCGCCGACCGCCTGTATGATTCCGGTGAACATCGCCCGGCCCTCCATCAGAATACCGGCGCGAAGATAGCACGACAGACGCCGCTTGTAATTCTTTACCTGTCTCCCTGGATTCCGTACACTGCGCGCGTTGCGCGGCACCGAATCCAGGAGAACCCGACATGAGCGAAACCCGTCACTGCAAGCTGTTGATCCTCGGCTCCGGCCCGGCCGGCTACACGGCGGCGGTGTACGCCGCGCGCGCGAACCTGAAACCGGTACTGGTCACCGGCATGGAACAGGGCGGTCAGCTGATGACCACCACCGAGGTCGACAACTGGCCCGGCGACCCGAACGGCGTCCAGGGTCCGGAACTGATGGAGCGCATGCGCCAACACGCCGAGCGTTTCGATACCGAGATCCTCTTCGATCACATCCACACCGCGACGCTGTCCGAACGACCGTTCCGGCTCGACGGCGACCAGGCCAGTTATACCTGCGACGCGCTGATCATCTGCACCGGCGCCTCGGCGCGCTATCTCGGCCTGCCTTCGGAGGAGAAGTTCAAGGGCAAGGGCGTCTCGGCCTGCGCCACCTGCGACGGCTTCTTCTACAAGAACCAGAAGGTCGCGGTGATCGGCGGCGGCAACACCGCCGTCGAGGAGGCCCTGTATCTGTCGAACATCGCCTCCGAGGTGATCGTCGTGCACCGGCGCGACAAGTTCCGCTCCGAGAAGATCCTCGCCGACCAACTGATCGAGCGCGCCAATAACGGCAATGTGACAATCGAATGGGACCATGTGCTCGACGAGGTGCTCGGCGACGAAACCGGCGTCACCGGCATGCGCATCAAGAACGTCAAGGACGGCTCGACCAAGGAGATCGAGCTGCAGGGCATCTTCATCGCCATCGGTCACAAGCCGAACACCGACCTGTTCACCGGCCAGCTCGACATGAACGGCGGATACATCACGGTAAGAAGCGGCACCGATGGCAACGCCACCCAGACCAGCATCGAAGGCGTATTCGCCGCCGGCGACGTGATGGACCACGTCTATCGTCAGGCGATCACCTCGGCGGGCACCGGCTGCATGGCGGCGCTGGACGCCGAGAAATACCTCGACGCGCTCGCCGAAAAAAGCTAGTCGCTCACGGCCTTCGGCGCAGAATCTGATCGACGACGAAGGCGTGAATGAAGAGCCGCTGGATACGATTCAGATTGCGGAACTCGACCCCGCTGTGAAAACAGCGGCGACCGTTCCCGTCTTTCAGCTCGGCATGATTGCGCACGATGCCGTTCAGGGTTAACTGCTCGGCGCCGTCCAGAGACGGCAGCTCGAACATCAGCCGCAGCCCGCCGCCGATCTTCACCAGCGGTCGCGTCGAGCGCAAGCGACCGCCTCCCACGCTGATATCCAGCATGTGGGTCTTGATCCAGGCGTCCTGCTTGGCGCCCAGCGGCTGGGCGGCGGTAATCAGATCGCAATCGACACGCTCGGCGCTGCGCACGATGACCCTCTCCATCTCTTTCGGAAAAGCCAGATGCAGGTGCGGATAGGGCTTGACCGGCGCCGCCAGCACGCCGGTAACGAACCCCTGCGCGTTGAGACCGTCCATCATGCGCACGTTGAATTGCTGGTCCTGGCGCACCAGCACCAGGTTGCCGTGGGATTGCGGCGCGGTGACGATCAGGCTCTGCTCGGGCATATAGCCGATCACGCGACACTCGTAGCGCACCGGCGTCTCGCTGACCACCGGCTCCAGCTGGATGCGTTCCCCGACATGGACCCGGCCATGTCCGGAGGTATCGAGGGGGATTTCGACAGCGGTATTCATGCGGACATGGGGTATGATCGTTTCTGGTGCTTTATCTTCATCGGCCCGTTTCCGAGAGGCTTTAAAGCGCCCGCCTCCGGATGCATGATACCGCCAATCGCTCTAGCTTCGGATCGACCCGCCATGTCCAACCGCATTACGATCACCGAGCGACTCGACGACATCGACGCGGGCGAGTGGAACGCCCTGGTCGACGACGACCAACCCTTTTTGCGCCATGAATTCCTCGCCGCGCTGGAGCGTCATGGCTGCGTCGGCGAACACTGGGGATGGATCCCTTGCCACCTGACGCTGCGCGACGAGAGCGACCGCCTGATCGGCGCCGCGCCGCTGTACCGGAAACTCAACTCCTACGGCGAGTTCGTGTTCGACTGGGCCTGGGCCGATGCCTATCAGCGGCATGGCCTGCGCTACTACCCGAAGCTGGTCGGCGCGGTGCCCTACACCCCGGCCAGTGGGCCTCGCCTGCTCGCCGCGCCGGGCCACGAGGCCGAAGCCTGGAGCACCCTGGAGAACGCCGCGCGGACGCTGGCCGAGCGGGAAAGACTGTCGTCGCTGCACTGGCTGTTCACACCGCCGCGACAAACCGAATGGCTGCGCGAACAGGGCTATCTGGTGCGTACCGGCTGTCAGTTCCACTGGCACAACGCCGGCCATGCCGGTTTCGACGCCTACCTGGCGACCCTGACCGCGAAGAAACGCAAGAATATCCGCCGCGAGCGCCGCCAGGTGCGCGAAGCCGGCATCCGTTTCCGCTGGCTGCGTGGCGACCAGGCCGACGCCGACGACTGGGCGGTCTTTCATCGCCATTACCGCTCGACCTTCGAGCGCAAGGGGGGCGCGGCCACCCTGAGCCTGGATTTCTTCCATGACATCGCCAGGCGAATCGGCGAACATCTGCTGATCGTGTTCGCGCTCCGCGAACAGCGTCCGGTGGCCGCCGCCTTCAGCCTGATCGGCGCACGCACGCTGTATGGCCGCCACTGGGGTTGCGATGAGCGCCACCAGGGCCTGCATTTCGAGACCTGTTACTACCAGGGACTGGAGTATTGCCTTGCGCACGGCCTGCAACGCTTCGAACCCGGGGCGCAGGGAGAACACAAAGTCAGCCGCGGCTTTCTGCCCACCCCCACCTGGTCCGCCCACTGGCTGCGCGAAACCGGTTTCCATGATGCCATTGCGCGCTTTCTGGTGCTTGAAACCGAAGGCCTTGAGGACTATATGAAAGAGTTGTCGGCCCACAGCCCGTTTCGCCAGGACCCTCCGGGGCACTCCGCCTGATCCCGACACGACGAGAGGGTCCTTTCGCACGGAAAAAAGTGGTAACAGCATGTTGTTTTCACTGGATGACACGCCTCAGGATGCGCCGTTTCCGGAAGCCCGGTTCGCCGAAACCGAACCCAACGGACTGCTTGCCATCGGCGGCGATCTCGGCATCACGCGCTTGCTTCAGGCCTACCGCAAGGGCATCTTTCCGTGGTTCAACGACGATCAGCCGATCCTGTGGTGGAGCCCCGACCCGCGCATGGTGTTGTATACCGATCGCATGAAACACCCGCGCAGCCTGCGCAAGGTATTGCGCAACGGCGGATTCGACGTCAGCTTCAACGCCGCCTTCGAGGCGGTGATCGACGCCTGCGCGGCACCTCGGCCAGACCAGCAAGGTACCTGGATCGTGCCCGAGATGCGCACCGCCTACCTCGCCCTGCACGAAGCCGGCTATGCGCGTTCGGTCGAGGTCTGGCGCGACGACGAGCTGGTCGGCGGACTGTACGGCGTGATGCTCGGCCGGATCTTCTTCGGCGAATCGATGTTCACGCGCTGCGCCAACGCCTCCAAGGTAGCGCTCAGCTGCCTGTGCCGTTGGCTGCGCGAACACGAGGCCCCGCTGATCGATTGTCAGGTCCATTCCCACCACCTCGCCTCGCTCGGCGCAAGCGAGATCCCGCGCGCCGAATTCAACCACCTGCTCGATCGCCATATCGACGGGCTGGCCGCGCCGCCGGCATGGCCCGAGGGGCGTTTCCCGGCCGGCACCCGCGGCGGCGTCGAGGCTGACCATGAATGAAGACAGGCAGCCTGGGCGGATTCCACTCTATGTCGGCCAATCCCACCCCTGCCCGTACCTGGAGGACCGCATCGCGCTGAACCACTTCGCCGACCCGACACACCTGTTGAGCCGACCGGAATACAGCGCGCTGATGTCGATGGGTTTTCGCCGCAGCGGGGAATACGTCTATCGCCCGGCCTGCCCGGAATGCGCGCGCTGCATGTCGTTGCGGATCGACGTCGAGGCCTTCCGCCCGAACCGCTCGCAACGTCGCACGCTGAAGGCCAACATCGGGGTGCGGCTCAAGGAAACCCCGCCGGAATACAGCGACGAGGCCTTCTCGCTCTATCGCCGCTACCTGAACGCCCGCCATGCCGGCGGCGAGATGGCCGCCTGCGAGCCCGGCGACTTCCCCGGCTTTCTGCGCGCCAGTTGGAGCGACACCCGCTTTCTCGAACTACGCGAGCATGACCGCCTGCTCGCGGTCGCCGCCACCGACCCGCTCAGCGATGGACTTTCCGCGGTCTATACCTGGTTCGAGCCCGGACTTCCGACACGTGGACTCGGCGTGCTCGCGATCCTGCGACAGGTGGAAGAAGCCCGTCGTCGCGGGCTGCGCTGGCTCTACCTGGGTTATTGGATCCCGGAGGCCCGCAAGATGCGCTACAAAACGGCCTATCGCCCGGCGCAGATCCTCATCGAGGGACGTTGGCGTGTGATGGATGGCAAAAACGAGGGATCGCGCTTCCCGGCTCGGCGCTGAATCTGCTAGATTCCCTCCCCAGGGATGCGCTGGTCGATTCATGACACGGCATCCTGTGGCGCAAAATCGTCCATTTCCGCGTTGCAAACCTTCATCACAGCGGGCTGTTGCGTGCGGTTTGCGCCTGGAACGGAACGATTTTTCGCCGCAACCCGCTCGCGCCAGAACCGATCGATGCTTCCCTGGCGCCAATCGGGCGCGGCTGGATCTCTACAAAAGGACAAACCATTGGAGCAATTCAAAGAACTCCTGCGCATACTGGTCGCAAAGGACGGTTCCGATCTCTACCTGACAGCGGATTCTCCGCCGGCGGCAAAGTTTCACGGCAAGCTGAAGGCCATCGGCAACGACAAGCTGGACAAGCACTACATCCGAAAGATCGCCGACGAACTGATGGACGCCGAACAGCGCGCCGCCTTCGACACCCGCCCGGAGATGAATCTCGCGCTGGAGGATTCCGATATCGGCCGCTTCCGCGTCAACATCTTTCGCCAGCGCGGCGCTCACGCGATGGTGATTCGCAATATCAAGACCGAGATCCCCAGCGTGGACGATCTGGGGATTCCCGAGATCCTGCGCGAGTTGATCCTGGAGAAACGCGGGCTGATCCTCTTCGTCGGCGCCACCGGGTCAGGAAAATCGACCTCGCTGGCGGCATTGATCAATTACCGCAACCGTCGCGAATCCGGTCACATCATCACCATCGAGGACCCGATCGAATTCGTCCATCCTCACCGCAAATCCCTGGTCAGCCAGCGCGAGATCGGGGTCGATACCGAGTGTTATCAGGACGCCCTCGAGAACACCCTGCGCCAGGCCCCGGACGTCATCCTGATCGGCGAGGTACGCACGCGCGAGACCATGGAATACGCATTGAACTTCTCCGAGACCGGGCATCTGTGTCTGACCACGCTGCACGCCAACAACTCCGATCAGGCGCTGGACCGCATCATCAACTTCTTTCCGGACGAGCGTCGCAACCAGCTGTTCCTCGATCTCTCGCTGAACCTGAAGGCGATCGTCTCGCAACGCCTGGTGGCCACCACGGACGGCCGCCGCACCGCCGCGATCGAGGTCCTGCTCGGCACGCCGTTGGTTTGCGACCTGATCAAGAAAGGCGAGGTGCACGCACTCAAGGGGGTCATGGAAAAATCCGAGGAGCTCGGCATGCAGACCTTCGACAGTCACCTTTTCCAGCTCTACAAGGACGGCGCCATCACCCTCGAAGAGGCCTTGCGCAACGCCGATTCACCCAACAACCTGAAGCTGCGCATCCGTCTTGGCAACGGCGTCGGTCCGGACTTCGGCGGAGGATTCAGCCTGAGCGGGGAGCGCAAGGCCCGGACCGAGACCTCGGACCACGAGGAATAATCCGGCGATCAGAACGGCATGCCGCCCGGTGGCATCCCGCCGGGCGGCATGCCACCGCCGGGGAAACGGCCCTTCATGCCGCGCATCATGTTCATCATCCCCTTGCCCTTCATCTTCTTCATGACCTTCTGCATCTGGGTGAACTGTTTCAGCAACTTGTTCACCTCCTGCACCGGCACCCCGGCGCCCCGGGCGATGCGGCGCTTGCGCGAACCCTTGATGATGGCCGGGAAGCGACGCTCTTGCGGCGTCATCGAGTTGATGATGCCGACCAGGCGCGCCATCTGACGGTCGCCGATCTGCTGCTTGACCGCGTCGGGCACCTCGCTCATGCCGGGCAACTTCTCCATCAGGCTGGCAACCCCGCCCATGTTGCTCATCTGTTCCATCTGCGATTTGAAGTCCTCGAGCGTAAAACCCTTGCCCTTGGCCATCTTCTTGGCCAGGCGCGCGGCCTCTTTCTGATCGACCTTGGACTGCACCTCCTCGACCAGAGACAGTACGTCACCCATGCCGAGGATGCGTGAGGCGACACGATCGGGATGAAAGGGTTCGAGCGCGTCGGTCTTCTCGCCGACGCCGAGAAACTTGATCGGCTTGCCGGTGATCTGGCGGATCGACAAGGCCGCGCCGCCACGCGCGTCGCCATCGGTCTTGGTCAGGATCACGCCGCTCAGCGGCAGCGCCTCATCAAAGGCGCGCGCGGTGTTGGCCGCGTCCTGGCCGGTCATCGCATCGACGACGAACAGCGTCTCGACCGGCGCCACCGCCTTATGCAACGCCTTGATCTCTTCCATCATCTCATCGTCGACATGGAGACGGCCGGCGGTGTCGACGATCAGCACATCCTTGAACTGCCGCTTGGCCGCGGCGAGCGCGGCCTTCGCGATCTTGACCGGTTTCTGCTTCGCATCACTGGGGAAGAAATCGGCGCCGACCTCGTTGGCGACGGTCTTCAACTGCTCGATGGCCGCCGGGCGGTAGACGTCGCAACTGACCACCATCACCGACTTGTTCATGCGCGTTTTCAGGAAACGCGCCAGTTTCGCGGTGCTGGTGGTCTTGCCCGAGCCCTGCAAACCGGCCATCAGGATCACCGCCGGCGGCTGACTCGCAAGGTTCAGCGACTCGTTGGCCTCGCCCATCACTTTGACCAGCTCGTCGTTGACGATCTTGACCAGCGCCTGACCCGGCGACAGACTGCTCATGACCTCCCGGCCGAGCGCCTTGGTCTGCACGTCGTCGATGAACTCACGCACCACCGGCAGCGCGACATCGGCCTCGAGCAACGCGCGGCGCACCTCGCGCAGCGTCTCCTTGACATTGTCCTCGGTGATGCGCCCCTGCCCGCGCAGGTTCTTCAAGGTCTTGTTGAGACGATCGGCCAGGTTGTCGAACATGATGCTTTCTCCCGAATGAAGCGGCCATTATACCGCCAGCGCACCGAATTGGCGCTTTTTGCCCATCGTCAACTGTGCCATTATTACCGGCCTGATGAACATGCATCCCTTCGCACTGATCGGCGCCGGCCTCTACCTGCTCGCCACTCTGCTGACCGCCTTGCGGTTGTTCTCCGAGGCGTGGCGCGAGCGCCTGCCGCGCGGCGCGATCCCGGTGACGCTGGGCCTCGGCCTGCTCGTGCATGCCGGCCTGCTGTGGCAATACAGCTTCGAGCAGCCGGGTCTGAACATCAGCCTCAGCAGCGCCGCCTCGCTGGTGGCCTTCGCGGTGGTCACGATCATCGCCTTCAGCGCGGTTCGCCAACCGATCGAAAACCTGGGCCTGGTACTGTTTCCACTCGCCGCGCTGGCGATGCTGGCCAGCGCCTTCCACCCCGGCGAACACCTGCTGCCACGCACCAGCCCATGGGGCCTGCGCCTGCATGTGGTGATCTCGATCGTCGCCTATGCCCTGTTCACGCTCGCGGCGGTGCAGGCCCTGCTGCTGGCCATCCAGAACGCCAAGCTGAAATCCCACCACCCGGGCGGCTTCGTGCGCGCGCTGCCGCCATTGCAGACGATGGAAAGCCTGCTGTTCAACCTGATCCTCGCCGGCTTCGTGCTGTTGACCTTCTCGCTCGCCAGCGGCTTCATGTTCCTCGACGACATGTTCGCCCAGCACCTGGCCCACAAAACCATCCTGTCGCTGGTCTCGTGGGTGGTGTTCGCGGTGCTGCTGTGGGGACGCTTCGTCTTCGGTTGGCGGGGGCGCACCGCGATCCGCTGGACACTGGCCGGCTTCACGATCCTGATGCTCGCCTACTTCGGCAGCAAGATCGTGCTCGAACTGGTATTGAACAAGCCCTGAAACCCACGCGCTCGCCCCAGCACCGCTTTCCGAAGCGCCCGATCCCCTTCCCGGAACAAGGAAATCGCCCCATCTCTTGATCGGGATCAAAGTCCATCCCCCACCCTGTGCCACACTCTGTAACCATGGTCACCAAGCAGGTCGCGCGCGAGGCTGTTCCACACCACGACCTGGACCATGTCGAGGGGAGTACCCGCGAGAGCGGGTCATGCGCGGGGCCGGCGCGACCAGCCCCATCCAATCCGCCACGCGGCGGCATTCATACAACAAGAGGTCGATAACATGAAACCTTTGATCTGGCTCGCGCCTGTGCTGATATGGGGTCTGTCGGGACAAGCGAGTGCTGCCGGGAGCGGCAGTGCTTGTCTCACCTGTCACCAGGGCATCGAGGATATCCGGGCCCCGGACAGCCCGATGATGGCGATGATCCGCGCAATGGGCGCGTCCCATGGCGACAGCGCGGGCTGCGTGGTCTGCCATGGGGGCAATCCGCGCGCCAAGACCAAGGAAGAAGCGCACTACGGTTCGCCGAAAGGCCTGAAGGCCGCCAACGGACCGCAGACCTTCTACCCAGACCCGGGCGCGATGGATGTCAACCAGTACAGCTGTGCGCAAGGCGGCTGCCACCAAGGCTACCCCGAGCGTCTTGAAAAGGCGTTGATGGCCACCGAGGCAGGCAAGATCCAGGGCAACCTGCATACCTGGGGCATCGAGGAGGTGCAGAACCACAAGGTGCCGTGGGCGAACTATGACGTGAGCGATCTCGACGGTCCGGTGCCCGCGGTCGGCACCGATGAATACAAGGCGTACATGAAGAAAATGATCGCCGCGCACAAGGAGCAGTTTCCGACATCGATGAAGCAGATTCCGCAGCCCAGCGTGGCCGCGATCGAGAAGGACCCGAAGCTGGCCGGCTTCACCTACCAGCGCCAGCAGTGCCAACGCTGTCATGTCGCCGTCAAGGGGCGCGAGAAGCGCGGCGACTACCGCGGCCAGGGCTGCTCGGCCTGCCATATTCCCTATGGCAACGAAGGCCTCTACGAGGGCAAGGACCCGACCATCGACAAGAAGCAGCACGGGCACATGCTGACCCACCAGATTCAGGCCACGCGCAAATCGGTGGTGAAGACCGCGCATGCCGAATACTCCGGCATCCCGGTGGAATCCTGCAATCACTGCCACAACCGCGGCAAACGCATCGGCGTGACCTACCAGGGCCTGATGGAATTCCCGTATGGCTCGCCATGGAACGCCAAGGGCAAGAAGCAGCCCAAGCTGCACACCAAGAAGTACCTGTTCATCTCCGACGACCTGCATCACCAGTACAACCAGAGCCGGCCCGGCAACCCGAAGGGCGGCATGCTGTGCCAGGACTGCCACACCACCATCGACATGCATGGCGACGGTAATCTGCCGGGCACCACGCTGGCGCAGGTCGAGATTGAATGCCAGGATTGCCACGGCACGCCGGAGAAGTTCCCATGGGAGCTGCCGCTGGGCTACGGCGAGGAGTTCGCGCAGAAACTGAGCGACGAGCCGCGCGGACTGGCCGAACAGCCGCTGCGGGAAACCGCCGCCTTCGCGACGCGCTATCCGAAGGAAGACGGCTACCTGAAAACCGCTCGTGGCAACCCCTTCGGCAACGTCGTCAAGAAGGGCAAGAAGGTGATTCTGCACTCGGCCACCGGCAACGACTTCGAGGTGCCGGTCCTGAAACAGATCAAGCTCGACGACGCCTGGGTCGACCAAGCCGCAATGGTCGCGATGAACCAGGTCAAGAAGCACAACGAGAGCCTCGAGTGTTATGCCTGCCATTCGTCGTGGGTACCGCAGTGCTACGGCTGCCATGTCCAGGTCAACTACGGCAAGGACAAGAACGGCAAGCCCTATCACGATACCGACTGGATCGCCTCCGGCAGCCAGCGCGAACCGGACGGTTCGACCGCTGAATCGCCACTCGGCACCAAAGGCATCCAAAGCCCCGGCAAGGTCTTCGAGACCCGTTCCTACCTGCGTTGGGAAGACCCGGTGCTGGGCATTAACGGCGAGGGCCGCGTGACCCCGCTGATGCCGGGCTGCCAAGTGGTCTACACCGTAATCGACCGCAACAACCAGGCGATCGCCCTGAATCAGGTCGCGCATTCCAAGGATGAACAGCGGGAACTGGGACAGAAGCGCACGCCGCTGGGCATCGACATGGCGCCGGTTCAGCCGCACTCGGCGCAACGCAAGGCGCGCACCTGCGAATCCTGCCATAACAACCCGAAGGCGATGGGCTACGGCATCGCCGGCGGCGTGTTCCAGACCCGTTATGTCGAGGACATCGTCGAGGACCTGATCGACCAGAAGACCGGCAAGCCGATCCCGAAGCCGGGCAACTACCAGATCCAGATCCCGAAGATCGCCGACATGGACTTCGACTGGTCGACCCTCATCAAGGATGGCCAGCAGGTACAGACCGTCGGCACCCACTGGCCGCTGTCGCGCGCGCTGCCGAAGAAGATCCGCGAGGGCATGGAACGCACCGGCCTGTGCATGGGCTGTCATCGGGAAATGACGAATACCGAGCTGTGGGCCAGGGTCTCCACGCCCGGTCGTCTGACCGACCAGCAGCATATCGAGATGCTGAACAAGCTTCTGAAGAGTTACGCGGCTTCGAAGAAGTAGGCCCCGACCGCCCGGTCAGGCCCGGCGCCGATGGGCGCCGGGCCTGACCGGGTTTATACTCGCCGCCCATGACTTTTCGGCCACGGCGACCGCCCCTCGCACCCGTGGGCGTTGTTGCGGAAACTCGCCATGGAATGGCTTCCGCGCCCGGCCCACGGGCGCGAGGAACGCTCTCGAAAATCCGAACATTCATGGGCGACGAGTATACCTGCGTCACCCCCGTCACAAGTGGATCTTCCCGATGAATGCAAACCCGTCCCGGTTCCCCATCGTGCTGATCGCCATCCTGCTGGCGAGCGCCCCGCCTTCCGCGCCGGAAACCGCGCAAGCCCCGGCCGGCGACGCGCCACCGCCTCCGATCCGGCACATCGATCCACTCGACGAAGGCCGCGCCGGAGCGATGCACCGCGGCCGCAACCCGCACGCGCGGTTGACGCCGCAACAGCACATCGAGGTCGCGCTGAAGCATTTCAGCGCCGGTCGCGTGCCGCAGGCGCTGGCGGCGCTGGACCAGGCGCTGATCCGATACCCAAGCGTCGCGGAACTGTACAATGTACGCGCCAGCATCGAGCTGGCCGACGGCGACAGCAGCGGCGCGCTCGGCGACATCGAGCAAGCCGTCCGGCTGGCTCCGGAGCAGCCGCTCTACCGGGTCACGCGCGCCCGCATCTATCTGAAGTTCGAGCGCCCGGCGGAGGCGATGGCCGATCTGGACAAAGCCATCGAGCTGAACCCGGACCTCATCCCGGCGCGCTTCAACCGCGGCGCCCTGCTCACCTATCAAGGGAAATACCGCCAGGCGCTGGCCGATTTCGACCGCTGTATCGCGGTCGACCCCCATCTGCCGGCGCCCTACTTCAACCGTGGCTCGGTACTATGGACCCTGGGCGAAAAAAAGCGCGCGCGCGAGGACATCCAACGCTTCTTGCGGATCGCACGCGCCGAATCCTGGAAACGCGCCGCGCGCGACCTGCTGAAGGCCTGGGACGCCGGCGGGCAGACCAAACCCGCCGCGCCAATCCAGGGAGAGGAGACCCGATGAAGCCCGTAATCCTCTTGCTGCTGACTGTCTTGCCGGCGATCGCAAGCGGCGCCCGGGAGCCGGCACCGGACTTCCCCGCCCTGCTCGAAGAAAGCGGCCTGCGGTTTCAGCCGCCCGCCGGCTTTCACGAGATCCCGGTCGAGCCGGACTACGTCATGCCCTACGAGAAACGCCTGCTCTCCGATGACGGCGCGATCGAGATCCGCTACGCCATCCGTCCCCTCGACCGCATCGAGATCGCCTACGAAGATCCGCACAGCTCCGCCCCGCACCCGAACGACCTGTTCGAGATGTTGTTCCGCGCGCTCAGCGAGACCATGGCCGGCAAGGCGCACGTCTTCAGCCGCGCCTATTCGCCCGCCGATGCGCGCAAGGAATTCAACGCCGGCTGGGCGAGCATCGGCGTCTTCGACATCCTGCCCGAGATCGGCGGACGCTTCCGCCAGGCGATGCTGATCGCGATCCACCAGAACGACAAGGCCGACGCCTACAGCCTGGTCCTGACCAACGACCTCGGCGCGAACAAGCAACGCATCAAGGGCCTGCGCAAAAGCCTGCGCTTCGCCCGCTTCGACACGCCGATCCACCACCCGCCATCCCCGGAAGAGCTGAAAAAACTGCCCATGATTCCGCGGCGGGACTGACTCCTCAAAACCAGCGGCGCACGCGCCTCTGGTATTCCCGGTAAGCCTCGCCGAAGCGACGCATCAGGTAGGCTTCCTCGCGCGCGATCGCATAGTAACGGACGATCAGCAAGGTCGGCGCCAACGCCAGCAGGATCCAGGCGTTGGCGCTGACCAGGCCGATGCCGGCATGAAGCAGGGCCAGCGCCAGGTACAGCGGATTGCGTGTATAGCGGAACGGCCCGGTCTCCATCAAGCCGCTCACCGGACGATTCGGCGCCACCGGGTTGTCGTGCCGGGTGAAATGCCGGAACGCGTTCGCCGCGATGCCGAACGAAAGCAGCAGCAAAACGATACCGGGCAATGCCAGCAGCGGCGACATCGGCCATGCCAGCGGAAACCATGCACTCATGCCGAGCGCGATTCCGATGGCGGCAAGATGGATCAGCGGAGGCGGAACATGCACCCCGGCATGATCCCCGTCGCCTTCATTCACGGCGGTTTCCGCGGCATCATCCGGCATCGCGCGACGGCATTGACACAAAGACAGATTCATCGGGCTCTCCCCTCTTTCTCGGTGGTCGTATGGAAAACAGCGGGCACGCCGATCGCGGATCGCCGTGGCGAACCCCGCGGGCGCGTCCTCCTTGTTAGGAACGGAACGGAGCGTCTTTTCTTTCGACCCTGAAACGTTCCGGCGTCTTGGCAAAGCGACCGACGGAATGGTGACGGGCCGACCGCGCCCAGATTGCGCTTGATCGGGCCTACGCTTTGTCAGATCAATGCCAGTACAGCGCGATTGCCCTGCCCACGGGTGCGAGAGACGGTCTCGAAAAACCGAAAATTCATGGGCGACGAGTATACATCCCTGTTGCCTGGCGATCTCCACGATCGGACTTTGCATCCCCGCGAAAGCCCGGTATAGTCTGCCGCTCGACCGCAATCCCCGCGGGAGAGCGTGGCCGGGCTCACCGCCCGGGCCACCGCCGAAGGCGCAAATCCGCCCGGAATCGCTCAGGCAAAAGGATCGCGGGGAGGAGCCGGCGGCTCCGGTCGACTCTGGAGAGCGATCGCGATGACGATCCACCGACGGGGTAAACTCTCAGGTTTCCGGACAGAGGGGCGGCGTGGCGTGGCTTTCCGCGTCGCGCCGCCCTTTTTTCATCTGGAGAGACGATATGAAAAAAACCGTCCTGAACCCGTTGCATCACGAGATGGGCGGCCGCATGGTCGAGTTCGGCGGCTGGGAGATGCCGCTGCACTACGGCTCGCAGCTCGAGGAACACCATCAGGTGCGGCGCGATGCCGGGATGTTCGATGTCTCGCACATGACCGTCATCGACCTGCAAGGCGAGCGGGCGAAGCCGTTTCTGCGCGTGCTGCTGGCCAATGATGTCGACAAACTGAAGCAGCGTGGCAAGGCGCTCTACAGCTGCATGCTGAACGAAGACGGCGGCGTGATCGACGATCTCATCGTCTATTACCTCGATGATCGCCACTACCGGCTGGTGGTCAACGCCGGCACCACCGACAAAGACCTCGCCTGGATCGGGCGGCACGCCGCCGCTTACCAAGTCGAGCCATACCCGCGCCATGACCTGGCGATGATTGCGGTGCAGGGTCCCCTGGCGCGCGGGAAGACCTTGCCGCTATTGCCGGAGGCGCTGCGCGACGCGGCCGCCGGGCTGCAGCCCTTCCAGGCCGCCTGGACGAGCGACTGGTTCGTCGCGCGCACCGGCTATACCGGCGAGGACGGCTTCGAGGTGATGTTGCCGGAGACCGAGGCCGCCGGACTGTGGCGCGGTCTGCACGCGGCTGGGGTTGCGCCGATCGGCCTCGGCGCGCGCGACACCCTGCGTCTGGAGGCCGGCATGAACCTGTACGGCAGCGATATGGACGAATCAACCTCGCCGCTGGAATCCGGCCTCGCCTGGACGGTGGCGATGGAGCCGGCCGAACGCGGCTTCATCGGCCGCCCGGCGCTGGAGCGGCAACTCGCCGCCGGGGTGACGCGAAAACAGGTCGGACTGCTGCTCACCGGGCGTGGCGTGCTGCGCAACCACCAAAAGCTCCACGTCGGCGAGCGGGAGATCGGAGAGATCACCTCCGGCGGCTTCGCACCGACCCTGCAACAATCGATCGCATTGGCGCGCGTCGAGTCCGACGCGCCCGATGAACTGAGCGTTGCGATCCGCGACAAACGCATCCCGGCAAAGGTGGTGCGCCCGCCGTTCGCACGCAACGGCAAGGCGCTGGTCGGCGCCTGAATCCATTCCAACTCACCAAGGGAACAGAACGATGAGCGATATCCCGTCTGAACTGCTCTATACCAAATCGCACGAATGGGTGCGCGACGAAGGCGACGGCAGCGTGACCATCGGCATCACCGATCACGCCCAGGAACTGCTCGGCGACCTGGTGTTCGTCGAACTGCCGAACGTCGGCGACGAGGTCGAGGCCGGCGCCGACTGCGCGGTGGTCGAATCGGTGAAGGCCGCATCCGACGTCTACAGCCCGCTGCCCGGCGAGATCGTCGCGGTCAACGAGGCCCTGGCCGAGGCGCCGGAAGCGATCAACGAATCCCCCTACGCCGAAGGCTGGCTGTTCCGCCTGAAGCTGGCCGAGCAGGCCGACCTCGGCGTTCTGCTCGATGCCGACGCCTACCGGGCGCTGGAAGACGCCGACTAACGCCGATGCCTTTCATTCCGCATACCGAAGACGAGATCCGCGCGATGCTCGACACCATCGGCGTCGAGCGCATCGATGCGTTGTTCGACGAAATCCCCGCCAAGCTTCGCCATGGCCGCCTCGAGAACGTACCCGACGGACTCAGCGAAAGCGAGGTCACCCGCCTTGCCGCCCGACGCGCGCGCGCCGACGGCGAGGCGCTGTGCTTCCTCGGCGCCGGTGCCTACGACCACCATATCCCGGCCGCGGTATGGCAGATCGCCACGCGCGGCGAGTTCTACAGCGCCTATACCCCCTACCAGGCGGAGGCCAGCCAGGGCACGCTGCAACTGCTCTACGAATACCAGTCGATGATGACCGCGCTGACCGCGATGGACGTCTCCAACGCCTCGCTCTACGACGGCGCCTCGGCGCTGGCCGAGGCCGTGCTGATGGCGGTGCGCGTAAACCGCAAGTCAAAAGCACGCCGCGTGTTGCTGCCCCGCGCCCTGCACCCTGCCTACCGCGACACCGTGCGCGCGATCGTCTCGCGGCAGGGGATCGAACTGGTCGAGCTGCCCTACGACCCCGCCAGTGGCCAGACCGATCCTGCCGCGCTCGACGAGCTGCTGGCCAGCGATACCACCGCGGTGGTCATCGCCCAACCGAACTTCTTTGGCGTGCTCGAACCCGTGGACGCGCTCACCGAACGCGCCCACGCCGCCGGCGCGGTCGCCATCGCGGTGGTCAACCCGCTGGCGCTGGCGATCCTCAAGCCGCCCGGCGAATGGGGCGACGAGGGCGCCGATATCTGTGTCGGCGAGGGTCAGCCACTGGGCGTGCCGCTGGCCTCCGGCGGCCCCTACTTCGGCTTCATGTGTTGCCGCCAGTCCATCGTCCGCCAGATGCCCGGCCGCATCGTCGGGCGCACCGTGGACCGCGACGGCAAGCCGGGCTTCACCCTCACGCTGCAAGCGCGCGAGCAACACATCCGCCGTTCGAAAGCCACCTCGAACATCTGCACCAACCAGGGCCTGCTGGTCACCGCCGCGACGCTCCACATGGCGATCCTCGGCGCCGACGGCCTGGCGCGCACCGCCAGCGCCTGCCACGCCAATCTGAATCACCTGAGTGAACGCCTGTGCGCGCTGCCCGGAGTGCAGTCCCGCTTTGCCAGCCCGGTGTTCCACGAGCGCGTGATCCAACTGCCGATTCCGGCCGCCGAGCTGCTCAAGCTGCTCGCGGCCTATAACATCCTCGGTGGTTACGATCTCTCCAATGATTACCCCGAGCTGGAAAACTGCCTGCTGGTCTGCGCCACCGAGCAGCGCGACGAGACCGATATCGACGCCTACCTGGCCAAGGCCGGGCGCATCCTCGGTCTGCGCAACGAGGCGAAGTGCCCGGTCCAACCCAAATTCTGACCACCCCAAGCGAACACCCAAAGAGGAAAACCCAATGGCTGAAATCCAACTCGAAGGCAACCCGATCCACACCAATGGCGAACTCCCGGCAGCCGGCTCCCAGGCGCCGGACTTCCAACTGACCAACGGCGAACTCGGCGACGTCACCCTGGCCGACTTTGCCGGCAAGAAGAAGCTGCTGAACATCGTGCCCAGCCTGGACACCGGCGTCTGCGCCGAATCCACGCGCAAATTCAACGCCGCGATGAAGGACAAGAGCGACGCCGTCGCGCTGGTGATCTCGGCCGACCTGCCGTTCGCGCAGGGTCGCTTCTGCTCCAGCGAAGGCATCGAAAACGTGATCCCGCTTTCGATGATGCGCTCGCGCAACTTCGCCAAGGACTACGGCGTGCTCATCACCGATGGCCCGCTGGCCGGAATCACCGCGCGCGCGGTGGTCGTGCTCGACGAGAACAACCAGGTCGTATATACCGAGCTGGTACCCGAGATCACCCAGGAGCCGAACTACGACGCCGCCCTCGCCGCGCTCGGCTGAACCCGCGTATCGTCCGGAGTCGACATGCTGCTATTCGAACAATCCGTAGCCGGGCGCCGCGCCGCGGCCCAGGCCCCACGCCAGGCCGTGGCGCCCGACGACATCCCCGCCGGGCAGTTGCGCGCGACACCTCCGGCGCTGCCGGAGGTTTCCGAGCTGCAAGCCGTCCGCCACTACACCCGGCTGTCGCAGAAGAACTTCTCGATCGACACCCACTTCTATCCGCTCGGCTCGTGCACCATGAAGTACAACCCGCGCGGCTGCCAGGAGATCGCCGCACTGCCCGGCTTCATCGCCCGCCATCCGCTGGCGCCGGAGCGCCACAGCCAGGGCATTCTCGCCTGTTTTCATGAACTCCAGGAGATCCTGAAGGATGTCACCGGCATGGCCGCGGTTTCGCTGAGCCCGGCGGCCGGCGCGCAAGGCGAGTTCGCCGGTGTTGCGATGATCCGCGCCTACCATGAATCCCGCGGCGACACCGCGCGCAACGAGATCCTGATCCCGGACGCCGCGCACGGTACCAACCCGGCCTCGGCGATCATGTGCGGTTACCGCGTGCGCGAGATCCCGACCGGCGCCGATGGCGACATCGACCTGGACGCGCTCGCCGGCGCGCTCGGCGCCCACACCGCCGGCATCATGCTGACCAACCCCTCGACGCTCGGCGTGTTCGACCGCAAGATCGAACGCATCGCCGAGATGGTGCACCAGGCCGGTGGCCTGCTCTATTACGACGGCGCCAACCTCAACGCCATCCTCGGCAAGGTACGCCCGGGCGACATGGGCTTCGACGTCATCCACATGAACCTGCACAAGACCTTCTCGACCCCGCACGGCGGCGGCGGCCCGGGCGCCGGGCCGGTCGGCGTCAGCGCGCGACTGGAGCCCTTTCTGCCGATCCCGATGGTCGGCTGCAACGGCGACGACTACTACTGGCTTACGGAAAAGGAACGCCCGCAAAGCATTGGCCGCCTTTCCGCCTTTGCGGGCAACGCCGGCATCCTGCTGCGCGCCTGGGCCTATGCGCGCATGCTCGGTCGCGACGGCATGCACCGGGTCGCCGAATTCTCGGTGCTGAACGCCAACTACCTGATGAAACGCCTCACCGACGCCGGCTTCCAGGCCGCCTACCCCGAGCGCCGCGCGACCCACGAGTTCATCATCACGCTGAAACGCGAGGCCGCCGAGCTTGGGGTCAACACCATGGACTTCGCCAAGCGCCTGCTCGACTACGGCGTCCACGCGCCGACCACCTACTTCCCCCTGCTGATTCCCGAATGCCTGCTGATCGAACCGACCGAAACCGAGGACCGCCGGACCCTCGACGACTTCGTCACGATCATGCAATGCATCGCCGGGGAAGCGCGCGAAACCCCCGAGGTGGTCAAGACCGCGCCGCACAAACTGCCGGTGAAACGCCTCGACGACGTGCTCGCCGCGCGCCAGCTCGACCTGCGCTGGCGGCCGGAAAATCCCCCTCCAGGCAGCAGCGACTGAGCACGATACGACGAAGGTCGGCATTTTTGTTACACTGCCAGACAATCCCTTCGCAAACCCAGGCGGAGAACAAGCGATTTCGATAAACCCATAACGCAAGGGGCCAAGCCCCTTGCGCGCAATCGGCGACGCGCGTATCGCCTTGCGCACCGAAACTCACCCAAGTCTGGAAACCACCGGGGACCACGTTTAGCGCCGCCATGACCGAGAAGCCCAGGATTTCGCCATTGATCGAACGGGTGGACGGCCCGGATCCCGACGATACCGCGTTGCAAAGCGATTCGGTGGAGGCGGCCTTTCTGATCCCCGGCGAGACCCACCTGCAACTCAACGCCACCCACTGGGAACACAAGGCCGCCGACTACCTGGCGCGCGCCGTGGCGCGCAACCCCTCCGACCTGCGCGCCCATGTGCAGCGCATCCTGTTGCACATGAAACAAGACAACGAGACCTGTCTGTACGGCGCCCTGCTGGATCTGTTCATCGCCCTGGGCGCCCACGGACACCACCTGAAGGTGCGCATGCTGCTGACCACCGGCGACCGGCTCGAGGAAAAACACCGCGACTTCCTGCTCAGCCGCCTGCACGATGTCGTATTCGCCACCGAAACCCTGGAAGACACCCAGTGCGCGGTGTTGCCGAAGGGCTACAGCGGCAGCGACACGCTGATCGTCGTCAACCATCACGAGGACGGGTACAATCCGCTGCGACAAGCCCGGCTCCTCTTGAGCCATGGCCAACTCTACGAGGCGCAGCAGTTGCTCGAACCCCTGGTGATCGATAACCCCGACAGCATCGACCTGCATCGTCAGTTGATCGAGATCTACGAACAAACCGGCGACCGGGAAGCCTTCGACAAGACCACCCAGGCCCTGAAGGCCGCCGGCTCCCGGCTCACGGGCATCTGGCTGCGGCGCGCCGCCCAAATCGGAGGGAAAAGCTGATGCCATCCAAGCGTCGTTCCAAGCGGGTCCGGGTCGCCCTGCTCGAACTGCCCGGCAACCTCGCGAACACCCTGTCACTGTTCTTTGAGAGCCGGCTGTGTCCGCTCGATGTCGAGGTCGTCACCCCGGAGCGGGCCGACATCGGCATCTTCGACTATGACCATCCGCTGAGTCGGGAGCATGCCGACCGCTGGCTCGCCACGCCCGATGGCCCAAGCGCCATCCTGCTGTCGATACAGGCTCTCGAAAAACCGGACGCGGTCTGCCTGACCAAGCCGATGAAGCCAAAGGACCTGGTCCGTGCGATCGAGGACGCCCTCGGAGATGCCCCGCCCACACCGACGAAACCCGCGTCCCAGGCGCCGAGCCCGCAGCCGGTCGAGCCACCGAGCGAGTCACCAGCGCTCGCCAAGACCGCGGAAACGCTCGCGCCACCGGCGGCCGGTCGGCAAGCGGAAGGCAGCGATGGCGAAGCAGAGCAAGCGACATCCCCTTCCCGAGCCCAAGACCTGGTCAGCGAAGCGGAGCCATCCGCTGACGCACCCGGAACCGAGGGCCGTAAAAAACCAGACACCGCTCCCGTGATCGACGAGCCGGAGACAGAAGCACGCCCGGCGGCGGAAAAAGCACCTCCCGAACACGCGCGGCAATGGGAGGATCACGGTGAAACGTCCACCGCCAGCGACAACGTGGTCGACCTGATCACCCCGGCCAGCGCGCCGCGCGCCACGCCGCAGCCGGTACCCGAGCCCCGCATCGCCCCGGATATCGAAAAGCTGCTCGAAGAGGTCAACTGGCAACTCGATTTCGGCGACATCGACAAGGCGCGCGAGATGCTCGAAAACGCCCTCGAGGCCAACCCCGCGCAGTCGATCCTGCACCATGAAATCCTACAACTCTATGGCTGGACCAGTGACCAGGAACATTTCTACAGCATGTATGAAAAACTCGACATGAAACATGTTCCCAACGCGGAGAAATGGGTAAAATTGAAGGAATTCTTCGACCGCGCCCGCTAAACGCCGCGTCAAGAGCCCACCACAACCAACCAGAACCCCAAGACCTTATGGATTTCCCTTCGACATGAAGCAGACCACCCCGGCGCCCGCGTCCCGTCCCGAGCCAGGCCGCAGCGAGATCAAGATCCTCATCTCGGGCCCGGTCGCCGCCGGCAAGACGACCGCGGTCTCGAGCATCTGCGACAACGATTTCGTCGCCACCGAGGCAAGCAACACCAACCGCGTGGTCGATGCCAAGGACACCACCACGGTGGCGATGGACTACGGCCTGTGCAACCGCTTTCCCGAATACAAGATCCATCTCTATGGCACGCCGGGACAGCAACGTTTCGACTTCATGTGGGACATCCTCGGAAAGGGCATGGACGGCATCGTCATCCTCGTGAACAACGACCAATCCGCCCCGCATCGCGTGCTGAGCGATTTCCTGCGCGCCTTCCCGGCCATTCCCACCATCGTCGGCGTCACCAAGATGGATCGCGCGCCGAAGCCATCGATCGGCGCCTACCGCACCCTGTTGAAAAGCCTCGTCGATACGCCGATCCCGGTACTCAACGTGGATGCCCGCATCCAGCGCGACGTCGAACAACTGATCGGCCAACTCCTCCAGCTGATGGATACGCCCGCGTCATGAGCACCTACGAACTGCGCGAAAATCTCTACATCGCCCTGACACCCGCCGGCGCCTACTACGCGGTCTCCGGCGAGGAAGAAACCCCCTACCGGGTCTTCCTGAACCAACTGCTAAAGCAACGGAGCTCGGTTGCGTTGAAGCATGAAAATCTCGTCGAACTCGCCGGCGACGACTACCAGGAACGCCTTTATCATTGCCAACAACTCGGCTGGGTTCAGGGCCTGGAAGAACCCATCCATGTTCCCGAGGGGCGTTTGGAAACCCTGCTGCCCGAGCTGCTTCCGGAACTCTCGGCCAACGGACGCGTATTGCTTGCCGACGCCCACGGGTTCACGATCGCCGCCTCCGGCTTCGAACAGGAGGTCATCGATGAACTGGCGGCCCTGAGCGCCGATATCGCCATCGTTCATCAGAAGTACCACCGCACCCTGGACGAAGCCCTGAGCCTGGGTTCGAACGCCTGGGCGCTGGTCGACGCCGGCGGCAACAGCCAGGTCGGATTCTGGCCGCTCTATATCGGCGACCATCGATTCGTACTCGTGCTCGACGGCTTCAGCCGCCTGAACCAGCCCACCCTGACCACCCTGATTTGGGTACTGGCCACCCGCTATGGTGGTTGATTGGAAGTACCGTAACCACTCGGCCAACCAGCTGAAATGGTATTCACCAGGCAATGCGTAAACCTCGTTCATGCGCAGCGGATCGGGCAGCGGCGCGGTTTCGCGGCACCGCCGCAGCCGGTTCCGCTACGCTTGAGCCGGCCTGCGAAGGTGGAAAGGTGCAAACAGGCCAACTTGTTGATTGTAACTACTCAGCGAGCAGGCCAAATAAAGGGGAACTGATCAGATCACCGCTGAAATGCGTCAGATCAAGGCAAAAAATGTGAGTTTATACTCGTCGCCCGTGGGTTTTCGGATTTTCGAGGCCGTTCCTCGCGCCCGTGGGCCAGGCGCGGAAACGAGTCATAACCCATTTATGGCGAGTTTCCGCAACAACGCCCACGGGTGCGAGGGGCGGTCGCTGTGGCCGAAAACCCATGGGCGACGAGTATATCAAAAGTAAATGACCATTTTTGAACGCAGAGCTGGCGTATTTCAGCGGTTAGCTGAGTAGTTACCGTTGATTTTCATGATCTGGGGTGTAACGCCGTCCCCGCTCTCATGGAAGGGCCTGCGCT
>JALVEB010000144.1 GCA_027008705.1 Sedimenticola sp. | reverse complement strand
CGACAGCGCGGTCAGTGGATAGCTCCATATAATGCCGGAGAGCAGCGTCAACAAGCGGTATTCGTTGGCCGCGCGGCGCGCTGTCCGGCCATCCCAGGGCTGTCGTCCGCGCCAGACCCCGATACGCCAGAAGCGGATCGCGGTGAGCAGAGAGAACACCAGCATCCAGCCCACCACCGGGAGCCCACCGGAAAGGCCGCCAAAAGCCAGAAAACTGACCACGGCAGTGACTTCACCAGCGACCAGGGTCGGCAGTCCGGCGAGATAGAGGTTTTCGATCAGCTGTCGTTCTACTGGCGACAGCGGGCCGCGCGGCCAGAGGCCGGCGGCCAGGGAGGCCAGCGAGAGTTTCGATTGCAACGGCACGTCCGCCATGGGTTGAGAAGGCTTGATTTCGATAGCGGCACCTCGATACGCGCATTGAGCTTATTTTACCCATTTCGGGAATGCGATGGTCTCTCGCCATTCGCTCAGGGCACCGGCTGCGGCGGTGCCGCGCAATGGCGTCGCTGCCCGATCCGCTGCGCTTGATCGGGCCTACGCTGTCGGGTCAATTTCGATAGAGATCGAGATGAAAAGCGGCTTCTGTGGTTAGCTCGGGCAGCTCGGAGACGGCCTGCTGACGCGCGCGATCCACCTGCCAGTAGTATGGGGTCATCTCGAGCAGACGGGTGACGTCTTCGCCGATGATTCGCAGGGGAAAACGCAAGGTTTCCCGCGCGATATGCGTCATTCCGGGGTGGCTCTCCGGGGCATCCTCATGGGGACGGGGGTGATCGTAGAGCAACCCGCGCAACGCGCCCAGGTGAGCGGCCGCCGGCGTGACGGTGAGATAGTGCCCGCCTGCGCGCAGCACGCGACGCGCCTCGTCGCCATAACCGGGCGCAAAGACGCGCAGCAGCGCATCGAGCGTGCCCTGCCCGAGCGGCAGCGCGGCGCTGCTGGCCACCGCGAAATCGATCCCGGGATAGCGGCGCGCGGCAAGCCGCGCGGCATCGCGCGCGATATCGATGCCGGCGACCTCGATACGGGTGTCCGCACAGCGACGCGTCAGTTCGGCGGCGATATGACCGGTGTAGTAGCCTTCGCCACAACCGGCGTCGAGCAAGGTGAAACGAGCGCGCGCGGCGGCCAGACCGACAAGCCTTTCCGTCAGATGGTCACGCAGTGCCTGGTAGTAGCCGTTTTCGAGGAAGATACGGCGACTCCGCAGCATCATGCGGCTGTCGCCGGGTTGCCGGCTGTGGCGACGGTGGCTCGGCAGCAGGTTGACATAGCCCTCGCGAGCACGGTCGAAGCGGTGGCGATTGACGCACTGGAGTCCGCCTTCGACGGGCGCCAGAACCTGCTCGCATACCGGGCAACGCCACTCCATCAGCCACCGGTGGCGGACATGAAACGCACGATCTGCTCCGGTTTTTCGTTGAATTCGTGACGTTCGGGCTTCAGCGCGATGGCTTCGATGATGGCTTGTTCCAGTTCGCTGTCGTCGACGCCGGAGCGCAGCAGCGGGCGCAAGGGATAGCGGCTCTCCTGCCCCAGGCACATGAACAAGGCGCCGTCGGTGGACAGGCGCACGCGGTTGCAGGTCTCGCAGAAGTGCTGCGACATCGGGGTGATGAAGCCGATGCGCATCCCGCTGTCGCCGACCTGATAGTAGCGCGCCGGACCGCCGCCATCCATGCTTGCCGGGATCAGCTCGTAGCGTTGTTCGAGCCGCGCGCGGATCTCGCCGAGCGGCAGGTAGCGACCGAGCGCATCACGCCCGGTCGAGCCCATCGGCATGGTTTCGATGAATCGCAGGGTGAAGCCTTGTTCCAGGCAGTAGTCGAGCATGTCGCCGGCCTCGTCGTCGTTGATGCCTTTCATCACCACCATATTGATTTTGATCGGCGCGAATCCGGCCTCGCGCGCGGCGCTCAATCCGGCAAGCACCTTCTCCAGCTTGCCGCCGGTGATCTGTTGGAAACGCTCGGCGTCCAGGGTATCGAGGCTGACGTTCAGGCGGGTGACGCCGGCCTCTCTGAGAGCCTCCGCGTGGCGCCGGAGCTTGACCGCGTTGGTGCTCAGCGAAAGATCCCGGATGCCGGTCAGTCGCGCGAGGCGCCGGGCCAGGCGCGGCAGATCCTTGCGCACCAGGGGTTCTCCCCCGGTGATGCGGACGCGCCCTACCCCAAGCCGCCCGAAGGCCGCGATCACGCGTTCGATCTCGTGGAAGGAGAGCCAGTTGTCGGGGATCTCGAAGTCCTTGTAGCCCTTGGGCATGCAGTAGGTGCAACGCAGGTCGCAACGATCGGTTACCGAGAGTCGGACATAGTCGATATGCCGGCCGAAGGGGTCTGTCAGGCGGTGCTGGTTCATAGCGCTTTCCGGATCAGTGGTTGTTGTCGTATTCCCGGTGTCTTGTCTACTCCCCGTGGGGAGTGAGTGGTCGCCT
>JALVEB010000143.1 GCA_027008705.1 Sedimenticola sp. | reverse complement strand
TTAAATGCCATTGACCCGACAGGGCGTAGGCTCGATCAAGCGCAGCGGATCGGGCAGCGATGCCATTGCGCGGCACCGCGGCAGCCGGTTCCGCGGTACTTGAACCGGCCTACAGCGTTTTTTTTTTGCAATGTAGGCGTAGGCCCGATCAAGCGAAGCGGATCGGGCAACGGCGCGATTGCGTGGCATCGCCGCAGCCGGTTCCGCTGTGCTCGAAGCGACCTTACAGCGGTTTTTTTGCAATGTAGACATAGGCTCGATCAAGCGCAGCGGATCGGGCGACAGCAGCAAGCCTCTGAAATCAGGAAACGTCAAGCGAAATTAAGCGCGATTGCCTTGCCCACGGGTGCGAGGGGCGGTCGCAGTGGCCGAAAATTCATGGGCCCCGAGTATAAATGCGTACATGCCCATTACGCTTCCAGACAGTTCACCAGGACAGCCAGTTGCTGGCGGATGGATTTATCATCGGCGCCGGTTTTCGATAGTACGTGCATTCCCCATATATTGACCATAACGAAACGGGCAAGCACTTCCGGTCTTGTGCGGGGGGATAACTCCCCTCGCTTTATTGCTTCGCCCACGGCATCAGCCAACAAAGCTTCCACCACGTTCAGCTGCTGTGTCGCCTTTTCTTGGACCTTCTTGCTGTGAGGTGACATCTCCAGAATCGTGTTCACCAGAAAGCACCCCCGATGGCTCCTGTCGCCAATCATGTCCTCCGCTATCCTGCCCAGAAACCGCTTAATACCGTCCAGTGGCGATTGGGCCTCATCCAGGCACTGCCGCGCCTTGCGGATTGTCCGTTGTCCATAGTGCTCTAGAGCCGCCAGGAACAGGCCCTCTTTCGATTTGAATGCGGAATAGATACTGCCCGGATTCAATCGGGTCGCCTCTACAAGTGAGGAGACGCTGGTCTTGCAAAAACCGTCCCTCCAGAAAACCTCGGTAGCTCGCTCCAGCACTTGGTTTCGGTCAAATTCGATCGTTCTCGCCATGATGCTTACCTCTTCTGCCGTCATTCTAACCTTTTATTGAACGGTCGCTCATTTTTTCTTGAATGGTCGTTCAACAACTCGTATTATTGAACAACCATTCAATATTGGGAGAGCCTCATGAGCTTGCTAAAGGAAAAGATCGCGGCGTTTGATCGCCAGAAGGCAGAAACGGTGCCGCAGGAAATACTTACTACGATGGAGCGGGCCACCCGCGAGCTGAAGGAATCGCCATTGGAAGGACAGGCGCTGAAAACCGGCGAGCGGGCGCCGGACTTCGAATTGCCCAATCATCTCGGGGAGAAACGTCAGCTTCAGAAGTACCTGGATGAGGCGCCGGTAGTCCTGAGTTTTTACCGGGGAGGCTGGTGCCCCTACTGCAATATGGAGCTGGCCGCACTGCAAGAAGTCCTACCGGATATTCGGCGGGCAGGCGCGACTCTGGTGGCGATCTCCCCGGAAACGCCGGACCACTCTCTATCGACCCGGGAAAAGAATGATCTGGCCTTCGATATCCTGTTCGATGAGGGAAACAGGGTCGCCGAGCGCTACGGGCTGGTATTCGAACTGGCGCTGGAACTGCGTCCCATCTACAGCGGGATCGGCATCGATATCCCGGCGCATAACGGCGACGACAGCTACCGGATCCCGATGCCGGCCACTTACCTCATCAATCAGGCGGGTGAGATTCGGTATGATTTTGTGGACGCCGACTATACCAAGCGTTCCGAGCCGACTGATATCATCGAGGTCTTGCGACGCCTGTGAGCTGCGCTGAAGCCCTATACCCAGTACGTTGTTGTGCAAAGCGATTCGGATTTTCAAGACCCCGCCCCTCGCGCCCGTGGGCCAGGCGCGGAAGCGAGTCATAGCCCATTTCATGGCGAGTTTCCGCAACGACGCCCACGGGTGCGAGGGGCGGAGGCTCAGGAAAACAGGTCCGGGAGCGCGAGGCCATCGCGGTAGTACGGTACTTTCTCGAGCAGTTCGATGTGCTTCCCAAGCGCCAGCAGGCGGCCCTGGTCGAGCAGGGCGACGCGATCGACGATGCGCAGCAGCGCCGGTTTGTGGGTAACGATAATCTGGGTGCGCCGGGTCTCGAGCGCCGCCAGCGCGGCGGTGACCTGTTGTTCGGTTTCCACGTCCAGGCCTTCGGTGGGCTCGTCCAGCAGCAGGATCGGGGCCGTTTTCAGCAGCGCGCGCGCCAGCGCCAGGCGGCGTTGTTCGCCCCCGGAAAGCCGTGCGCCGGCCTCTCCGATCCAGGTGTCGTAGCCGTCCGGCAGGGCGCGGATGGTGTCGAGGATGCGGGCGCGTTCACAGGCCTGGTCCAGCGCCGCGGAATCGGCGTCGGGACGGGCGATCAGCAGATTGTCGCGGATGCTGGCGTTGAACAGATGGCTATGCTGCGACAGGCTGGCGAAGCAGGCGCGCACCTGCTCGCCCGTGAGCCGGTCCAGCGGGATGCCACCCAGGCGGATCTCGCCGCTGTCCCAGGCTTGCAGTTTCAACAACAGTTGGAGCAGGCTG
>JALVEB010000142.1 GCA_027008705.1 Sedimenticola sp. | reverse complement strand
TGTCGGGCATGGGTGGCATGTCCGGGATGTCGGGCATGGGCGGCATGTCCGGGATGTCGGGCATGGGTGGCATGTCTGGAATGTCGGGTATGGGCGGAATGTCCGGAATGTCCGGAATGTCCGGCATGGCGGGCATGAGTGGCTATTTTAAGATCACGCCGGATGGTCAGATCTTCTTCTATCCGGCTACGGGCATGAGTGGCATGTCGGGGATGTCCGGCATGGGTGGCATGTCCGGGATGTCCGGCATGGGTGGCATGTCCGGGATGTCGGGCATGGGCGGCATGTCCGGAATGTCGGGCATGGGCGGTATGTCCGGGATGTCGGGCATGGGCGGTATGTCCGGGATGTCCGGTAACAAGTACTGGACGCCGCCGAGCAGCTGAACCCTGCGTGGATGTCAGGAAGACCCGTTGAGCCATTGCGCACAGGGAGGTGCGCTTTTTCCCAGGGTAACTACTCATCCAGGGTGCTTCTCAATGCAATGCCGTGGCCGCTATTGGCTGTTTCTTCCGGAAAGCGCCGTGAATGCCTCTTTGTAGGCCCGGCTGAGGCATCCCTGCCGCCGGACGTTTCCTCCAGAAACAGCCAATAGCGGCGATGAGACCTGTACGGAGCGGGTGGTTACTTCCCAAGTGTAAACGAATTTCGAGGAGTCTCCGATGAAACGATCAGCTCGTTTTTCGGTTTTCGCCGGCTTGTTGGCGTTGTGCGCCGCAGCCGCGAGCGGGGCCGGGCAGCCGTCTGCCCAGAAGCAGTTGGACTATGAGCGCGCGCGATGGAACCCGATCCATTTCAAGCCGATGATCGATCAGGCCAGCGATGAGCAGTGCCTGGCCTGTCATGCGGAGATTCTGAAGCGTCGCGTGCGCAAGGCCTCTCCGGCCGGGGTCAAGGCCGATGAGGCGCTGGCTTGGTACGAAACGCTGGATACCTATGCCGGTGACCAGGAAACCTTTCATCGCCGGCATCTGATCATGCCCTACGCGAAGAAGGTCATGGATCTGAAGTGCAATACCTGTCACCAAGGCAATGATCCGCGCGAGGAGACGGCCAACTCGTCGGCAACCGGCAGCAGTGATCTGACGCAACGCAAACATGTCGATCCGAATATCTGCCTGATGTGCCATGGCCAGTTTCCGTACAAGAACATGGGCATTCCGGGACCCTGGCCGGAAAATGAGAAAGCCTTCAAGACCTGCCTGACTTGTCACGCCGCCATCCGCACGCACCGTCACCAAGTGAATTTCCTGAAGCCGGAAGCGATCGAGAAGGCCGGTGCCGAGGATCCCGATGTCTGCTATGGCTGCCACGGCGGGCGCGCCTGGTACCGGATCAGTTATCCCTATCCGCGTCACGATTGGCCTGGAGCGCCTCCGGCGCCCGAGTGGGCGAAGAACCGGCCGACCGAGTCGCCGGCCCGTTTCCTGAAGAAGACCAAGGCCGCGGCCAAGTAATGAGTGGAGATTCGACAATGACCAGCAAGGCAAAGAAGCAAGATTTCCCCGGCGATCGCCTGCGCATGAATCGCCGCGCTTTCCTGAAGACCTCGTCGTTGGCGGCGGGCGCGCTCGGCGTTGGCGGCGGGCTCCTGAAGAGCCGTGACGCCAAGGCCTTCGCCTATGAGCCCTATCCCAGGGACGACCAGCTCGAGACCGTGGTCACCAGCTGCGCGCACAACTGCGGTTCGCGACACATGTTGGTGGCGCACAAAAAGGGCGATGTCATCGTCCGCCTGTCCACAGACAACGGCAGCTACCAGAAGGGCGGCCATTTCGACAAGGATGAAGAGGACGAGCTGCAATTGCGCGCCTGCCTGCGGGGGCGCTCGTACCGCCAGCGGCTGTATTCGGCCGAGCGCCTGCTGTACCCGATGATGCGGGTCGGCGAGCGCGGCGAGGGCAAGTTCCGGCGCGCCTCGTGGGACGAGGCGTTGGACTATGTCGCCAGAAAGATGATCGAGATCAAGAACAAGTACGGGCCACAGGCCTTGCTCGATCAGAGCTATGCCGGAGCCTCCTACGGCGTGCTGCACAAGTCCGATCAGATCGAGGGACTGCTCGGCCGTTTCCTCGGGATGTTCGGTTGTCGCACCAGTTCCTGGTCGGTACCGTCGTACCAGGGTACCACCACCAGCTCGCGCTGGACCTATGGCACCATCCATGATGGTAACGAGGACGATACCTTCGCTCATTCGAAGTTGATCATCATGTGGGGCTGGAACCCGGCCTATACCTTTCACGGAGGCAATACCTTCTACTATATGCGCATGGCCAAGCAGCGGGGTTGCAAGTTCGTGCTGGTCGATCCGCAGTACACTGACTCGGCGGCGGCCTACGACGCCTGGTGGATCCCGATCAAGCCGAACACCGATGCCGCGATGATGGCCGGCATGGCGCACTATATCTTCACCAACAACCTGCAGGATCAGGAATTCATCAACCGCTTCACCCAGGGAATGGATGCCGGCACCATGCCGCGCTGGGCCAACAACACGCCGAACGGGCGGGAGAACTTCAAGGACTACATCCTCGGCACCTATGACGGTGTGCCGAAAAGCCCGGAGTGGGCCAGCGAGATCTGCGGCGTAAAGGCCGAGGATATCAAGAAACTCGCCGATATGTACGCGCGCACCAAACCGGCCGCGTTGAAGGCTTCCTGGGCGCCGGGCCGCAATGCCTACGGCGAGCAATACAGCCGCATGGCCGCGGCTTTGCAGGCGATGACCGGCAACATCGGCAAGCTTGGCGGCTGTGCCGAGGGTGTCGGCAAGGCCTGGCATGCCGAGGCGGTGGCCTATCCCTACGATCAGTATGCCAACGTCTGGTTCGGTTCGATCAAGACCGACCGTTGGGCGCATGTGGTGCTGAATTATCCCAACGTGACCCGCGAGGAGGCCGGCTTGTGGCCGCGCAACGACAAGTGGGACGGCGTGGTTCCGAATATCAAGGGGATCTTCTGGCAGGGGTCGGACTGGTTCAACCAGCTCACCAACATCAACAAGGAGATCGCCGCGATCAAGAAACTGGAGCTGGTGGTGTGCATGGATGCGACGATCACCCCGTCCGGTATCTGGGCCGACGTGTTGTTTCCGATCGCGACCCACTTCGAGCGTCACGACGTCGCCCTGCCCTGGTACAAAGGCCATTACTACATCCACCGGCCGAAGGTCATCGAACCCTTGGGCGAATCGAAGACCGACTTCCAGGTCTTCACCGAGCTCGCCTACCGCATCGGTGGCGACGTCTTCGGCAAGGCGTTCAATCCGCGCGCCACGCGCGATTACTTCCACGACAACGATGCGGTCGACGAGGCCTATCTGAAGGCTTGGTGGGAAGAGAAGGTGATGGGCGAGCAGGGCGTCGAGATGCCGTGGGAGGAGTTCAAGAAACACGGCGTCTACAAGTTCAAGCTCGACAAGCCGCATGTCGCCTTCCGTGAGCAGATCGAGGAGGGCAAGCCGTTCAAGACGCCATCCGGCAAGATCGAGATCCTGTGCACCGAGCTGGCCAACATCAGTGACTGGAAGCGCACCAAGTACGGTTATCACGTGCCATCGATCCCGAAATGGATCGAGCCATGGGAATCGCTGAACAGCCCGAAAACCAAGCGCCATCCGTTCCATCTGGTCTCGCCTCATCCGCGTTGGCGCACGCACTCGATCTACAACAACTGCGCCTGGTTGCGCGAGACCTATGAGCAGGAGGTCACGATCAACGCCTCGGATGCGCGCCGGCTCGGCATCAAGACCGGTGATACCGTCGAGGTCTACAACGATCGCGGCATGGTCGTGGTGCCGGCCTATGTCACCGAGCGTGTAATGCCCGGGGTGGCGGTATTGCACGAGGGTGCGTGGATGTCGCGCGACAAGGATGGGGTCGACCTCGCCGGCAACCCGGATTTTCTGACCCTGGATGAACCGAGCCCGGCCGGCGCCTTCGCCTACAACACGGTGTTGTGCAATATCCGCAAGAGCAAGCGCAACCATGAGCCGGTCTGGGACCGTCTGAGCACCGCGCGCTCGCACGTGTTCCGTCGTGATCTTTGAATAACACACCCGAGGAGAAGAAGATGGCCAAGACCCTGGACAAAGAGAGAAAAGCCAAGATCAAGGCGGCGGTCAAGCGTCGCAAGAAGGTGGTCTACACCCCGGTCGTGCCGGAGATGCAGCTGGGCTTCATCCACAACAACGTCGATTGCATCGGCTGTCGCGCCTGCGAGATCGCGTGCAAGGACAAGAACGGCCTGAACGCCGGGCCACGCTTCCGTCGCGTGCAGTACATCGAGGGAGGGACCTTCCCGGATGTCTATGCTTACAAGGTCAACATGTCGTGCAACCATTGCGCCGAGCCGGCCTGTCTGCCGACCTGCCCGACCGGCGCGATCTTCAAGCGCAAGAAAGACGGCATCGTCGACATCGACTCGACCCTGTGCATCGGATGCCGCCGCTGCGAGGCCGCCTGCCCCTATGGCGCGCCGCAGTTCGACCCCGAGGAGAACATCGTCAAGAAGTGCAATATGTGCGTCGACGAGATCGAGGCCGGCCGCAAGCCCTATTGCGTGATGGGCTGCATGATGCGCGTGCTCGATATCGGCCCGATCGACAAGCTGCGCGACCATAGTTGGAAGACCAAGGCGATGGGTCCGCACGACCAGCCGGTGCGCGCGGTGAAGAACTTCGCCAATCCGGAGCTGACGAATCCGTCGATCGTGTTCATCCCGCACAGCAAGGGCAGGGTGGACGGATGAGCGCCGGATTGCGAGATTTCCGCGGCGCGGTGGCCGGGGACTTGGCGTTGCTTTCGGTGCTCCACGCCAGCGAGCTGGATGCCGATCGCCTGGCCGAGCTGCAACGCCTCGACTTCCCCGACGCGCTGGCGTTTCGTCTGCAAGGCGATTTCGGCAGAGATGCGATGAGCCTGATGCGCGAGGCGATGAACGAGCTTCCGGACGAGCCATCGGCCGCTTTGCTCGATGAACTCGCCGCCGATTTCGCCGCGATCTACCTGACCAACGGCTACGGCGCCTACCCGGCCGAATCGGTGTGGATCGACGAGGACGGTCTGACGATGCAGGAACCGATGTTTCAGGTCCGCGACTGGTACCAGCGTTACGGGCTCGCGGTGGAGGACTGGCGCGTCCGCAGCGACGATCACTTGGTCTATCAGCTTGATTTCCTCTCCCATGTGTTACGCGACGGCGGAGACGAAGATCTGCCCGGGCTCGCGCGTTTCATGGACGAACACCTGCTGCGCTGGGTGCTGGACTTCGCGCGTCGTGTCGCCTCGCGTTGCGCGACGCCGCTGTACGCCGGTCTCAACAGCCTCACCGCGGCCTATGTCGACGAGCTGCGCGACGTGCTCGCCGAAGTGCTCGGCGAGGCGCGCCCGACGCCCGAGGAGATCGACGAACGCATGCGCCCGAAGGCCGAGGTCCAGGTGGCGATGCCGGAGCGCTACGTCCCTGGAGTCGCGCCCTCCTGGTAAGGAGGGCGCTGGTTTTGATCCGGCTCCCGTTCTCTTTCCCGGTGTTTTCTGACGGGAGCCGTTTTTTATTCCTGTCCCGTGGTCGTCGCAGGCCACGGGATCCCGTGTCGAGCGAGATTCGATGAGTCTGGAAGCCGTTGTCGACAGCCTGCGCCTGCCTGATGTCATTGCGGAGCGCTGCGTGCACAGCCAGATCGAACAGGCTGGCTGCCGGCGCTGCGTCGACGTCTGCCCGCGGGATGCCTGGGTGATCGACGATGAACAGCTCGGCATCGATGTCGACCGCTGCGACGGCTGCGGCCTGTGCGTGCCGGCCTGCCCGGGGCAGGCGATCGTGCAAGAACGCTTCCCATGTGAACGCGAATGGCAGGGGCGCTCGATCGCGATGGCGATCTGCGATCCGGCCGCCGACGCCGAAGAGGCTCCGGACCCAGGGATCGACGAGGCGCGCGTGCCTTGTCTGAATGCCTTCGGCCTGCACGATATCCTGCGTCTGTATCGCAACGGCGTGCGCCACTGGATCGTCTGTTCCGCCGATTGTCAGCGCTGCGAGCGGGGCGCGGGCGAAAGCCTTGCCCGCGTCGTGCGTCGCATCAACCGTTTGCTGCGTTCGCGCGGCTTGCCGCGCATCGCCTGGTCGTCGCTGCCGGCGCCGCAGTGGCGCGGCGCGTTGCGCAAGACCGCTTGCGGGGTGGGCGGCGGTCGCTTCGGACGCCGGGGCTTCTTCGGCAACCTGCTTGCGCGGGGGGCGCAACAGGCGTTCGACGAAGCGCATGACGCACCTCCGCCCGCGCCGGGCCGCTACCTGCCGGCGCCGGAGTCCGGGCGCGCGGCGCTGTATTTCTTCGCTCCGCGCCTCATCGAGGAGGCCTGCAACGGCTGCGACGCCTGCGTGCGCCTGTGCCCACGCGAGGCGCTGCTGCACGACGCGCAACACAGCGCCTATCTGATCCAGTTCAACGACTGTGACGGCTGTGGCCTCTGCGTCGACGCCTGCGCCGAACAGGCGATCCTCGTCGACACTTGGTGCGAACAGCCCGAACCGGTACGGCGCATCCCCTTGCGCGGCGCGCGCTGCGCCTCCTGCGGGGTTGAATACCACCGCCCGGCGGCCGCCCGGCCGGATGACGGGCGCTGCCCGATCTGCGCCCGGGTCGACCACCAGCGCAATCTGTTTCAGGTATTGGAATGAGGAATGAGCGTTGCCCATGGAGGTGATTTCTTGATCTGGATCATGTAAATCGTCCACGCCTCTGGCGAATCAACCTGGATTAATGCGTCTTGGCGCGTCGGCGCGAGAATGGCGCCTGCATCGACGGTTTCCTTCAATCAGGCCGACTCCAGGGCGCGACAAACATGTACGGAAAGAATCTTGGCGGCATGCTGGCGTCGATTCCGCTGTTCAAGGGGGTCGATAGCGGGCAACTCGACCGGATCGCCTGGCAGGTACAGGGGCGTTGCTACAAGAAAGGCGAGTGCATCATCGAAAAAGGCGATGTCGCCGAGGGTTTTTTCTACATCGAGAGCGGGCAGGTCAAGCTGTCGTTCATCTCCGAGCAGGGCAACGAAAAGGTAGTCGAACTGCTCGGCGCCGGGGCCACCTTCGGCGAGGCGGCGATGTTCATCGGCAAGCCGTTTCCGGTCTTCGTGCAAACCTGCGCCGCGAGCCGATTGTTGTTCATCCGAAAGGAGGCGGTGTGGGCGCTGATCCGGCAATCCCCGGAGGTCGCCGGTCATGTGATCTCCTCATTGAGCCAGCGCCTGTACGCCATGATCGGCGAGCTCGAATCGATGTGCCTGCTGAGCTCGCGCGAGCGGGTGACCGGTTTCCTGCTGCGCGAGCTGGACAACGATCCGAACGGTGATGCGCGGGAGATCCGCCTGCCCTCGACCAAGGCGGCGACCGCTTCGTTGCTGAACCTCACCCCAGAGACCTTCTCGCGCGTGATCCACGGGCTCGAGCGCGAGGGCATCGTCAACGTCGACGGCCGCCGCGTCGAGGTGCTGGACCTGGCGCGCCTGCGCGCGCAGGCCCACTGCTGAGCGCCGTTTCCCGGGCCTCTTGAAAACCTCCTTCACCGCCCCTATCTGCGGTAACATTTCCAGCGTTTTACTCGTATCAATGTGGAAAGCCTCCCGGCGCCAAGGCTCGGCCAGTCCTGGTGGGAAGCCGGGAGCGGTTTTCCCGGGAATCAGGAGACCCTCGTTCATGTCTGTCGAATCACACAAAGAAACCAAAGCCTTTCAGGCCGAGGTCAGCCAGGTGTTGGACCTGGTGATCCGCTCGCTGTACAGCAACAAAGAGATCTTTCTGCGCGAACTCGTTTCGAACGCCTCGGACGCCATCGAGAAGCTGCGCTTCGAATCCTTGACCGACGAATCGCTGCTCGAGGGCGACGGCGAGCTGCGCATCCGTCTGATGGTCGACAAGGAAGCCGGCACGCTCACCGTTTCCGACAATGGCATCGGCATGAGTCGGGACGAAGTGAGCGAAACCATCGGCAGCATCGCCAGCTCGGGCACGCGAAAATTCCTGGAACAGATGACCGGCGACGCGGCCACCGACAGCCAGCTGATCGGGCAGTTCGGCGTGGGTTTCTACTCGGCCTTCATCGTCGCCGACAAGGTTACGCTACTGACCCGTCGCGCCGGGCTGCCGGCCGGGCAGGGCGTGCGCTGGGAATCGACCGGCGACGGCGAATACAGCATCGAGACCATCGAGAAGCCGCAACGCGGCACAGACGTCATCTTGCACCTGAAGGAAGACGAAAAGGAATTCCTCGAGCCCTGGCGTCTGCGTTCCATCATCACCAAGTTCTCGGACCATATCGCGGTGCCGATCGAGATGCTCTCGGAGCCCACCGAAGAAGGCGAGGAACCGAAATGGGAGCAGATCAACAAGGGCACCGCGCTGTGGCAGCGCAACCGCTCCGAGATTACAGACGAAGAATACAAGGAATTCTACAAGACCATCAGCCACGATTTCGAAGATCCGCTGGCCTGGGTGCACACCCGCGTGGAAGGCAAGAACGAATACACCTCGCTGCTGTATATCCCGAGCCAGGCCCCGTTCGACCTCTTCGATCGCGAGAGCAAGCACGGCGTCAAGCTCTATGTGCGGCGCGTCTTCATCATGGACGAGGCCGACAAACTGATGCCGATGTACCTGCGCTTCGTGAAGGGCGTGGTCGATGCCGATGACCTGCCGCTGAACGTCTCGCGCGAGATTCTGCAACACAACCGCAAGATCGACGCGATCCGCACCGGCAACGTCAAGCGCATCCTCGGCCTGCTCGAGAAGATGGCCCGCGACGAAGCCGAGAAATACGCCAAGTTCTGGAAGGAGTTCGGCCGCGTGATGAAGGAAGGCCCGGCCGAGGATTTCGCCAACCGCGAGCGCGTCGCCGGCCTGTTGCGTTTCCGCAGCACCCAGTCCGACGACGAGACCGTCTCGCTCGATGCCTACATCGAACGCATGAAGCCCGGGCAAGAACGGATCTACTACATCACCGCCGACACCCTCGCCGCGGCCAGGAACAGTCCGCACCTGGAGGTGTTCAAGAAAAAAGGCATCGAGGTACTGCTGCTCACCGACCGGGTGGACGAATGGTTGATGTCGCATCTCACCGAGTACAAGGAGAAGCCATTCCAAAACGTCGCCAAGGGCACGCTGGACCTCTCCGGCATCGAGAGCGGGGAAGAGGGCGCCGACGAGGAGAAGAAAGAGCATGCCGAACTCGATGAGAAGCTGGTCGAGCGCCTGAAAAAGGTACTCGGCGACGCAGTCAAGGAGATCCGCCCGAGCGAGCGCCTGACCGACTCGCCGGCCTGCCTGGTGGTTGAGGAAAACGACATGAGCAGCAACCTCGCGCGGGTGCTGGCCCAACTGGGGCAGGATGCGCCCAAGCCGGTGCCGACGATGGAGCTGAATCCCGATCATCCGTTGATCGCGCGCCTGAAGGACGAGGCCGACGACGAGCGTTTCAGCGATCTCGCCCGCATCCTGTTCGACCAGGCGATGCTCGCCGAGGGTGGGCAACTCGAAGACCCGGCCAGCTTCGTGCATCGTCTGAACAAGTTGATGCTGAGCCTGTCGAACGACTGACGCGCGAACGTCATCGCA
>JALVEB010000141.1 GCA_027008705.1 Sedimenticola sp. | reverse complement strand
CGGTCCGCCGCTGGAAGAGGTGGACGGCTTGCGTTTCTACCGCACGCAGCAGAGCGACCCGGTGCTGTCGCGCCTGCCGGTGGCCAACCAGTGGGAGGTGGTGCGTTCGCTGCGCAAGCGTCTGCGGGAAGTCGTGGCGATCGAGCGACCGGACATCCTCCACGCGCACTCACCGAGTCTCGATGGCGCCGCGGCGCTCGCTGTCGGTCGCGCCGTCGGTTTGCCGGTGGTCTATGAATGTCGTGCGTTCTGGGAAGACGCAGCCGCCGACCACGGTACCCTGCGCGAGGGCGATCTGCGTTATCGCCTGACCCGCTGGCATGAGACCGGCGTGTTTCGTCGCGCTGACGCGGTTACCGTGATCTGCGAGGGATTGCGTCGCGATATCGCCGCGCGTGGCATTCCGGAAGAGCGCATCACGGTGATCCCGAACGCGGTCAACGCCGAGAAGTTCAAGGTGCTCGACCGCCGTGATGCCGGACTCGAGGCTGAACTCGGTCTGGAAGGCAAGCGGGTATTGGGTTTCCTTGGCTCCTTCTACGCCTACGAAGGGCTGCAACTGTTGATCGAGGCCCTGCCCGCGATTCTCGCCAGCCATCCCGATACGCGTCTGTTGCTGGTGGGTGGCGGGCCGCAGGACGAGGCATTGAAGCAACGCGCGCGGGCGCTTGGCGTCGCGGACAAGGTGCTTTTCACCGGGCGCGTGCCGCATGACGAGGTCAGCCGCTATTACTCGCTGGTCGACCTGTGCGTCTATCCCCGCATCCCGATGCGCCTGACCGAGCTGGTGACGCCGCTGAAACCGCTTGAAGCCATGGCACAGGGCAAACTGGTATTGGCCTCCGATGTCGGCGGGCATCGTGAATTGATCCGTGACGGCGAGAACGGTTTCCTGTTCCGCGCGAACGATATCGAAGCCCTCGCCGGGCGTGCCAACGAACTGCTCGATCGCGCGGATGCGTGGCAGCCGGTACTCGACCGCGCATTGGACTACGTTCACCGTGAGCGCACCTGGCGCAACAGTGTCAGCAACTATCTGCCACTGTACCAACGCCTGATCGATGGTCGTGGCGCCTGACACCGCCGCGGCGGTCTGCCCGCGCATCGCCGTGATCGGCCCGGCGCCGCCGCCGAATGGCGGCATGGCGATGCAGACCGCGCAATTGATCGAATTGTTGCGCGGGGAAGGCTGCGACGCACGCTTCGTCGCGGTCAATCCGCCGTATCGGCCGGCCTGGCTCGGGCGCGTGCGCGGCGTGCGCGCGCTGGCGCGCCTGCTGCCGTATCTTGCGCATCTGTGGCGCGCGGCCGGGGAGGCGGAAGTCATCCACCTGATGGCCAACTCGGGCTGGTCGTGGCACCTGTTCGCGGCGCCGGCGATCCTGGTCGCGCGCCTGCGCCGCACGCCGGTGATCGTCAACTACCGGGGAGGCGAGGCCGAGGCCTTTCTGCGAGCCCAGGCCCGCTGGGTGTTGCCGGTGATGCGGCGCGCCGCCTGTATCGTGGTGCCCTCGGGTTTTCTGCGCGCGGTGTTCCGGCGTTGGGGGATCGAGAGCCGGATCATCCCGAACATCGTCCGTCTGGAGCGCTTTGCCGTGGAGGGCGAGCGTCAACCCGGGGAGGAGCCGTTGATCGTGGTGACGCGTAACCTGGAGCGGATCTACGGCGTGGATATAGCCCTGCGCGCTTTTTCCCGACTGCGTGAAAAGTGGCCCGGCGCGCGCCTGCTGATCGCCGGCGAGGGTCCGGAACGCGAAGCCCTGGAGGCCCTGGCGCGCGAGCTCGGCGTGGCGGATGTCACCCGTTTCGCGGGTCGCCTCGGACGTGAAGAGATGGTGGATCTGTATCGGCGCGCCGATCTGTTGCTCAACGCCAGCCGGGTCGACAACACCCCCAACTCGTTGATCGAGGCGATGGCGGCGGGCGTGGCCATCGTCTCGACGCGCGCCGGCGGCATTCCCTATCTGGTCGAGGATGGCCGCGACGCCCTGTTGTGCGAGATCGACGATGCCGATTGTCTGGCCGCGTCGATGGATCGGCTGTTGCGCGAGCCGGCGCTCTGCCAACGCCTTGTCGCGGCCGGGCGCGAGACCGTCGCGGCGTTCGGCTGGGGGCGGGTGCGCGGCCAGTGGCTCGATCTGTACCGGCGCGTGGCAAGCGCGTCTGAATGAGGAAGAACCATGGATCTCTATACCAAGCTGGTGGCCAATCTGCTGTTTCCCTTGCACGAGCGCCTGAAGCATCACACCACGGTGGCGGTGCGGCGCGAGATGGAACAAAGCCAATGGTGGAGCCGCGAACGGCTCGAGGCGTTGCGCATCGAGCGCTTGCGCGCGCTGCTGATGCGCGCGGGCGCCCGGGTGCCGTATTACCGGAAGCTGTTCCAGGAACTCGGATTCGAACCGCAAGCGGTGAACTCGCTGCGAGACTTGCGGCGTCTGCCGGTGCTTACCAAGGAGATCATCCGCGCCCATTCCGAGGCGCTGAAGGCCGATGATGCCGTGGGCCTCGCGCGCTTCAACACCGGTGGCTCGTCGGGTGAGCCGCTGGTGTTTCAGATCGGCCGCGAACGGGTGTCGCACGATGTCGCGGCGAAGTGGCGAGCGACGCGCTGGTGGGGCGTGGATATCGGTGACCGCGAGATCGTGGTCTGGGGCTCGCCGGTCGAGCTGGGCTCGCAGGATCGCGTGCGCGAGTTGCGCGACCGGCTGTTCCGCAGCCGCCTGATCCCGGCTTTCGAGATGTCCGAGGCCAATCTCGATCGCTTCGTCGAGGAGATCCGCCGCTTCCGTCCGGCGATGTTGTTTGGTTATCCCTCGTCGCTGTCCCGCATCGGCGAGCATGCCCTCGCGCGCGGCGTGGATCTGTCACGGCTCGGGATCCGGGTCGCCTTCGTTACCTCCGAACGCCTCTACGACGAGCAACGGGCGCTGATCGAGCGGGCCTTCGGTTGTCCGGTGGCCAATGGCTACGGCGGGCGCGATGCGGGCTTCATCGCCCACGCCTGTCCGCAAGGCGGCATGCACATTACCGCCGAGGACATCATCGTCGAGATTCTCGATGACGATCAGAACCCGGTCGCCGATGGCGAATCGGGGGAGATCGTCGTCACCCACCTGGCCACCGGCGACTATCCCTTCATCCGTTACCGCACCGGCGATATCGGTGTGTTGGGCCAGCAGTCTTGCGCTTGCGGCCGTGGCCTGCCGGTACTCGAGAAGATCGAGGGCCGTTCTACCGATTTCGTCGTCGCCGCCGATGGCACCGTGATGCACGGCCTGGCGCTGATCTATGTGGTGCGCGACGAGCCGGGCATCCGCCGCTTCAAGATCGTGCAGGAATCACGCCAGCGCACCCTGGTATACCTGGAGGTCGACGAGCGCTACACCGAAGCCACGCAACAACGGATCGTCGCCGGCTTGAAGCAGCGTCTCGGCGACGAGGTCGAGATCGTCATCGAACGGGTCGACGAGATCCCGCCGGAGCGTTCCGGCAAGTTCCGCTATATCGTCAGCCATGTAGTCTGACGGATACCGCGCCTTGATTCATCTCAAAGAATTCTCCGTCGCATGGCGCTAGCCTGAACATACAGTTCACTCGGTGGGGCGACGAGTCTGCCCGCCCGCCACGCGTTGGAGGAGAGCTTCCATGTGCCCAAGGTCGCTGTATGCGCGCCTCGCGTTCGTGCTTGCCGCCGGAATGTTGTCCGGCGGAATTCAGGCCGCGTCCGAATCCTTGCCGGCCATCCACGCCGACGCCTCCGGCGGAGGCGTCGAGCTCGGCATCAAGGAATACACCGAAGTCACCCGGCATCGCCCGGTGGACAAATCGGTAACCAGGCTCGGCAAGAAAGAGAGCAGCAAGTCCACCACCGATCACAGCAAGCTGAAAGAATTGCAAGGGCCGTTTCACAGCGGGCCGGAGGTGACCGAGGCCTGCCTGAAATGCCACAACAAGGCCGGGGACCAGTTCATCAGGAACAAGCACTGGACTTGGTCGTTCCATAACCCGAAGACCGGGCAACAGCTCGGCAAGCGCTATCTGGTCAACAACTTCTGCACCAATGCCGCCGGCAACGAGGGCATGTGCGCGCAATGCCACGCCGGTTTCGGGCTGAAGGATTCACGTACCTACGACTTCAGTAATCAGAAGAATATCGACTGTCTGGTATGCCACGATTCCACCGGCACCTACTACAAACTGCCGCCGACGCGCGGCAACAAGGCCTGCGCGGTATTGTTCGAGGGCAAGCCAGCGATCGACTGGACCCGCGTCGCGCAAAGCGTGGCATTACCCGGGCGCAACAACTGCGGCGCCTGCCATTTCTATGGTGGCGGTGGCGACAACGTCAAGCATGGGGATCTTTCATCGGCGCTGTTCAAGCCCAGCCGCGATGTCGATGTGCACATGGGTGAGGATGGCGAGAACTTCGCCTGCGTGATCTGCCATGTCGGCGAGGGACACCAGTGGGCGGGCAGCCGCTATGCGCCGATCGCCAAGGATACCCAGGGCAAGGCCAAGCCCGGCCTGCCACGCCAGACCGCAACCTGCGAGAGCTGCCATGGGGATCAGCCGCATGGCGATCTCGGCCTGATGGGGATCAAGCTGAACGACCACACCGATCGCGTCGCCTGCCCGACCTGCCATGTGCCGTCGTTCGCGCGCGGTGGCGTGGCGACCAAGGTGGAGTGGGACTGGCGCACCGCCGGGCGCACGCGTAACGGCGTCGGTTATCGCGAGGAGGGCTATGTGCAGGGCAATGGCGAATCGCGCCATACCTACAAATCGATCAAGGGTTCGTTCAAGTATGCCGAGAACGTGGTGCCGGAATACAGGTGGTTCAACGGCACCGAGATCTATACCACCGTGCATACCAAGTTCGACCCGTCGAAGCCGGTCGAGATCAACCACCTGGAAGGCAGTGGCGACGATCCCGGCTCGCGCATCTGGCCGTTCAAGCGCATGGTCACCTATCAGCCCTATGACAAAGGCAACAACACCCTGGTCTACATGCACCTGTGGGGTGACGACAAGGATGCCTTCTGGGGCAACTACGATTTCGCCCGCGCGATCGCGCACGGCATGAAGGATTTCGATCTGCCCTACAGCGGCGAGTACGGCTTCGTCAAAACCTACTCGTACTGGCCGATCCTGCACATGGTCGCGCCGAAGGAGGAAGCGCTGGCATGCCGTGAATGCCACGCCCGCGAAGGGCGTCTGAAAAATCTTGCCGGGATGTACATGCCGGGTCGGGATCACAACGTCTGGGTTGATCGCATCGGCCTGCTTGCGGTGGTGTTGACACTACTCGGCGTGCTTGGGCACGGCGCCTTGCGCATCCTGCTCGCCCGTCGGAGGAAAGCGTCATGAGTCTGCACAAGGTCAAGGTATTCACGCGCTTCGAGCGTTTCTGGCACTGGACCCAGGCGTTGTTGATCTTCACCCTGTTGTTCTCCGGCGCCGGGATCCACGGCTATCACCAGCTGATGAATTTCGAATCGATGGTATGGACCCACGTGATCGCCGCGATCGCGCTGATCATCCTGTGGATCTTCGCGATCTTCTGGCACCTGACCACCGGCAACTGGCGCCACTACCTGCCGACCACCGACGGCCTGTTCGCGGTCGCTCGCTACTACGCCTACGGCATCTTCCAGGGCGAGGAACATCCCTACCGCAAGCGCTACTGGCACAAGCACAACCCGTTACAGGCGGCCTCTTACCTGGCCTTGAAGACGTTGTTGTTTCCGCTGTTGTGGTTCACCGGCCTGGCTTATCTCTCGTATGGATTCTGGTCACAGGGCCCGTTGACCAGCGACGCCTTGTATTGGGTTGCGGTGGTGCATACCGGAGCGGCTTTCGCGATGGCGGTGTTCATCGTCATCCACATCTATCTTCTGACCACCGGTCATTCGTTCCGTGAACATGTACGGCCGATGCTTACCGGCTATGATGAGGTCGATTTGACCGAGGCCGAGGAGGCCTATCTGCGCCAGGACGAGCCGGGCCGCATCCTGGACTGAGCTCGCCTGATTCCTGATGGTGGCTGGAGCTTGGGTATGCCGCTGCCCCTGAATTGTTGGTCACTGCGGTTGCTCTCCGCACTGCAAGGGCTTGTTGCGGGAATCCGCCATAGTCCAAGGCTACGAGAAACGGCCCCGAAAAACCGAAGCCCCATGGGCGACGAGTAGAAAAAACGCGGCAAAAGCCGCGTTTGGGTTGGGGTATGTCTTGGTATGCGTTCGAGAGCGGTCAGATTTTCTGGATCTCCTCGAATGGATCCTGCTCGTTTTCGGATACTTCGATCTTGCGCCGCAGCGGGCTGAAGGCATTGCATTGCCGGTCGGCATCGACACGCCCCAGGGTCAGCAGTGTCCAGATTGCCGAGATACCCCACAGGCCCAGGCCCAACAGCACCGTGGGCCAGCTGACGCCGTCAGCGCCCAAGGGGCCGCCCAGCAGCCCGAACACGATGCCGACCACGCCGGCGATCCAGAACACGCTGATCGGCGCGGCGCAGCTGTTTCCGCAACCGAAGCGGCAAGCGCCAGCCGGTGGCACTGCCAGTGATAACATTAACTTTTTCATTGTATTTCAGTCTCTTCCAATCCTCCGAAAGCCGTTATAGCACAGCTGGGAACTATCACCTATAGGATATTCCCTCATCGCGCGGCTTATGAATCGGTTCCGGTGGCCTGGTTCGTCACGGGCCGCGCGAGAGGCTTGGACTCCTCTGCTGGTTCGATCGAAAGAACCTCGAGACCGGTATAGTGGCGGCTTGGCGCGGTGGAAAGCAACAGCTCGCGCAGGCCGGAGAGGGTATCCCGCATGTGCAGTTCCAGTTCGCCGACCGGGCGCGGCGTTTTGGCCTGACGGTTTCCGGGGAGGGTGATCGGACGGTAGGGCACGGCGGGGGATACCTGCTTTGGGGATACCCTTGGTAGCGCTCCGGAGAGCGAAAACTTGACGGGATCAGCCGTTCTTCAGTGGCTCGCTGAGGTGCGGCTTGAGGGTGTCGAGCAGGGCCTGGTGGACGCGCAGTCCCCCGGCGACCACGTTACCGGTCTTCAAGTGGCGTTTGCCGCCGGCGATGTCGCTGACCACGCCGCCGGCTTCCTGCACCAGCAGCGCGCCGGCGGCGAAGTCCCATTGCGACAGGCCGAGCTCCCAGAAGCCGTCGATGCGCCCGGCCGCGACCCAGGCGAAGTCCAGTGCCGCCGAGCCGGGACGGCGCAGGCCGGCAGTCGCCAACACCAAGTCCTTGAACATGCCGAGGTAGGCGTCGATATGGCGTTGATCGCGATACGGGAAGCCGGTGCCGATCAGCGCGCCGTCGAGCCCGCGCCGGCTGGTCACGCGCAAGCGACGCTCGTTCAGAAAGGCGCCGCTGCCCTTGTGCGCGGTGAAGATCTCGTCGCGCAGCGGGTCGTAGACCACGCCGGTCTTCAGTACGCCCTTGTGTTTCAGTGCGATCGAGACCGAGAACTGGGGGAAGCCGTGCAGATAGTTGGTGGTGCCATCGAGCGGATCGATGACCCATTGGTAGTCGTCGTTGCCGGACTGTTCGCCTGACTCCTCGGCAAGGATGCCGTGATCGGGGTAGGCCTTGTGCAAGACCTCGATGATGGCCTGTTCCGCGCCGCGGTCGACCTCGGTGACGAAATCGTTACGGCCCTTTTTTTGGATCGTCAGCACATCGGCGCGGCCGAAATACTTGAGCAGCACACGGCCGCCGGCGCGGGCGGCGCGGATCGCGATATTGGTGGTTGGATGCATGGCGCGCGTGGATACCTCGTAACGAAATGGCGGAAAAGGCGTCGGGGCGGGTCAGTGAGCTGCCTTTTTGGGCTTCTTGCGCTTGCGCGCACCCTTGTTGGCGCTGTGTTTGCGCGTCTTGGCGGACTTGTGCGTGGGTGCGCTGGCATCGCCATCGTAGCGGCGCAGGTTCAGGCGTTGACCACAGACCCAGGTTTTCTTCAGGATCTTCATGACCTCCGGGGGCATGCCCTCGGGCAGATCGACAGTGGTGAAATCGTCGTGGATCTCGATATGGCCGATGTAACGGCTCTCGATCTCGGCCTCGTTGGCGATCGCGCCGACCAGGTTGCCCGGCTTGACGCCGTGCTGATATCCGACGTCCACGCGGAAGCGTTCCATCGGGATATCCGGGTAATCGCCAAGCGGCAGCGCATCGACAGCGGGTGGCGGCTTGCGCGCGTGTTTGCGCTCACGCGGCGCGCGATCCTCGTCACGAGGCGAGCGTTCCTTGCGCTCGCGCACCGGCCGTTCGCTGAGCAGCAGGGGCGCATCCCCCTGGCTCAGACGCGCCAGCGCGGCGGCGATGCGCAATGGATCGGTGTCGTGCTCCTGCTGGTAGTCGGTGACCAGGCCGAGGTAGAGGTCGAGATCCTCGCTGGCGAGGGTATCGGTGATGCGCTGCTTGAAGCGCTCCATGCGCTTGATGTTGATCTCGCTGGTGGATGGCAATTGCATCGGCTCGATCGCCTGCCGGGTATGACGCTCGAAGGTGCGTAGCAGGCGGCGTTCGCGCGGCGAAACGAACAGGATCGCATCGCCCTTGCGTCCGGCGCGCCCGGTGCGGCCGATGCGATGGGTATAGGATTCGACGTCATAGGGGATATCATAATTGATGACGTGGCTGATGCGTTCGACATCCAGGCCGCGCGCGACCACATCGGTGGCGACAAGGATATCCAGCTTGCCGCGCTTCAGGCGATCGACGATCTTCTCGCGCTGTTGTTGTGGAATATCACCATTGAGCGCCTCGCAGGCATGGCCGCGCGCGGCCAGCTTCTCGGCGAGCTCGACAGTCGCGGTCTTGGTGCGCACGAACACCAGAACCGCGTCGAAATCCTCGCTTTCGAGGATCCGGGTCAGAGCGTCGAGCTTGTGTACCCCGCTGACCTGCCAGTACCGCTGGTGAATGGTATCGGCGGTCGTGGTCTTGCTGGCGATGCGGATTTCTTCGGGCCGCGACAGATGGCGCCGCGCGACCTTGCGGATCACATCGGGCATGGTCGCCGAGAACAGCGCGATCTGGCGCCCTTCCGGAGTATGCTCGAGGATCCATTCGACATCGTCGATGAAACCCATGCGCAGCATCTCGTCGGCCTCGTCGAGCACCAGCGAGCGCAACGCATCCAGTTGCAGCGTGCCGCGCCGGATGTGATCCATGACCCGGCCCGGGGTGCCGACCACGACATGCACGCCTCGCTTCAGCGGGCGCAATTGCTGGCTGTAGGCCTGGCCGCCGTAGATCGGCAAGACATGAAAGCCGGGAAGATAGCGGGCGTAACTCTGAAACGCCTCGGCCACCTGGATCGCCAGCTCGCGGGTCGGCGCAAGCACCAGCAACTGCGGCCGGGCGGTATCGAGATCGAGGCGTGAGAGCAACGGCAGCGCGAACGCCGCGGTCTTTCCGGTGCCGGTCTGGGCCTGGCCGAGCAGGTCGCGCCCAGCCAACAATGGCGGGATGCAGGCCGCCTGGATCGGGGACGGGGATTCATAGCCAATGTCCTGAATCGCCCGGACGAGGCGCGGATCCAGGCCCAGCTCATCGAAATGGGGCAGGTTTTCGGGGGCTGACATGCGGGGAGGTACCTGTGAAACGGGGCCGAAGCCA
>JALVEB010000140.1 GCA_027008705.1 Sedimenticola sp. | reverse complement strand
TCGACCGCACCCAACTGCCGTCCTACGAACTGGGTTTGGAAGATGGTATTGAGAAAGGAATCGAGAAGGGCATTGAGAAGGGCATTGAGAAGGGCCGTCAGGAAGGCCGCTTCGAAGGCACCTTGGCGGTGGCCCGCAACTTGCTGCCCAAGCTCACGGATGAGGAGATCGCCGAGACCACTGGCCTGGAACTCGACCTGATCCGCCAGTTGCGGCGCGAAAACAAGAACACCTGAGACCGCGCGTTTCGCAAGCCCGATCAGCGGATTGCCCGAACCAACTGCGCGCCGCCGCCCTCGGTCCCGTCCACTTTACCGTTTGCGATGTGCCCAGCAGCCGGGCGGCCTGCGAGATGACCACCGCCTCGGCATCCCACAGCGGTTTCAGGTTTGCGATGTGCCCAGCAGCAGGGCGGCCTGCGAGAGCAGCTCGTCACTCTGCTTTAGCAAGGCCCGGGCTTGTGACTCGTCCCCGGTGTTCAGTGGTTCGCGCAAGTGGGCGAGAAGGGAGAGGGTATCGGCAGGAAGAATATGGGTTTGCAGCAGCAAGGCATCGATCTGCTTCTCTTGTAGTGGTATTTCGGCGGTCTGTCCCTGCCAGATCGCCAGGGCCTGCAAGGCGATTTCCACGGCTTCGCGCATCGGGGCGAGCGCTTCCGCGACAAAGCCGCCGTCAGCCAGCAGCCTTGCCATGCACCGTTTGCGTTCGCTCTTGTCCAGATGTTGCCGGGCCAGCGTCAGTTGCCGCTGGGGCGCGGTCTGCTCCGCTTCGTCCCCGGCGGCATAGAGCGTTCGGGTCGCCCCTGGGCCGGCGCTCAGCATGCCGGCCCCGATCAGCTGCTGGACGGCGGCGAAGGTCTTGTGGTCCAGTAGTTTCAGTTGTGGTGTCTTATCTGGGAATTGTGTCTGCAATTGATGCTTGAGCGCGGTTTCCAGTGCGCCATTGGCCGATTCCGTCACGACCAGCAGTGTCTGTCGTTCTCCGCTGTCGTGCAGTTCGATTCTTTCCAGTTGGTGCCGCCAGCGCGTCAGCAGTTCATCCCGCAGGCGCAGTGAAGGGTCGACGGGCGCCGCCGGGGCGGTCTTCGCATCTTCGGCCAGCAAGACATCGAGTCGCTCCAGAAAGGCGCTCCGTCCCGAGGGCAGGAGCATGTCACGCTCGCCCGAGCCATCGATGACGCCCGCCGCCAGCGAGCGCTTCTGATCCAGCAGCGCGAGCATGCGGTGTTCGATGGAGTGCTCGGTCACCAGATTGACGACCTGCACGGATCGCCGCTGGTGTTTGCGCCAAGCGCGGGCGATGCGTTGTTCGAGCTTGGCCGGGTTCCAGGGCATATCCAGGTTGATGACCACATCGGCCACCTGAAGATTGAGTCCGACAGCGCCGGAATCGGTGGATAGAAAAAGCTTGCAGTCCGGATCCTGCTTGAAACGCCGGATTTCCTCGCGCCGCTGGGGTTGCGGCACCTTACCCGTGTGCCAGGCATGGCCCAGCTCCATTTCTTCCGCCAACTCGCGCACCAAGTGCAGCATGCCCTCCCATTCGGAAAACAGGATGATCTTGTGATCGCCAACGGCCATGATCTCCCGCAGGATTGTGGCGAGTTCTTTCAGCTTGGGCGAGACGCGGCAATCCTGATCCAGGATATAGGGCGTATCGCAAAGCATGCGCATACAAGCCAGGTTTTGCTGTAAACGCTGCAACTCCTCTCGCGTCAGGGGGCGCTTGCGCGCCATTGCGGCCAGTCGCGCCACTCGTGCTTCGTATTCCTGGTAGCGTAGTGACTGCTCTGAGTGCATCGGCACGAAATAGGTATTGATGGTGCGGCCGGGCAGTTCTCCCTCCACATCGGCTTTGCGGCGTCGCAACATCACCGGTCGCAGACGCTCGTGCAATTGATCCAGATTTCGGTAGCCGATGGCGCGGCCCTTTTCATCCAACTGGTAATATTCTCGGTTGAAACGGAACAAGGGGCCGAACAGCTGCGGATCGAGAAATTGGGCGATGGAGTAGATTTCGTCGATACGATTCTCCAGCGGCGTCCCGGTCAGTACGAAGGCATAGGGGCTTTTCAGGTGCTTGACGGCGTTGGCGGTTTTGGTCTGCCAATTCTTGATGCGCTGCGCCTCGTCCAGGATGATGACATCCGGTTCCAGCAGGTTGTCGATCTCCTCTGCATCCGAGCGAATCTGCTCGTAGCTGGCAATGGAAAAGAAAAAGTCCCGCTGGTATTGCCGCAGGCGACGGGCGCGCGGCCCCTCAATGATCCGGGCGGACAGATCGGTGAACTTACTGATCTGATCTTCCCACTCCCCTTTGAGCGAGGCGGGGGCGACCACTAGTACGCGCCGAATGTTGCGCAGGCGGCGCAACAGCTCACAGGCGGCGATGGCTTGCACCGTCTTGCCCAGTCCCATTTCATCCGCCAACATGGCCCGACCGGTAAAGGCCAGGTGCAGCATACCTTCCTGTTGGTAGGGATAGAGCTTGTGCTTGACCACGTCGAGGCTCATTCTGCCCAGGGCGACCTCGGTCTCGAAGTGTTGGCGCGCACGCTGTTGTTGCTCGCGCCAATCCAGCGCCTCCAGCCAGGCTTGTAATTCACCCGACAGGCGGATTTTTCGCCGCGTTGCCGCGCCAGCGCCATCGACCGCTCGCCGCAGGGCCGGCAGCCGATCCAGTGCTTTGCCAACCAGGATCCCCTCTTCGGAAAACCAGGGACGCAGCAGATCCCGCGCCATCGAGCGGGCGTGGCTGCCGCGAGGCCAGAGGATTTTCACCCGGTCGTCCCGCCGGTCCAGAAAGACCTCGAAAAAGGGGCTACCGCCGGCCGCCGCCTCGCGGAACAGGCGCTTGCGCCGATGCTGGAGACGATGCAGTACCGCCTCGATATGCTTGCAGGTGCCAAGGCCGTTGATGCGGTGGTCAGGGCAATTGCATGCATTGACCGGCTCAACGAGCGAGCGGATCTCTATGCGATAGCGTTGTCCGGTTTCGGACCGGACATCGAAGATACTGAAAAAATCCTGTTCTCTCGGATCGGGGTCGATCTGGAAGGATTCATTGGCGCCGCGCCAGCGGCGGCGTTCGATCTCATCGGCATCGGTGGTGAGCCACCCGCTTGCGACGGGCTTTTGGGAAGGTGCCTTCCGGCGTTTTTTGGATTTGGGCATTCGTAACCACTCAGCATAGTCGGTAACCACTCGCCTATGGTACTTCAATGCAGCGTAGTTGCCGCTATCGCGTGTTTCTGGAGGCAACGTTGGCGAGCGGTGGGTCGTCGTCGGTCGCTGAATCATGCAGTCCAAGGAACATCAGGCTGAAGAAGGTAAAGGTAAGCCGTGGTGCGTCGAAAGGACTGGAAAGCAGGCCGATCAACAGAAAGCCAGCCGTCGATGAGAGCAGGGCGATGGCGAACAGGCTGCCCTTCAACGCGTTCCGGAGGAGCTTGCGCCAGACGACCACGACAAAGGCCGTGAGCACCAACAGTCCCAGCCAACCTTGAGCGAAGAAGACCTGAACCCCCAATTGCTTGGTGTGCCAGGGGAGGTGATCGTCGGTCGAGAAGTACCAAAAATCGTTGGTGCGGGTGAAATCGCCGTTACGCACGAGGTTCTTGCCCCATTGATCTTGCAGGCGGATGTTGTCGATCGCGATCGTCGATCCGGGCGTCGGGTTGAAGATCGAGAATTTCACTTGGCGACGGTTCAGCAGGTTTCCTTCACCGAGCACGCCGGAATTCAAGGTGACGCCGAGCCCGCGCCATTCCCCCGCGGGCTGTTGGTATTCAAGGGTTTTCCAAACGCACTGAAACGAGTACAGCATGGCCTTTTCGCATAGTGCGATGGTGACATGGCCGTGCTTCCGGCTGGAGCGCAGATCCAGTTGCAGATGATAGTCGGCATGGGGCGCGATCTCGATGATCTGCTCGAAATACAGGGTATCCCCGGAGCTCAGCTTCAGGTAGGGGTTTTGCCGGCTGCCGTCAAAGGCATAGGACGCCAGTCGGGTCCCGTGGGAATTCAGCAACGCATAGCTGATCGGATATTGCCCCAGCCCCATGCCGAACAGCCCGGTCATCGTACCCGGTTCCATCAGCGCGAGGCTTTCCTTCCAGTGACGCAGGCGTACATTGAAATCCTTGCTCACGGTTTCCATGCGTTGGCGCGCGTAGGGTGACTGCGCCAGCAGCGCGGCGAAGGCACCGGCGGCGAGCACGACAATGAGCAGTATCCCGGCGAATCTTCGCGGCGTGCCGCGACGCCATGAGCGCGCGGCCAGCAGCAGCGTCAGGATCAGGATCTCGCCGGCGAAGGCGCCGTAGCCGGCGCGCGCGTAGGTGACCAACAGCGCATAGCCGAGCCCCAACAGCAGGCCGGCGCCGATCAGCCATTTCCAGCGGGCTCGTTCCAGGATGATCCAGTAGATCACCAGCGGGAAGAGCAGCACCAGATAGGTTTCGATATGCCCGCCGCCGACGTTCATGGTGGAGAACGGGCCGGTGATGCGGAAATCGTTGCTGAGATTGAGCAGGCCGCTGTAGAGCTGCCGTTCCACCAGAACCCAGGCGATCAGGAGCGCCGCCCCGATCGCGAAACCGCGCATCAGCGCAAGGCGGGCGGCGCGGTCGCGCGCGGCGATCGCCAGATAGGGCAGGAACAACAGCGCCCAAAAGAAGCCCTTGCCGATCCGCAGGCTGTTGAACGGGCTGAACAGGTTGTTGAAGGCATTCAGGTCGATCCCGGGCCAGGGCCACAGGGGGCGCAGCATCGCGAGCAGCCAAATCAGGGCGAGTGCCGACACCAGCCAACGCTCGTGACGCCGGCGCAGCCGTTGGCGTGGCGCATGGAACAGCATCAACAAGCCGAGCGTGAACAGCAGAATGCCGTCCCAGGCGTCCCAGAAGAAGCGTCCGGACCATGGCGCCAGGTTCAGCACCGGCAACAGGGCCGGCAAGGCGATCAACCAAGTCGTGGCCCAGCGTCGCTGCGCGGCGGCCAGCAGGCCGGCGCCGATGAGCAGCGGCGCGGAGCCGACCGGCGACTGGAACAGGGTATAGAGACCGGCGCCCGACAGCGCGGCGCCGATGACGATGCCTCCCGCCGATCGTGGCGGACGGGGCGACGGATCCGCGATGGGCGGGGAGGGGGCCCGCCGGGGAGAGGGCGGGATGGCCACCTCGGTCATGGGATGCTTCCCTGTCGTTTGGGTGCCGATGCCGACCAGTCTTGCGGTCAGCCACTGCGCGGCCAAGGCGGCGGCCGGCGCGATCAGCAGATTGCTGGGTTCGGCATGGGTGTGCTCGATGAACAACTTGCCGGCTTCCATGAGCGTGACGAGCGGCAGCGTGATCGCCAGGGTCGCGCGCCAGTGCAAGGGCGCGCGCTCTTTCCGCCACAGAGCCACCGCGATGCCGACCGGCGCATACAGCAGGGAGGTGAACAGGGTGCTGCTCAGGGCAACGGTTTCGGTGGTGAAATAGTGGTAGTAGAACGGCAGCAGATGGAGCCGGGACCATTGTTGCCGGGCTGCCTCCCCGCCATGCCAGTGCGCTGGAAACCAGCGGTTGGCGAACGCCAGGGCCAACAGATAAGGCAAGACGGCGAGGACGATCAACGGCCTGAAATCGGCATTCCGCAGGCTTTGGAGCAGGCTTTTTCCGCGACCGTGGACAAGGTATCCGGCGACGATGCCGAGCGCTTTCGGCACGATCGAAAAGCCCTCGGCGACGCCCGAGACGAGGAACAGCTGAAGTGTCTCGACCAGACCGCCGAAAGACAGGCCGAGCAGCAGCACACGCCAGGAGGAGAGGCGTTTCGGCGCCGTCCGCATTGCCAGCAGTATGCCGATCGGAACGGTCATCAGGGCTTCGAGAAGCTGTTTCAGGATGCAGCGCGGCAGGCCGCCGCAGGCGGCGCCGGGCAGCAGCGAGACCATCGGCGAGGCCAGCCGTTGTTTCAGCTCGCCGGTCGAGACGACGAAATCGAACGGGAACAGGCTCAGCGCCAGATACACCAGCAGCCAGCCTTGCAGCAGCGCCTTCAGCGTCGCTTGGTCGTCATGGCGAACCGTTGCCAACCAACGCGACAGCGAAGCACCGAAGCGCAGTTGGATGGCGACGCCGAGCAGGCTGCCGATGGTTTCGGCGAGCAGATCGTTCAGCGAGACCGTGCGTTGCGGGAAGAACAGCTGGAGGAATTCGATACCGACCGCGATCGCCACGCAGGCCGCCAGGCCCAGGAAGACGCGCCATGCCGGCGGGCGAACGTCACGCGCCGCGAGCCAGGCCTGCAGCAGGTAGGCCAGCGGGATATAGAGCAAGAGGTTGGCGATCCAGTCGGCGCGCGAGCCGGCGCCGAGATGCAGCCAGGGCGTATGCGCGAAGCGTTCGAGCGCGGTGCTCCACGGCAAGGCATGGAATTCCAGCGGCACCAGACTGCCATAGACGACCAGCGCAAGATAGAGCAGAAAGGCGGTTCCGTCGCGGTGTGCTTGCATTGCGGGTGCTTCAGTCCGCGAACAGTTCCGCGAGTCGCGCGCCCGGGTCGGCGGCGCGCATGAAAGCCTCGCCGACGAGAAAGGCGTCGACGCCATGGGCGCGCATCCGCGCCACGTCGGCGCGCTCATGGATGCCGCTCTCGGTGACCACGATGCGCCCGTCGGGGATCGCGTCGAGCAGATCCAGCGTGGTTTCGAGGCGGGTTTCGAAGCTGCGCAGGTCGCGGTTGTTGATGCCGATCAGACGGTTGTCCAGCGGCAGCGCGCGCTGTAGTTCGTCAGCGTCGTGGACCTCGACGAGCACATCCATGCCGAGCGCGTGGGCCAGGGCGTTCAATTCGCCAAGGCGCGCGTTGTCGAGGCAGGCGACGATCAGCAGGATGCAGTCGGCGCCGATCATGCGCGCTTCATGGACCTGATAGGGGTCGACGATGAAGTCCTTGCGGATCACCGGCAGCGAGCAGGCGGCGCGGGCCTGGCGCAGGTAGTCGTCGCTGCCCTGGAAGAAGTCGATGTCGGTGAGCACCGACAGGCAGGCCGCGCCGCCGCGCTGGTAGCTGGCCGCGATCTCGGCCGGGCGGAAATCCGCGCGCAGCACGCCCTTGCTCGGCGAGGCTTTCTTGATCTCGGCGATGACGCCGGGCCGGCCGGCGAGCCGGCGGGTGGCGATGGCGTCGACGAAGCCGCGTGGCGGCGGCTGAGCGGCGGCGCGCGCGGCGACCTCGTCGAACGGCAGCGCGGCGCGGCGCGCGGCGATCTCCTCGTGCTTGCGCGCGACGATCTTCTTCAGGATGTCCGGCGTATCCTTCATCCCGCCATCTCCTGGGTCAGTTCGGCGAGCTGGCGCAGGCGCCGCCCGGCCTCGCCGCTGGCAATCACCTGTTGCGCCCGCGCGACGCCATCGGCCAGGCTTGCGGCCAGGCCGGCGACATGGATCGCCGCGCCGGCGTTCAGCGCGACGATGTCGCTGGCCGGTCCCGGTTCGCCGGCGAATACCCGCTCGATCATGCGCAGGCTGTCGGCGGCGCTGTCGACCTTCAGGCTGTCCAGCGGCGCGCTGGCGATACCGAAATCCTCCGGGCGGATGTCGAAGCATTCGATGCGGCCGTCGTTCAGCTCGCAGGCGTGGGTCACGCCGTCGATACTGATCTCATCGAGCCCGGCCTCGGCGTGCACCACCAATACATGGCGCGCGCCGAGCTCGCGCAACACCTCGGCCAGCGGCCGCACCCAGCGATCGTCGAATACGCCGAGCAGCAGGTTCGGCGCGCCGGCCGGGTTGGTCAGCGGGCCGAGCAGGTTGAACAGCGTGCGCACGCCCATCTCTTTGCGCGGGCCGATGGCATGCTTCATCGCGCTGTGGTGCAACGGCGCGAACAGGAAGCCGACGCCGAGCCGCTCGATGCATTCGGCGACCTGTTCCGCATCCAGTTGCAGGTTGACGCCGGCGGCCTCGAGCAGATCGGCGCTGCCGGAGCTGGAGGATACCGAGCGGTTGCCGTGCTTGGCGACGCGCCCGCCGGCGGCGGCGAGCACGAAGGTCGAGGCGGTGGAGATGTTGAAGGTGTGCGCGCCGTCGCCGCCGGTGCCGACGATATCGACCAGGTGTGCGACATCGTCGACCGTGACCGGCGTCGCCAGCTCGCGCATCACGCGCGCCGCGGCGGCAATCTCGTCGACGGTCTCGCCCTTCATGCGCAAGCCGATCAGGAAGCCGGCGATCTGCGCGTCGCTGGCGCCGCCGGTCATGATCGCGCGCATCACATCGGTCATCTCAGCCGGGGAAAGATCGCCGCCGTCGACGACGCGCGCGATCGCCCGGGGCAGGGTCATGTCATTTGCCATCGAGAAAGTTCCTCAGCAGGTCGTGGCCGTGGCGGGTCAGGATGGATTCGGGATGGAACTGCACCCCCTGGACGTTCAGCTCGCGGTGGCGCACGCCCATGATCTCGTCGACCTCGCCGCTGTCGGTCCGGGTCCAGGCGGTGACCTCCAGGCACGCGGGCAGGCTCTCGCGCTCGATGACCAGCGAGTGGTAGCGGGTCGCCTCGAACGGGTTGTCGAGCCCGCTGAACACGCCGACATCGGCATGGTGTATCGGCGAGACCTTGCCGTGCATCACCTCGCGCGCATGCACGATGCGCCCGCCGAAGGCCTGACCGATCGACTGGTGACCGAGACAGACGCCCAGGATCGGCACCCGCCCGGCAAAATGCTCGATCGCCGCGACCGAGATACCGGCCTCGTTCGGCGTGCACGGCCCGGGCGAGATCACCAGATGTTCCGGTCGCAGCGCCTCGATGCCGGCGATGTCGATCTCATCGTTGCGAAACACCCGCACCTCGGCGCCCAGTTCGCCGAAATACTGCACCAGGTTCCAGGTGAAGGAGTCGTAGTTGTCGATCATCAGCAGCATGGCGCTGTCATCCCATCGGGTTGTACGTTTGTCGGTATCGCGGGATTTTCGCTTATTGGCGGCGTAAATGAAAACGCTGATTCGGAAAAGTCTGAAGATTCGGGAGCCGCCGGCCGCCATGCGAACCAGGGGAGAGCGTCGATATCGGCGGATCAGGCTGTGATAAACGGGGTTTTGCCTTCCGTATGCAAGCCTCGCATCGGCAGTGAGAAGTCGGCCTGTGTCTCTTCTCGTTCGATCGATGTGCCATACTGCTTACATGAAGTGTCCCGGTCGCCGCGTCGTGGACATCGCTATCCGTCGCTCTTTGGAGCTTGGCTTCGCGGAAGGTTGTATACTCGGCGCCCATGAATTTTCGGCCACTGCGACCGCCCTTCGCACCCGTGGGCGTTGTTGCGGAAACTCGCCATGGAATGGGCTATGACTCGCTTCCGCGCCTGGCCCACGAGCGCGAGGAACAGTCTCGAAAATCCGAAAATTCATGGGCGACGAGTATATAATTGTATGAAACGCGTGCCGGGCATGCCGCCTGCTGGTTCGGGCCCTGGTGTTACGGCGATCGCCGATTGTCTAAGGATATACAATGGTGAAACTAGGGATATTGCTCATCGCTTTTGGGCTCTCCACGCTGGTCATCGCGGGCATGGCGGGGGTTGCGAGGCGACTCGGCATGACCGACGCGCCAGGCGGCCACAAGCTGCACGAACGTCCTGTTCCGGTGGTGGGCGGAAGTGGCATCTATGTCGTCGTCGTTCTGATGTCGGCCGCGGCTTGGTGGCA
>JALVEB010000139.1 GCA_027008705.1 Sedimenticola sp. | reverse complement strand
AAATCAGGAAACGTCAAGCGAGATGAAGCGCGATCGCCCTGCCCGGTTCGTGCGGCTGGCTGAAAGTTTGCGGCCGATAGCGTAAGATATTGCGCTGCATTTGAATCTGTTCGGTCGGTGTCCCACCGCTGAACTCCAATGAGAATCCGGAGAACCTCGCCATGGCTGATAACCTGATCGCGCCATCCATCCTGTCCGCTGACTTCGCCCGCCTCGGTCCCGAGTGCGTCGACGTGCTGAATGCCGGCGCCGATGTCATTCACTTCGACGTCATGGACAATCACTATGTCCCGAACCTGACCATCGGCCCGTTGGTCTGCGAAGCATTGCGCAAGCACGGCATCGAGGCGCCGATCGACGTGCATCTGATGGTCAAGCCGGTGGACCGCATCATTCCGGATTTCGCGAAGGCCGGCGCGACCTATATCAGCTTTCACCCCGAGGCGTCCGAGCACATCGATCGTTCCCTGCAACTGATCCGCGACGAGGGCTGCAAGGCCGGCTTGGTGTTCAACCCGGCGACCCCGCTGGACTACCTCGATTACGTCATGGACAAGCTGGATCTGATCCTGCTGATGTCGGTCAACCCCGGTTTCGGCGGCCAGAGCTTCATCCCGTCGACGCTCGGCAAGTTGCGTCAGGTACGCAAGTTGATCGACGACTCCGGGCTCGATATCCGCCTCGAGGTCGATGGCGGCGTCAAGGCCGGCAACATCCGCGAGATCAAGGAGGCGGGCGCCGATATGTTCGTTGCCGGCTCGGCGATCTTCGGCGCCGCCGAGGCATCCGATCCGAACCGCTATGACAGCATCGTCCGTCAGTTTCGCGCCGAGCTGGCCAAGGCCGGAAGCTAGCATATGATTTTGCGCAAGCCGTCGATGGTGCTGATCGATGTCGATGGCACGCTGGTCGACAGCGTGCCGGATCTCGCGTGGTGCGTCGACGAGATGATGCGCCGACTGGGCCGCCAGCCTTGGGGCGAGGCCGAGGTGCGCAACTGGGTCGGCAATGGGGTCGAGCGCCTGGTGCGCCGCGCGTTGATCGGGCGTCTCGACGGCGAGCCGGACGAGGCCGAGTTCGAGCGCGCCTATCCGCTGTTTCTCGAGCTTTATGCCGAGAACACCTCGAAGCGCTCGCGGCTCTATCCCGGGGTGCGAGAGGGGCTGGATTATCTCGCCTCGACCGCGATCCCGATGGGCTGCGTCACCAACAAGGCCGAGCAGTTCACGCTGCCGATTCTGCGTGATCTCGGGATTCGTGATTATTTCGGCATCGTCGTCTCCGGCGATACCCTGGAGCGAAAGAAACCCGACCCGTTGCCGCTGCTGCACGCGGCGAGGCATTTCGGCGTCGCCCCGGAGCGCTCGCTGATGATCGGTGACTCGGTCAGCGATGTGAAGGCCGCGCGCGCCGCCGGATTCCAGATCGTCTGCATGAGCTATGGCTACAACCATGGCGTCGATATCCGCGAGGCCCGCCCCGAGGCGGTCATCGATCGCATGACCGAGTTGCGCGGCCTGTTCGACAAAGCGGCCTGAAACGTTGCCCCCGGCCGTTTCCGGCCGGGTTTTCCACCCCATTCCAGAGGCTTTTCATGTCTGCGTTGATCTGTGGCTCCTTCGCCTATGACACCATCATGGTGTTCCATGACCATTTCAAGAACCACATCCTGCCCGAGCAGGTGCATATCCTGAACGTCTCCTTCCTGGTGCCGGATCTGCGTCGCGAGTTCGGCGGTTGCGCCGGCAATATCGCCTACAACCTGAAGCTGCTCGGCGGAGACGGCCTGGCGATGGGAACCGTGGGTCGTGATTTCGCGCCCTATGCCGAATGGATGGACCAAAACGGCATTGCCCGCGATCACCTGCGCGTGATCGAAGACAGCTACACCGCCCAGGCCTACATCACCACCGATCAGGACGACAACCAGATCACCGCCTTTCATCCTGGCGCGATGAACTTCTCGCACCACAACCGCGTGGATGACGCGGAAGGCGTGCGCATCGGCCTGGTGTCGCCGGATGGCCGTCAGGGCATGATCGAACATGCCGGGCAGTTCGCCGAGGCGGGGATTCCCTTCCTCTTCGATCCGGGGCAGGGGATGCCGATGTTCAATGGCGAGGAGCTGTTGCGCTTTGCCGAACAGGCCACCTGGATGGCATTCAACGACTACGAGATGCGCCTGATGATCGAGCGCACCGGCAAGAGTCACGCGCAGCTCGCCAGCCTGGTCGAAGCCATCGTCGTGACGCGTGGCGGCGAGGGTTCGACGATTTATACCGCCGGTGGCGAGATCGAGATTCCCGCCGCGCCGATCAGCGAGGCCAGGGATCCGACCGGTTGCGGCGATGCCTATCGCGCCGGTCTGCTGCATGGTTTGATGAACGACATGGATTGGGAGACCACCGGACGCATCGCCGCGCTGATGGGCGCGATCAAGATCGAACATGCCGGCACCCAGAATCACCGTTTCGATCGTGAGGCCTTTGCCGCGCGCTTCGAGCAGGCCTTCGGCCGGCGTATCGGCTGAGCCGGCTGTCTTTCGTCTCGACACCGGCTTGGCGGACCACCGCCCCGACCCGCTGAGCGAAGCGCCGGCGGTCGGTTAACGGCATCATGCGTTTTCAGCCGCTCCAGGCGATGTCGCGTGATACCGTTGCGGCGATGCTCGCGGTGTCCTCGCCTTTTTCACCGATGACCGCAAAGCTGCCGTAATCGGTCGGCACCAGTTCCCCTTCGAAACGTTGCGACGAGAAGTGACGCAGCGAGGCGATCCGTTCGCCGGGCATGATCAAGACCGTCACCGGCCCTTTCCTGCCGACCAGCACGAGATGCGCGCCGGGGTACCTGCGCATCTGACATTTGCCGGCAAAATTGACCTGTTGCAGCGGCTGCTTCAGCCGGCCGCCAAGGCTTTCGATCAGTTTGGCCAGTTGTTGCGGTGATACCTCCTGTACCTCATGCAGATGCGGCAGTTCGTCTTGCACATGATGCAGTACATTGGCCTCCAAGCCGTCGGCGGGCGGTTCCGATCCGCCGGGACGCAGCATGGCGATGCCGACCGCCAGCGCCAGTGTCGCGGCGATGGCGCCCGATACCGCCCAGGCTTTGCGTCCACGCGGCGCGGGCGATGCCGGGGTCCGCGCGTGCTGGGCGTCGAGGATGCGTTGTGCCAGATCAGGTGGCGGTTCGACGCGCAAGGCGTCGCGCAGGCTGGCCTCGAAGCCTTGGGCGCGATCGTATTCCCGCTGGCAGACCGGGCACTGTTGCGCGTGTTCGAGGAATGGCGGCGTCTTGCAGCCGGGGTCCTCGAGCAGCGTTCTTCTGAATTCCAGGCAGTTCATTGTTCATTCACCCTTGCTGGTTCCGGCGCCAGTATGCGGCGCAGCCGCTGGCGCGCGCGGTACAAGCGGGTCATCACCACGCTCGATGAAACGCCGAGCAGGTCGCCGATCTCGTCATAACGGAAGCCGCCGATCACCTGGAGCAGCAGCGGCTCGCGGTATTCCACCGCGAGCGCGGCGAGGGCCTGGCGAAGAAGCGGATGGGCTTCGGGGCGCGTGTCGCGGCCTGGGGCCGGGATCTCCGGCGGATGGGTCGGGTCGCGGCACTCCGGTCGCTGGCGCGGATGCAGACGCGCGTGCTCGCGGCGCAGGATGCCATACAGCCAGGCGCGGGCGGTTTCCGGCTCATGCGGTTGGTCGATCGAGCGCCAGGCGCGCAGATAGGTCTTCTGGACCAGGTCTTCGGCTTGGTGGCGGGTGTGGCACAGGCCCAGTGCGTAGCCATAGAGTTCGTGCGAGAACTCGTCGACCCATTGGGCAAATCGTTGTTCCGTAGCGTTCATGCACAGGGAGACCCTGGAAAGCCGGGTTTCCTTGCAAGCGCTTCTCAGGGCGGCGATGCCAGCCCTTCCAGGCGGGTGACCGGTGGCCGGCAGCTTCCCGCTTCGCACAGCCAGGCGGTGACCGGGGCGCCCTCCACTGCCTGTTTGGCCGCCAGCGCGGGCGGCAGCCCGGGTTCGTCGGCGGGGATCACGAAGCGCAGGTCTCCCGGGCGCGCGTCGGCATCAAAGCGTTGGAGCCAGGGGGCGCAGTCTTGCGCGCGACCGCGCAATACCATGAGGCGGCCGGGCCGTCGCTGTTCGTCGAGCGCATCCAGCAGTGCGCAGCAGGCCCAGGGGGCCCGCGCGATCATCGCCGAGGCGGCGCGCAGGCAGCGCGCCGCGGCTTCCAGGTAACGGGGCTCGCCGAGCAGCAGGCCCAGGCGTTGCAGAGCCAGCGCGGCCACGCCATTGCCGGAAGGCAGTGCGTTGTCGTCGAAAGGCTTCGGGCGCTGGATCAGGGGCTCATGGTCGTCGGAAGTGAAGAAGAAGCCGCCGTGCTCGCGGTCCTCGAAATGCGTCAGCAGGATCTCGGCCAGGGCGCGCGCAAGCGTCAGATCCTTCATGCGCCAGCGGCATTGCAGGTACTCCAGCAGCCCCTCGAGCAGGAAGGCGTGGTCATCGAGGTAGGCGTTCAGGCGGGCCTGGTCGTCCTTGCTGGTGGCCAGCAGGCGTTGGCCGTTCCACAATCGTTCATGCACATGGTCCAGCGCGTGTTCGGCGGAATCCAGCAAGCGAGGGTCGCCCAGGATGCGCCCGGCGCGCGCCATGCCGGTGATCATCAAGCCGTTCCAGGCGGTCAGGACCTTGTCATCGCGCGCTGGTCGGACGCGCCGCTCGCGCGCCACGAACAGCTTCTCGCGGGCGGATTCGAGGTGGCGTTCGACGTCGCTCGGCGAGAGGCCGGCCTGCCGCGCGACCTCGCTTAGGGGGCGCGCGACGCGCAGGTGCCAGCGGCCCTCGAAATTGGGCGCCTGATCCAGTCCCCAATGAGCTGCCGCGATGCGATATTCCGACGGATCGAGCAGCGCCTCGACCGCTTTCGGCGTCCAGGTATAGAAGCGGCCTTCGATCCCTTCGCTGTCGGCGTCCAGCGACGAGGCATAGCCGCCTTGCCCGGTCTGCATCTCGCGCATCACCCAGGCGGCGGTGCGCCGCGCGCCGCGTTCGAACGACGGCTCGCCGGTTATACGCCAGGCCTCGGCATACAGCGCGAGCAGCGGGCCGTTGTCATAGAGCATCTTTTCGAAGTGGGGGATTTCCCAGCGTTCGTCGGTGGAATAACGAAAGAAGCCGCCACCGAGCTGGTCGTTCATGCCGCCATCGGCCATGGCCTCGAGGCTTCGGAGCGCCATCTCCCGCGCGTTGCCGGCGGCGTCGCGCAGCAGCCGCGAGAGATAACTCGGGTGAGGGAATTTCGGCGCTTTGCCGAAGCCGCCATGGCGCTCGTCGAACTGCTGGGCCAGGGCCGCGCGCGCTTGTTGCAGCGGGCGGTCGTCGTCCGGGAGTTCATGCGCTGTCGGCGCCTCGGGCGGGTTCAGCGCATCGAGCAGCGCCTGGTTCTGCTCGCGGATGGCGTCGGGTTGCGCGCGCCAGGCGGCGGCGATCTGTCGCAGCAGGTCACGAAACGCGGGCAAGCCGTGGCGGGGCGCGGGTGGGAAATAGGTGCCGGCGAAGAACGGCAGCTGGTCATCCGGGGTCAGAAACACCGTCAGCGGCCAGCCGCCGGGGCGTCGCGCCAGCAGTTGGTGGGCGCTTTGGTAGATCTGATCGAGGTCGGGGCGTTCTTCGCGGTCTACCTTGATGTTGATGAAGTGTTCGTTCATCAGCGCGGCAGTGGCTTTGTCTTCGAAGGATTCATGCGCCATGACATGGCACCAGTGGCAGGCGGAGTAGCCGATCGAGAGCAGGATCGGGCGTTGCTGCTCGCGCGCGGCGCGCAGGGCTTCTTCGCCCCATTCCCACCAGTCGACCGGGTTATCGGCGTGTTGCAGCAGGTAGGGGCTGGTCGCGTTCTTCAATCGGTTGCTCATGGCATTCTCGCGTGGGCTTCGAAAGGGTTATACTCGCCGCCCATGAATTCTCGGCCACTGCGACCGCCCCTCGCACCCGTGGGCGTCGTTGCGGAAACCCGCCATGGAATGGGCTGTGACTCGTTTCCTCGCCTGACCCACGGGCGCGAGGAACGGTCTCGAAAAACCGAAAATTCATGGGCGACGAGTATATGATACGGGACTTTTCCCTGATCCCTGGTGCCAGCGAGATGTCTTTACCCCTGTTGAAACTACGGAAGAACCAGGATCGACGCGTGCGCGCGGGCCATCCGTGGATCTATAGCAACGAGGTCGATACTGCGGCGACGCCGCTGAAGACGCTGGAGCCGGGCTGCCTGGTCGAGGTCGAAAATGCCGCCGGCAAATGGTTGGGCTATGCTCATGCGAATCCGCACACGCTGATCTGCGCGCGCTTGCTGAGCCGTGATCGGGCGCATCCACCGGATCGCTCCTTGCTGGTGCATCGGATCAAGATTGCGCTGAGTGGGCGCTCGCGGCTCTATGCGGATCCGTATTATCGCTTGGTATTCGGTGAAAGCGATGCGCTGCCCGGTCTGGTCGTCGATCGGTATGGCGATGTGCTGGTCGTGCAGATCGGCAGCGCGGGCATGGAGCGCATGCGCGAGGCGCTTATTGCCGCCTTGGACAAGGTCTTGAAGCCGTCGGCGATTCTGTTGCGCAATGACAGCCCGACGCGCGAACTCGAGGGGCTGAGCCGTTATATCGAGCCGGTGAAGGGCGAGGTGCCGGATCGGGTTGTGCTCAGCGAAGGTGGTGCGCGTTTCGAGGTCTCGCTGTTCGAAGGGCAGAAGACCGGCTGGTTCTATGATCAGGCGTACAATCGCGATCGAATGATCCGTTTCATCGGCGACAAGCGCGTCCTGGATGTCTTCAGCTATGTCGGCGCCTGGGGCGTGCGCGCGGCCCACGCCGGGGCGAAGCGGGTGACTCTGGTCGATGCCTCGGCGCGCGCGATCGACAGCGCGTTGCGCAATGCCGAGCTGAATGGCGTCGAATCACGAGTCGACGCTTTGCAGGGCGATGCGTTCGAGGTATTGCGGGTGTTGCGCGGACAGCGCCAACGCTTCGATGTCGTGATCGTCGATCCGCCGGCGTTCATCAAGAAACGCAAGGATCATAAGGCTGGGGCGCTGGCTTACCAACGCATCAACGACGCGGCCCTGCGTCTGTTGGAGCGGGATGGGGTGTTGATCAGCTCGTCGTGTTCGCACCATTTTCCCGAAGAACAGTTGCTCGATCGGGTGCAACGCGCGGCAAGGCACAGCGACCGCTATGTGCAGCTGTTGCTGCGTGGCAGTCAGGCCCCCGACCATCCGGTGCATCCGGCGGTCGCCGAGACCCACTATCTGAAAGCATTGTATTTTCGTGGTCTGACCGGTTTTTGGTGAGCGCGCGCCGCATGGCGCGGCGCGCGCGGCGCGCTTATTCGAGCAGATCCATGATCTCTTGCTGGATGCGCTCCCTGTCGGCCGGCGCCAGTCGCGACCAGGCTTCGGCGATCTCGAGCGCTTCCTCGGGCAGTTGCGTGCTGTATTCATCGCCGAACATCAGCCAGGCGGGGTTGACGTTCAAGACCTCGGCGATCTCGTTGATTTTGCGTGGCCGCAGGCTTTTGCCGTTCTCGATCTTCTGGATCACCGCCTGGTTGGTGCCGGCCTGGCGGGCCAGCTCTTCCTGCGTCCAGCCCATTTGGCGGCGCTGATAGCGCAGCCGTTCGCCCAGGGTCTTCAAATGTCTGCTTATTCCATTCTTCAGTGTCATGCTAACTAGCCTCAAATTGAGATTTGATGGTATTGGCGGTCGTCGTCCGCTTCAGTGTCGTGCCGTGTATCGGGAGACCGGGGAAGCTACGTGCGTCCACCTGTTGTTGTACAGCTAATAAACGGCCTTCCCATCACGATCTTGAGTTGAAAGTTTCCCAGTCGTAAATCGATTGTAAATTTTGATTATAGCGAGGAACGCAAGCGCTCGCTCTAAATCCGGAATCGCAGGGAATCTAGTTACTTGGCAAGCAGAGGCGATCGATTCAGGCGGTTTTTTATGCGCTTCAGCAGGCGGTGATATTCGACGCTGTGGGTGTCGTCGAAACGGAGTGAAAAATCACGCGCTGAGAGATTTTCCGGGAGGTCCTCGATCGCGGGGAGCAATTGGTCCTCGGAAATGCCATTGGCCAGCAGGTGCTGGATGCGTCGCGCGTTTGCGGCGCTGGCGGTGGCGTTTTCGCCCAATCGGGCGCCCGCCATGTCAGCGGCCAGGTCGGTGAAGCTGAAACCGCTGCCGCGCCAGGAGTCGCGGATCTCCTTGTACAGGCCGATCGCGTTGGCCATGCCGCGGTCGCTGCCGAGCGCCAATGCGGCGGAGATCAGCAGATGCTGGGCGAGGTCGTGGCGAGCGCGCAGTGTCGGACGCAGCCGGCGTGGGCGGGCGTCGGAATCGGCGGCCAGCGCGGAGAGGCCGCGTCCGCCGGCCCAGGCCGCGAGCACCGCCAGCAGGGCGCGGTTCTCATCGACCGGATCGCGCTTTCGCGAGCGTTTTCGCGCGAGTGCGAACAGCGGCCGCAAGAGCTTCGGCAACGGTACGCTCGCGCCGGCCGGGAAGTGGCGCGTGGTGTCGATCAGCGCTCGGTGATAAGCGGCGAGGCTGTCTGGGTCGAGCTCGCCGAGCAGCGTGGCGCGCACTCCGGCGAGGCTGCCGGCTTGCCAGCGGTAGCGGGCATACAGGCGCCGGTCGATGAAGCGGATCTGCTGTACGGTGCCGAGCAACGGCGCGCTGCGCGGGTCTTGTTTCAGCCACTGTTCCAGTAGCGAGGCAATCGTGGGTACCAGGGCATCGGGAATTTGCAGCGCGCCGATACGCAAGGCTTCAAGACGCGGCAGCGGTGCGCCTTCGGTGAAGCGCGCGGTGAGGTTCAGCCAGCGATGGGAGAACGGGGCGGGCAGGCGCAGGCTCAGATCGGCGTCAAGGCGGCCCGCTTGCAGCCGCAACTGCGCCGAGCCTCGTCGGGCTCCCGTCAGCAGGTAGTTCAGGGCGACGTTCAGATCCCGTTGGCGAAGCAGCAGGTGGCGTATCGCGCCGTTCTTCTGGTGGCGCGGATCGTGTTCCCGCAGCAAGCGTTCGGCCCGCTCGATGTCGGTGCGCGAAAGCGGGTAATGGCTGGCTGGCGCGGGCTTGTCGTCGGTGGCGAGCAGCGCCAGGCCGGTCGCGGCGATGGCGAGTACGACCAGGGTCTGGATCAGCAGGCTCGGGATGCGCATCGGCGCAGCATACCCAAAGCTCGTGGCGCGCGAAACCACCCTCTCGCGTCTTGGCTGGTATACTTGCCCGCCATGATCTACCCTGAGATTGACCCGATCGCGGTCGCTGTCGGCCCGCTGAAGATCCACTGGTATGGATTGATGTATCTGCTGGGATTTGCCGGTTTCTGGTGGCTGGGGCGCGCACGCGCGCGCCGCCCGGATTCGCCGGTGCGTCCCGCGCAGGTGGAGGATCTGTTGTTCCATGGCGCCATCGGCGTCGTCGTCGGCGGACGGCTGGGTTATCAGTTCTTCTATGGATGGCAGGGACTGCTCGATGATCCCTTGCGGGTGTTTCGGGTCTGGGAGGGCGGGATGTCGTTCCACGGCGGTCTGCTCGGTGTCTTGGCGGCGATGTGGTGGTATGCACGCAAGCATGGGCTGGGTTTCTTTCAAATCACCGATTTCATCGCTCCGCTGGTGCCGATCGGTTTGTTCGCCGGGCGCATCGGCAACTTCATCAATGGGGAGTTGTGGGGGAAGGTCACCGATCTGCCATGGGGCATGCGTCTGCCCTGTCTCGACTATCCGCGTTTTTGCGAAGGTCTGCCGGCCGGGCTGCTGTACAGCCCTCCCCACCATCCGAGCATGCTCTATGAGGCCTTGCTCGAAGGTCCGGTCTTGTTCGCGATTCTGTGGGCCTATTCCTCGCGGCCCCGTCCGACGATGGCGGTTTCGGGGGCGTTTCTGCTTGCGTATGGTCTGTTCCGCTTCGCCATCGAGTTCGTGCGCCTGCCGGATGCGCACATCGGGTATCTGGCGTTCGGATGGCTGACCGAGGGGCAGTTGTTGAGCCTGCCGATGGTGCTGTTCGGCATCGGCCTGCTGTGGCTCGCCCAGCGGCGGGGGGGCGTCGTCGATGCGGGCCTATCTTGATCTGATGCGGGCGGTGCGCGAGCATGGCACGCGCAAGGGGGATCGCACCGGTACCGGGACGCTGAGCCTGTTCGGCTGTCAGATGCGCTTCGACCTGAACGAGGGTTTCCCGCTGCTGACCACGAAAAAGCTCCATCTTCGCTCGATCATCCATGAGTTGCTGTGGTTTCTGCGTGGGGATACCAATATCGCTTATCTGCACGAGCATGGGGTGCGCATATGGGACGAATGGGCCGATGAAAACGGCGACCTCGGCCCGGTCTATGGCTATCAGTGGCGTTCCTGGCCGGCTCCCGACGGGCGTCACATCGACCAGGTGACCCGCTTGCTGGAGACCTTGCGCGCCGATCCCGATTCCCGCCGCCTGATCGTGTCGGCGTGGAACCCGGCGCTGATCGATGAGATGGCGTTGCCGCCGTGCCATGCGCTGTTTCAGTTCTATGTCGCCAATGGACGCTTGTCGTGTCAGCTCTATCAGCGCAGCGGCGATGTCTTTCTCGGGGTGCCGTTCAATATCGCTTCCTATGCGTTGCTGACGATGATGATCGCGCAGGTCAGCGGTCTGCGTCCCGGGGAGTTCATCCATACGTTGGGGGATGCCCATCTCTATCTGAACCACCTGGAACAGGCGGATTTGCAATTGCAACGCGAGCCGTTGCCGCTGCCGTCGATGCGCCTGAACCCGGCGGTCGATGACCTGTTCGCGTTTCGCTTCGAGGATTTCGAGCTGGTGGACTACCAGGCGCACCCGCACATCCGCGCCGAGGTCGCGGTGTGAGTTCGCGATAAAGAATCCCGGCCGGCGGCCGCCTGAATCGAGACAGCCTTCACCGATTCAGGAATCCCCGTGTCTTCGATCGAAACCGCCGCTCTTCCGCTCGCCGATGACGAGCGCGCCGAACTCGAGGCGCTGCGCGCCCAGGTACAGGAGTTGTCGCGCGCCGGACACGAGCTCATCTCGACCCAGACGCAGATGCAGTCGCTGCTGCACAACGCCTCGGACGCGATCATCGAATTCGAGCCGGATGGCACGGTGAAGTCCTTCAACAGCGCGGCCGAGGCGATCTTCGGTTATTCCGAGATCGAGCTGTTGTTCCAGAAGATCGACCACCTGATTCCCTGCCCGGAGGCGTTCGCCGGCGATGTGCCGGCCTATCTGCTGTGGTATCGGGATCATGTCGCGGATCAGTATGCCGAGCCGCTGATCGGCCGCACGCTGGATGGCCGGGAGCTGTATCTGGAGGTGTCGGTTGCGGTGATCGAGTCCAACGATCTGCTGTTGTTCGATGATTCCTTCGATGACAGCGAGGTGAGCGGGAACGAGTCGCCGACCTTCGAGGCGTTTCTTTGCATCCTGCGGGATCTCACCGAGCGCAAGCGCATCGATGCCGAGCTGGAGCGACACCGCAACGAGTTGGAGGCGCTGGTGCGGGAGCAGTTGGTCGAGATCGTCGCCGCGAAGGAGGCGGCCGAGCGCGCCAACCAGGCCAAATCCGAGTTTCTCGCCAATATGTCGCATGAGTTGCGCACACCGATGCATGCGATCCTCAGTTTTGCCGATTTCGGCGTGAAGAAGGTCGAAAGCGCGACGAGCGACAAGCTGCGTCAATACTTCAGCCGTATCCATACCGCCGGTGAACGCCTGCTCGGGATGATCAATGACCTGCTCGATCTGGCGAAGTCCGAAGCCGGCCGGCTGGAGTACCGCATGGCCGAGCACGATCTGCGGGAGTTGATCGACGCCGTGAGGGACGAGATCGCCAGCCTGATCGAGCGGCATGGGCTGCATCTGCACGTCGACATTCGTTGCGCCGACACATGCTTGACGATGGATCGCGAACGCATCGGGCAGGTATTGCGCAATCTGCTGTCGAACGCGATCAAATTCACCCCTCGCGGCAAGACCATTCACTTGCGTGTCGACGCGGACGACGAGGCCTTCCGCATCGAATGCGCCGATCAGGGAGTCGGCATTCCCGAGGACGAACTGGACAAGGTGTTCGACAAGTTCGTGCAGAGCAGTCGCACCAAGAACGGTTCTGGTGGAACCGGACTGGGGCTGCCGATCTGCAAGGAGATCGTGTTGGCCCATCATGGCGGGATCCATGCCAGCGGCAATGCCGACGGTGGCGCATCGTTTCATGTCCGTCTGCCTAAAGTACCTTCCGCGCGCGCCGATGCCCAAGGGCATAGCCCTGGATAATGGAAAGCCGCCGTGAATGACATCACCATCCTGCTCGTCGACGACGAGCCCTTCAATCTGGAGATTCTCGAGGAGTACCTGGAAGACGGGGGCTACCGCCTGGAAACGGCCAGCGATGGCGTCGAGGCCTGGGAGCGGCTCGAAGTCGACCCCGGCGGATATGATATCGTGGTACTCGATCGCATGATGCCGCGCATGGATGGCCTCGAGGTGTTGCGGCGCATGAAGACGCACGCCGAGCTGGAGACGGTGCCGGTGATCCTGCAAACCGCGATGGCGGCGCAGGACGAGATCAACGAAGGGCTCGCGGCGGGCGCGTTCTACTATCTGACCAAGCCGTTCGACGAAACCATGTTGCGCAATGTCGTCGCCACCGCGGTCGAGGACCGGCGACGCTATCGCCAGATGCAGCAGTCGATCGATGCGGCATCCCGCCTGTTCGGCATGATGGAGCAGGCCTGCTTCCATTTCCGCACCGTCGATGAGAGTCGCGACCTGGCGACGATGCTGGCGAACGCCTGCCCGGATCCGAACCGCAGCGTGGTCGGCCTGCTCGAGCTGCTGCTGAACGCGGTGGAGCATGGCAATCTGGGGATCACCTATGCCGAGAAATCCCGCTTGCGCGAAGAGGGCACCTGGGACGAGGAGATCGAACGCCGCCTGCGCCAGCCGGGATATGCCGAGCGCTACGTCGAGGTCGAGTTCCAGCGGTGCGAGCGCGAGATCGCGATCCGCATCCGCGATCAGGGCGAAGGCTTCGAATGGGAGAAATACCTGGATTTCGATCCCGAGCGGGCCTTCGACAGCCACGGACGGGGCATTGCGATGTCCCGCATGATGAGTTTCGACGAGCTCACCTACCTGGGACGGGGCAACGAGGTGCTGGTCAAGGTCTACCTGGAGCAGGCGCGCAGCGAGGCCGCCTGAGCGGTGTCGTCAGCGCTCCAGGCGCTGGCGCAGGAAATCGATCATCTCATCGCGTTTGATCAGTCGCGCCTCGGCGTCGCCGCGCCCCTTGTATTCCAATCGGCCCTCATCGAGCGAACGCTCGCCGACCACCACGCGGTGCGGCACCCCGATCAGCTCCCAATCCGCGAACATGAAGCCGGGGCGCACCGGGCGGTCGTCGAGAATGGCGTCGATGCCCGCCGCGAGCAGTCGCTCGAGCAGCTCCCCGGCGGCCTCGCGCACGCGCGCCGACTTGTCCATCTTCATCGGGCACACCACGACCTCGAACGGCGCGATGCTGGCCGGCCAGCGGATGCCGCGATCGTCGTGATGCTGCTCGATGGCCGCGCCGACCACGCGGGTCACGCCGATGCCATAGCAACCCATCGTCAGGATGCGCGCCTTGCCGGACTCGTCGAGCACCTCGGCCTTCAGCGCGCGGCTGTATTTGTCGCCGAGCTGGAAAATATGGCCGACCTCGATACCGCGCGCGATCGTAAGCCGGCCCCGGCCGTCGGGGCTGGGATCGCCGTCACGCACATTGCGCAGATCGGCGGCGTGGGGAGCGGGCAGATCGCGTTCCCAGTTGACCCCGCGCAGGTGCTTGCCGTCGCGGTTGGCGCCGCAGACGAAATCGGCGACCGCCAGCGCCGCGTGATCGGCGATGACCGGGATATCCAGCCCCACTGGTCCGATCGAACCGGGATGCGCGCCGGTGGCCTCGAGAACAGCCTCGTCGCTGGCGAAGCTCAGCGGCGCGGCGACGCCATCCAACCGGGCCGCCTTCAGCTCGTTCAACTCGTGGTCGCCGCGCAATACCAGCGCCACCAGGCGGCCTTCCTCCTCGCCTTCGACGATGAGGGTCTTCAGAATTTGGGAAGCCGGCAGCCCGAGAAACCCCGCGACCTCGTCGATACTGTGTTGGGCCGGGGTGTCGACCTCGCTCAGGGCCTCGCTCGGCGCGGGGCGTGGCGTTGCCGGGGGCAACGCCTCGGCGAGTTCGACATTGGCCGCGTAATCGCTTTCCGTCGAGAACGCGATGGCATCCTCGCCGGCATCGGCGAGCACATGGAACTCGTGCGAGGCATTGCCGCCGATCGCGCCGGTATCGGCGAGCACCGCGCGGTATTCCAGCCCGCACCGCGTAAAGATCCGCGCGTAGGCCGCATACATCGCATCGTAGGTCTGTTGCAGTGACTCCTGATCCAGATGGAAGGAGTAGGCGTCCTTCATGATGAACTCGCGCGAGCGCATCACGCCGAAGCGCGGCCGGATCTCGTCACGGAACTTGGTCTGTATCTGGTAGAGATTGACCGGCAGCTGCTTGTAGCTGCGCAGCTCGTTGCGCGCCAGGTCGGTGATGATCTCCTCATGGGTCGGGCCGAGACAGAACTCGCGGTTGTGTCGGTCGCGAAAGCGCAGCAGCTCCGGGCCGTACTGTTCCCAGCGGCCGGATTCCCGCCACAGCTCCGCGGGTTGCACCACCGGCATCAACAGCTCCAGCCCGCCGGCCGCGTCCATCTCCTCGCGCACGATGCGCTCGACCTTGCGCAACACGCGCAGCCCGAGCGGCAACCAGGTATACAGGCCGGAGGCGAGTTTGCGCACCATGCCGGCGCGCAGCATCAGCCGGTGACTGGCGATCTCGGCATCCGCTGGGGTTTCCTTCAGGGTCTGGATGAGGAACTGGCTGGCGCGCATCGGAAGGCTTCCATTTGTGATCGGTAAAGCCGAATCTTAACAAAGCGCGCGGCGTTCAGACAGACGGGGAATGCCAATGCGATACCTCCGGATTCCCAGCCCGCATTTCCCACCGTTCTGTAGTTTCCGGCGTTATTGGGCCAGGGCAATCGCGCTGAAATGACGTTGACCTGACAAGGCGCAGGCCCGATCAAGCGCAGCGGATCGGGCAGCGGCGCCATTGCGCGGCCCCCGCCGCAGCCGGTTCCGCGGTACTTGAACCGGCCTACAGCGGTTTTTTTGCAATGCGGGCGCAGGTCCGATCAAGCGAGCGGATCGGGCGACAGCGCCAAGCCTTTGAAATCAGGAAACGTCAAGCGGAATGAGGCGCGATTGCCCTGCCCTGATTCCCGGGACATTGACAAGCGCGGTGCCGGACCGTATAGTTTTGCCTCGCTTTTTGGCTACGTAGCTCAGCTGGTTAGAGCACAGCACTCATAATGCTGGGGTCGGTGGTTCAAGTCCACCCGTAGCTACCATCTTGCCCCGCTTCTTGACGAGCCGCCGTTTCCGCGCGGTTTTTTCATCCTTTCCGCAAGCATTCACGGTTTCCCCGGGTCTTCTCTGTGCAGCACACGAAAAGCGCCGAAGATACGGCGACCGATCCATGCCACACGAGGATGCCATCATGAGAACGATACGTCTTTTTCCGGCCCTGTTGCTCGTCAGCGGGGTAGCGCTGGCCGATGAGCCTTTCGGCAACCCGGACCTGTTCGACGGCTACGGGGCGCGCCTGACCACTCAGGTCGACGCCAACGACAATCCAAACGCTGATCTGTACGGTAACGGCTATGGCGAGGACGCGCGGCCCCAGGTGATTGTGGATCACCTCGATGCCAGCCGCCTGAATGCGAGCACCGACGGGAATCAGGATTTGTACGGCGGTATTTGAGCGCGGCCCCGGCTTCCCGCCCCTTGCGAATCCCGGCCCGGTGACGAGTCAGCCGAGCTGGGATTTGATCTTTTCGGCCACCCGGAAGCTGTTGGCGTAGATCGTCCAGGTATAGGGCACGCTGCCCCCGGTGGGCATGAAGCTGCCGTCGGTGACGAACAGGTTGTCGACCTCGTGGGCGCGGCAGTCCGGGTCCAGCACCGAGCGCCCTGGATCGTTGCCGAAGCGGCAGCCGCCGGCTTGCAGGTTGGGCGGTGGGTTCGGGCTGACGGACGAGCGGATGCGCACCGCGCCCAGTTGGCGCAACAGGCGTTCGCCTTTTTCGGCGAGCCAGCGGCCCACCGCGAGATCGCGTGGATGGGCGTTCAGGCGCACCTTGGCGACCGGGGTTCCCCAGCGGTCGCGCACCTGCTTCGATAGTTCGACGCGGCAGTCGTCGGTGGGCAGCCAGTCGTTGAAGACCTCGAAGTCCAATGTGCGATCGGTGCGAAACCAGGCCTCCAGGTTGCGTTTCAGCTCACGCCCCCACAGCAGCCGGTCGCCGCGCCACATGGCGTTTTGCGCATGCGCGGTCGGGTTGGGGTGCTCCCACAGGAACTCGATGATGCCGCCCTTGCTGTCGCCGAATTCGGGGTGACGGAAGCGGTACCAGTCGTGCAGCGCGCGGTTGACGAACGGGCCGGTCACGCGCAAGGCCTTTATCTCATCGGGATCGCGTCCGCGAAAGTCGAAATCGCCGCTGCCGACGCCGCCGGCGGAGAACAACAGGTTGCGCCCGACCTGCCCGTGGTTGTTGGCGAGCCCGTGGGGAAAGCGCGGTCCGGTGGAGGCCAGCAGCAGTCGGCAGGTTTCGATCGCCTGGCAGGCGACCACATAGATGTGGGCATCGAGCCGCTGCTCGGCGCCGTTGCGATCGAACCAGGCGACATGGCGGATGCGGCCGCGCGCATCGCTGACCAGGCGATGGACCTTGGCGTGGTCGATGATTTTGCAACGGCCGGTGGCGACGGCCTGATCGAGCAGGGCCGCGCGCGAGCTGCCCTTGGCTCCGCTGGAGCAGCCGAAGCTGCCGCAATAGCCGGAGTATTCGCAGGAGCGGCGCGTCGGATGCGGGCGCGTGAGAATCGCGCGTGGCACCTTCACCGCGCGCAGCCCGAGCGCGCGCGCGGCCTCGTCGATGCGCGCCGAGATCGGGTGTTCGCGGGTTGGCGGGTAGGGATAGTCGGCGTTCGATCGTGGGGCCTCGTGGGCATGGGGTCGTACCTGACCGGAGACTCCGACGACTTCTTCGACATGGCGGTACCAGGGCTCCAGCTCGGCGTAGTCGATCGGCCAGTCGGCGACATTGGCGCCGTCGATCGGGCCGAAGGTCGAGAGCAGCTTGAAATCGATCGGCTTCATGCGGTGGAAGAAGCCGGACATGAAGTTGCTGGAACCGCCGACGCAGTTCCCGTTCCACAGGTTCGGGCCGCCCTGGTCGTTGCTTTGCGCCCGCCAGCGGCCCTGTTCGTCGCGTTGTTCGATGACGTGTTTCTCGTCGCGCAGCGGGGGGGTGTAGACCGGGCGGCGGCAACAGGCGAGTTCGTCCTTGGTGAAATGGCGCTCACGCAGCCACGGGCCTTTCTCCAACACCACCACGGATCGCCCGGCGCGCGCCAGTTCATAGGCGATGGGCCCGCCGCCGGCGCCGCTGCCGATCACGCAGACATCGAAGTCGCGGCTCACAGCGGCAGCTTCCAGTAGACGGTGTCGCTATCCGGCAGCGGAAAGCCGGGGATATGACGCAGCCACGACCAGCCGATGCCGTTCGGATTGCCGCCATAGGCGGGGGCCGTGAGCAACGCCTCGAGCAGGTAGACGATCAGCGTCGAAAGCCAGTTCTCGCCGACCGGGCGGGCCGCGACGTGGCGTAGCAGGCGTTCGCGTCGCGCTGCGTCGAGCTTGGCGAACAGTTGCTGGTGAGCGGCCTGGGCGAGTTCCTCGAGCCAGCCCGCGCCCCGTGTGATGAAAGCGCGCTCGTCGGCGTCGACAAAGGGATCCGCGACCACCCGGCGGAGGTAGGCGAGGGCGTTGATGTCGTCCGCGCCCGGGCTGTTCGCTTCATGCGGAAAGAGGTGGCGCAGGGCGGCGTCGAGGGTGACCCATGGATCCACCGCTGGAGTGGCGGTCGTCCGGCCGGGCGGGAACAGCAGCGCGAGACTGCCGCCGGCGGCCTGTAGCAGAAAACGCCGGCGCTCGCGCAGGGCTTGTTTTTCGGATTCGAGTGCGTTTTCAGGTGGTCGTTGGCGCATGGCGGTAGCAAGTGATCGACAGGCCGCCATGCTAGCGCGTGCCGATGGCGGCGGCAATCGTCGCCATCGACCGGGTGTCGCTTCAGTAGGCGACGCCGAACGAGGGGTTCTTGGCGTTCAGTGGCGGTTCGATATCGGCGAGTTCGGCGGCGGTGGTCACCGGGCCTTCCGGAAACAGCTTGTAGAGATACTTGCTGCCGCCCTTGTCGGCAAACTCTTCATAGAGCTTTTCAGCGACGTCGCGGGCATGGGGGGTGGTGTCGGACTGGGCCCAGACCATGCGCACGAAGTCGATGACCTTCCAGTGATCGTCGCTCAGTTCGATACCCTTCGCCTTGGCGCGCTCGGCAATCTGTTCGCGAATGATCTTTTCTTCGGCCTCGGTGTGATCGAGGATTTTCAGCAGGCTTTCCATCGGTGTCGCTCCTGTCAGTCGGTTTTCTGTCGGTCATTGGAAATCGGTACCGGCTGCGTCATGCAGGCGGTTCGCGTCAAGGGAGATGGCGACGCGCCGGCTGAATTCAAGTGGCCCCGGCAAAAACCCCGGGTTTGGTCGGGCTTTTTGCCGGGATGGGCCGGTCCGGGAACCCGCTTCGCGACGCACTGTCGAGTCCGACCGCTCGTTCAGTTGCCGAAGTTGCGCATCTGCCCTGGCAGGTCGCGCGCCGCGCGACCGAACTCGTCACCGACATCGACCGGGTTCGGCACGCTGATGCTGGGCGCGCGCCAGCCGCCCGGCATCTCTCCCATGCGGCTCGGGGCGTTGAGCATGTCGTCCCAGGCGTTGGACAGCGAGCGTTTCGGGTTGCCCGGGTTCATCCAGGCGCCGGGGCCGCCGCCCCAAGGGCCGCCGCGACCGCCGAACCAGCTGCCGGGCCCGCCGCCCCAGGGGCCGCCACCGCCCCAGGGGCCCCAGCCGCCTCGGTTGTAGTAGGGACGGGCGCCCGGCGGCATCGGAGGATAGTAGCCATTGGCGCCGGCATAGCCGGGGCTTGGCGGGTAGCCTGGCGCGGCGCGGCCTTGCGCGGTTCCGGTGCGCGTGGTGGCTGCCGGAGCGGGAGCCGTCGGCGCGTTGGCGGGTGGCGTGGCCTGGGCGGCGGGCGCCGAGGTGGTTCGGGCGCTCTCGACGGCGGCCTGTCGGGTGACCGATGGGGGCGCGAATTTGTACTCGCCGTTCGTATCGGCGGTGTCGGCGCCGGCCAGCGCGGGCATGGCCAACAGCAAGGCGAGCGCCGATGGCAGGGGATGGATCGGTTTGTTCAATGTGGTCTCCTCGGTGGTAGGGTCGTCGCGATGGGCAACGGCTTGGCGCGGCTTTCCTGTCTGCGCCGCGTCTTGAGCCGCTCCGGCGGCGCCGTTGTCGCTGTCGCGTCTTCGAGCATATCCTGTTGTTCGTGGCTTCGCCAGTGGTGTTCGTCAGGCGCATTCGGCGGCGAGCACGCAGCGCAGCAGGCCGTAGTCCCAGCGTTCCTCGAAGAATTCGTAGAGTGGCTTCAGGCGGCCTTCCTCGCAGATCCCGAGGTGTTCGATGGCCTCGGCGATGCGCTGGTAGTCTTCCGTTTCCAGCGGGAGTATCGCGCGCGGATCGAGCAGTCCGGCCTCGACGGCCTCGGCGAAATGACCATAGATGGTGCTGGTCTTGAGTCCGCGTCGTGCAGCGATTCGTTCGGCGTCCAGCCCTTGCAGGTGCAGCGCCAGGGTTTGGTTGACGCTGTCGCCGAGGCGGTTGTCGAGCAACTCGGGCAGCGGGTGCTCGGCGATGACAGCAAGAAAGGCGTCGCCATAGCGCTCCAGCTTTTGCTCGCCGATGCCGGGCAGGGCGCGCAGCGATTCGCGGCTGCCCGGCCGCTGGCGCGCCATCTCGGTCAGCGTGGCGTCATGGAAGATCACATAGGGTGGCACGCCCTGCTCATCGGCAAGCTCGCGGCGTAGTGCGCGCAGTGCCTCGAACAGGGGCTCGTCGATCTCGCGCAGTTCGCTGCGCTGGCGTGTCGCGCGGGGGGGCTTTTCGGCCTTGCGTTGCTTGCGCAGGCGCAAGGTCCGCTCGCCCCGCAGCAGGGGGCGGCAGCGCTCGTCGAGGCGCAGCGAGCCGTATTCCTGATCGACGTCGAGATAGCCTTGGGAGATCAGTTGGCGGAATACGGAACGCCATTCGGTGGCGGAGAGTTCCTTGCCGATGCCGAAGGTGCTGAGCTGGTCGTGCTGGTTGCGTGCGATGCGTTCATTGGTTTTGCCGAGCAGGAGGTCGATCAGGTAGCTCACGCCGAAGCGCTGGCCACTGCGGTAGACCGTCGACAAGGCCTTGCGCGCGGCCTCGGTGGCGTCCCAGGTCTCGGGCGGGTTCAGGCAGTTGTCGCAGTTGCCGCAGGGCTCGTCCAGGCGTTCATCGAAATAGGCCAGCAGCGTCTGGCGGCGGCAGCTGGTCAGTTCACACAGGCCGAGCATGGCGTCGAGCTTGCGTTGCACGATGCGTTTGTGTTGCGCGTCGGCGTCGCTGTCCTCGGTCATCTGGCGCAGCGTGATGACGTCTTGCAGGCCGTAGGCCATCCAGGCGTCGGCGGGTTGTCCGTCGCGACCGGCGCGGCCGGTTTCCTGGTAGTAGGCCTCGATGCTCTTCGGCAGGTTCAGGTGGGCGACGAAGCGCACGTCGGGTTTGTCGATCCCCATGCCGAAGGCGATCGTCGCAACGATGATCACCCCCTCTTCGCGCAGAAACCGCTGCTGGTGGTTTTGGCGCAGATGCGCCGGCAGGCCGGCGTGGTAGGGCAGGGCGACTCGGCCTTGTTCGCTGAGCCATTGGGCGGTCGATTCCACCTTTTTGCGTGACAGGCAGTAGACGATACCGGCATCGTTGGGGTGTTCGTCACGGAGAAAACGCCATAGTTGGGCGCGCGCGTTCTGCCCCTCGGTGATCGCATAGCGGATGTTCGGGCGGTCGAAGCTGTTGATGAAGCGTCGGGCCTGGCCGAGATCGAGCTGGGCGATGATCTCCTCGCGGGTACGCGCGTCGGCGGTCGCGGTCAGGGCGATCCGCGGTATCCCTGGAAAGCGCTCGTGGAGCACGCGCAACTGTTGGTATTCCTTGCGGAAATCATGTCCCCACTGGGATACGCAGTGGGCTTCGTCGATCGCGAACAGCGCGATTCGGACCTGTTCGAGCAACGCCAGGGTGTGGGCGCCCAGCAGGCGTTCCGGGGCGATGTAAAGCAGATCCAGTTCACCGGCACGCAGTCGCTGTTCGATGAACTGGATCTCGTCGAAGTTCAGGGTCGAGTTCAGAAAGGCCGCGCGCACGCCGAGCTGGGTCAGGGCATCGACCTGGTCCTGCATCAGCGCGATCAGTGGGGATACGACGACGCCGACACCGGGCCGCGCGATCGCCGGAATCTGGTAGCACAGTGATTTGCCGCCGCCGGTCGGCATCAGCACCAGCGCATCGCCTCCGTTCAACACCGTCTCGATGATCTCGGCCTGGTTGTGGCGGAAGGCGTCGTAGCCGAAGGTGTCGCGGAGAATCTGGAGGGGCTGTTGCATCATGCCGGGATTGTCTGCTCGTCGCCCATGGGGCTCGCGGTTGTTCGAGACTGCTCCCCGGGCCCGTGGGCTGGGCGTGGGAACGAGCCCTGGTTCGGGGTAGGAATCGTTTCTCCAAACCCCTGGGCGACAAGTATATATAACTGCTCACCTGTTTTCGGCGCGCGATTTCTCCCGGCGTGTGGACAGGTTATTGAATCTGTAAATCTGAATATGCTTATTAGCTAATAACCTTGCCTTAAGTCAAGGAATTGTCGGGGCGCTTCATCCATTGTGGTGAATGCGGGCCGCCGCGCGCGGCGGCTTCTTCCCCTAGTCGTATTCAGGAGAGTCAAGATGTTCAAATGTTTCCTTTCCCTCCCGTCGTTCTTGTTGGTGGCGCTGTTGTTCGCGAACCAGGTGCTGGCCTTCAGCAAGCAGCAGATGGGCACGGTCATCAACCTGGCTGGCAAGCAGCGCATGCTGACGCAGAAGATGAGCAAGGAGATCCTGCTGATCGCCAAGGGCATCGATGCCGCGGGCAACGAAAAGCGTCTGCGCGATACCGCGGCTTTGTTCGACAAGACCTTGAAGGGCCTGATCCACGGCGACGCCAGTCTGGGGCTGCCAGCGACCACCGATGCCGCGATCCTCGCTCAGCTCGACAAGGTCGCGCGCCTGTGGGCCGGCTTCCAGCCGAATGTCGAGGCCGCGCTGAACGGTCGTATCGATCGGCAGGTATTGAAAAACGTAGCCGCCGGGAACCTGCCATTGCTGAAGAACATGAACGCCGCGGTTCAGATGTATGCGCGCATGAGCGGCTCGACCCTCGATCCGGCCATGGCGAAAACCATCAACCTGGCTGGAAAGCAACGCATGCTGACACAGAAGATGACCAAGGAGCTGCTGCTGATCGCCAACGGGATCGATGTCGAGGCCAATCGCGCCAATCTGAAGAGCACCGTCGACCTCTTCGAGCGCACCTTGAAAGGCCTGCGTGATGGTGATGCGGCGCTCGGACTGCCGGGCACCCGGGATCCCGCGATCCGCGCCCAGCTCGATGTGGTGCGGAAACTATGGGCGGAGTACAAACCGGTGCTGGATGCGGTCGATACCTCGCCGCGTGGCCTGGCCCTGGCCGCGCGGCTCAATCTCCCGTTGCTGAAGGAGATGAACAAGGTGGTGAAGATGTACGAGCGATCCGTCCACTGACTGCTTTTGGTCCGCGGGGGTGTTTCTCCCCCGCATCGCAATGCGTCGTCCGGTTTCCTTTTCGCTCATCTCCCCGGGTGGTATTTCCATGCCTCGAGGCGCGATGCCGGAGTTTTGTGGGTTTGGTTTGCAAGGTGAATTTTCCTTACAGATGATTCAGATATTTTTCCATTTCCATCCTTCTGGAACCCGCCATACTTCCGTTATCGAAAGCCGTAGAGGGGCATCTCAAGAGTTGACTTATGTCAGGAATTTTTACGCATGCGTGATATGGGTTACAAAAGCCGCCGGTATCGGCGGCGCTTGGTAACAATTGTTTGATAAGCAATGAAATAATTTCTTTTTTCTTGATGAATTATTACGTTTTGACCGGTAGGGCGAGAGCCTTGGGGTCCGCCTTTTTCGACAGAAAATTTTACAGTCCTCAATAGGCATTTACAGTTTTCCTCGCTGTCCGATAACGCTTTTGCCGCCAAGGACCCGCTTCAAGTGTTTGAAAATGAAGGAGGAAGCGTATGGATATTTTGGTATGAGAATATTTGGCATGAAACATGGATTGCAAGAGGGAATGAGGCGGCAGATGGCTTCCGGAACTGGTCGACCAGCTTGGTTGGGATCGGATTTCCCGGGAGCGCCGTTCGAATTTTGCCCGAGGGAGGTGGGCATGACGTAGTTGGGCGCATTGCGCCCGAGTTGCCTGGGAATCGGCCGAAGGTTCGCCGATCCCGTTCACGAGGGGGGAATCGCCAGGCGATGGCTTAGGCTCCGCAGGCGGTTGCCTGATTATTCAATAGCTGCTAGGGGGATGGATATGGCTACAAGAAGGGATGTTTTGAAAGTCGGGCTTGCGAGCGCGGCCTATAGTGGGGTGCCGAAGACGGCGCAGTCCAATCTGTTGTTTCCCGACGGTTTTCTGCCGTCATGGATCTACGATCCGAGTCCACCGGCGACGCCGTTCGTCGCGCCGCTGTTCGAGATGCCGGTGGCCCAGCCGGTGCCGCTGAGCGCGTTGAACCCGGCGCCGGATCCGTTGCGTCACCAGCGCTACGATGAGTTTCCGCCGGAGAAATACTATATCCAGCGGATCCAGGAATTTCTCTGGCAATACCATCCGGAGCCGCCGTACAATCAGGGTACCTGGAGTTGGGGTTTCGACGGCATCACGCCGGGTGCAACCTTCCATGTCAACTACCGCAACGAGCAGAACGTCGGCGGGGCCTTCGTGCGCCGCATCAATGAGCTGCCCCCCGTCGGCAGCCAGCGCGCGCGTTTCGCGCTGCCGTCGGTGACGCTGCATCTGCACAACGGGCATCAGGCTTCCGAAAGCGACGGTATCCCGATGGACTACTTTGGTCCCGGCGAGTTCTGGGATCATCATTACCCGACCTTTCCCGCCGGTTTCGATGATCGCGAGAAGTTGACCACCTTGTGGTACCACGATCACCGTCTGGATTTCACCGCGCCGAACGTCTATGCCGGTCTTTCCGGTTTCACGCTGCATTTCGACGAGAAGGATTCGAACGACGAGACCGATACGCGCGCGGGCGCGTTCCGCCTGCCGAGCGGCAAATACGATGTGCCGTTGATGTTGCATGACGTCAAGTTCGACCAGAACGGCCAGGTGGTATGGGATTTCTTCACCCCGACCGCCGACCCGACCGATCCGCCGCCGGTGCCGAACAGTGACTACAGCTATACCGTCAACGGCATGCTCGGCGATCGTTTTACCGTCAACCGCACGATTCAGCCGTACTTCCGGGTCGAGGCGCGCAAGTACCGTTTCCGTATCGTCAACGGCGGTCCGTCCCGCTTCTACGATCTGTCATTGCGAGCCGACAGCCGGCTCGGGCGGCGTCGCGCGCGTCGCGGTGAGCGCTTCTATGTGCTCTCCACCGACGGCAACCTGTTGCCGCATCCGCTGATCAAGAGACATATCACGCTGGGGGTCGCCCAGCGTCACGATGTGATCATCGATTTCTCCCATTTCCGGCCTGGCGATCACGTCTATCTGGTCAACCGCCTGGAGATGCGCGAGGACGGCGCCGGCCCGACCGGGCGCTACCTGGACGAGGGTGACTTGATCATGCGTTTCGATGTGATCCCTAGCGAGGGCGATCCGAGCCGCATCCCCGACCATATGCGCGATCTGCCGCCGATCAACTTCGATGAGGTGCGCAAGGAACGGCTGTTCGTTTTCGATTACGACAACGGTCTGTGGACGATCAACGGCAAACTGATGGATCCGAACCGCGTCGATGCCGCGATCGAGCAGGGTACCGCCGAGATCTGGACATGGCGCAACGCCGGCAACGCCTGGTCGCATCCGATCCACAGCCATTTCGAGGAGTTTCAGATTCTCGAACGCAACGGCAAGCCGGTGCCGCCCTATGACGTGCAGCATTCGCGCAAGGATGTCCTGGCGCTGGGCCCGAACGACGAGGTCAAGCTGTTCATGCGTTGGCGCGATTTCCTCGGCAAGCATGTGATGCACTGCCATAACGTCGTGCACGAGGACCACGCGATGATGATTCGCTGGGATATCGTGCCGCCGGGCCAGGGCGACTGAGCGCGCATATGCGCGCAGTCACTTCACGGACAACCAGTTTCGAGGAAAGATCATGATCGAGCAAGACAAGCCACGGCTGCCCGAGGGCAGCCGGCGTATCGACACCAACGGCAAGGCCGAGCTGCCGCCACCCGCACAGGCGCGCGGCGGCAACGCCTTCCCGAACATCCCGCTGTTTGCGCACACCGGTGAGCGCTTCCGGCTTTATGAAGACCTCATCAAGGACCGCATCGTCGTATTGCACTTCTTCACCATTCGTGGACAGAAGGCCTTTCCATCGGTGCGTCATATGGAGAACATCGCCAAGCACCTGAAAGGGCGTCTCGGCTCCGAGGTGTTCATCTACTCGGTATCGCAGGATATCCGGGACACCCCGGCACGGCTGAAGCATTTCGCCGCGCGTTACGAGGTGCCCAAGGGGTGGTATTTTCTGACCGCGCTGCCGGAAGACGTGGAGGCGTTGAGCGACCGGCTGCAACGTTCCGCCTGCAACCATCGCGGCAGCCATTCGCCACGCATGGTGCATTATGGCAACGGCGGCGTCGGCATGTGGGGCGCGTTCGGCGTCGACAGCGATCCGGCGTTCGCCGCCGAGCGGGTTTCGTGGGTAGCGACGGCGGAGGGGCCGGTGCCGGCCGGGGCGCCGCGCCGCGCCGGTCCGCGACGGTTGGGGAACGACTTCGCCCATCACAATCGCGAGACCTGAACGGGCGACGGAGAACGCCCCACTGAACAAGCATCGAGTCGGAAGACCGCGCGGTCGCGCCTGGCGCGCCTCGCCTGAAATCCGGCCACCAAAGATTGAGGACATCGAAAATGGTGTACAAAAGCCTGTTATCGAGCACCGCGTTGGTGCTCACGCTTGGCGGCACTGCCGCGCAAGCCGCACACCCGGGGCCGCAGCCGTTCCCCGGGCCGTCCATCCAGACCCTGTCACCGGATGGCAAAACGACCTTCGTCGAAACCCGTCCGAGCCTGTTTCCGGAATCGGACCCGTTCGCCAATCCGCCGGGAACGAACCACCTGGAGAACGTATACGAGAATATCCGCGGCCTGCAGGGCGAGGAGATTCTGAACACCCTGCCGTCGACGCCGGATGTGCCCTACAACCTGCATGACGATCCGATCGTCACGCCGATCGACAAAACCTCGCCGACCGACGATCTGGATGCCGCCTTCGACGCCCTCGAAGCCGGCATCCCGACCGGGCAGATCGACGTGGCCGCGATCCATCGCGCGATCGACATCCTCGAGGGCAATCCGGTGCCCAACCGTCAGTACAGCGGCATCGCGCTGCTGCATTACAAGGGCCCGGAGAAGATCAAGCGCGTGCAGCCGATCTTCGACGAGCAGGGCAACGTCATCAGCG